>JAPLGZ010000638.1 GCA_026389895.1 Chloroflexota bacterium | reverse complement strand
CCATGATAACTCGCCTCTCTTGATTTTTTTCTTACATCCCTCTGTCCGGCCTTTAGTTTATCATAGGCTAATACATCCAATACTTACACTGTGCTTACAACAAAGGCCAAATATAAATTTGGCGCTAGCAAAAGAAGAATTTAGCCCCAAAGTATCATCAATGAAGTAGCATGGGTCGCTTAGTCTTTTCTAGGCGCGCCACTTGGCGATCAGTCAAACCCATTGGCAGCGCTTTTTACTGTTTTTTGTTGTTAATATTTCGTGGTAAAATCCCTCTGGCATTTCCATCACCGCGTCTGTCAAGGAATAATCCCCAGGTAAATGCACCGCTATTCCTAGCCCCTCTGCTATATGGTTTGCGAAAGAAAAAAGAAAAAAAAAGAAAAGAAAAATGAAATATAAGTCCCTTCTCATCGTGGCAGCGCTTATGCTACTATCGGTATACGGTGCTATTTTTGCCCAAGGTGCCAAGCCCCAGGCTGGCACAATCCCGTCATCGGATGCCATCTATCTGCCGTTTATCGCAAACGTAGTGCCGGCGACGATACCAACAGTGTTGCCAGCCAATTGCTACGCGTCCTATCCTGATTTTTGCATTCCATCCCCACCCCCCGAATTAGCTTGTCGCGATATTCCCCAGAAGAACTTCACGGTTTTGCAGCCGGACCCGCATCGGCTTGATGGCAACAAAAACGGGATTGGGTGCGAGGAGTAGGGAATGGCAAAATAGCGCGTCACTGGAGAATGATGATTCATAGACCAGCATCGTAGCCTTTGATGACATTTGAGATTTTCATGGGCCATAAGGTTTGCTATAATGGCTGAAGTCGTATTTACTCTATCTGTACAGTACTACGCGGCTAGAGATCCTTGGTAACCAGGCTGCGTAACGGCCGGCGCGGCACGCTTCAGACAGGAATGAGTCGATGAGAAAACTTGGCATTGCCTTAATCGGCTATGGTGGCATCGGGCGCGTTCATGCGCAGGCGTATCGGGCGATCCCGTTTTATTATGGCTTACCCGCCGACACCATCAACATTGTCGGCGTGGCGACCTCTCGGCCAGAGAGCGCCCAAAAGGCAGCCCAGGAGATCGGCTGTGAGGTCTGGACCACGGATTATATGGAATTGTTGGCGCGGCCCGATGTGGATGTCGTGGATGTCTGCACGCCCAACCATCTGCACGAAGCGGTTGTGATGGCGGCGGCGCAGGCTGGCAAACACATTTACTGTGAAAAACCACTGGCAATGACCGTAGAAGCGGGGCGCCGCATGGTGGCTGCCGTTCAACAGGCAGATGTCAAGACGCAGATGACCTTCAATCTACGCTTCTTTCCCGCCGTGATGCGGGCGCGCCAACTGATCGACGCCGGTTTTCTGGGACAGATCTTCTCCTTTCGCGGGCGCTATTACCGTTCCAGCTACATCAGCCCCGACAAACCACTCTCCTGGCGCCTGCGCAAAGAAGTCTCGGGGGGCGGGGCGCTCTTTGATCTGGGTTCACATATTCTAGATCTGCTCTATTATCTGCTCGGCGAATACGAATCGGTGCAGGCCACGCTAGAGACGCTGATCAAGCAACGCCCGATTGTGGCTGGTTCAACGCAAACCGCGCCGGTGGATGTCGATGACATTGCGCTGATGCATGTGCGCTTGAAAAATGGCACGCTCGGCTTGGTAGAAACTTCGCGCATGGGCACAGGTTTTACCAATGATGGACCGGTGGAAATTTTTGGCGAAAAAGGCGCCATCCGCTTCAATACCGCCAACCCAGCGTGGCTAGAGGTCTACGACGCGCGCGAGGCAGAATCGCCGTTGGGTGGTCTGCGCGGTTTTCGTAAAATTGAAACGGGCGGTCGTTACACCGATGCCAAAAGCCCGGATTGGACCATGGCGCCCGGTTTTGAACGCAGCCATGCCGAATGTCAATATCAATTTCTCAAGGCCATTGCCGATGGCCGGCCCACGGCGCCTTCGTTTGCCGATGGGCTCCACATCCAGGAAGTGATGGAGGCGGCC
>JAPLGZ010000337.1 GCA_026389895.1 Chloroflexota bacterium | reverse complement strand
CGCGGCCATTTCCATTCCCTATCGGGAAACAGGCACCAAAGGTGTGATGATCTGGGAGAGTGAAGAGCTGGCTGACCAGATGTGGGTTGCCCATAGCAATGGCTATCATATTGGCACGCACGCCAATGGCGATGTTGCGCTGGAACAGGTGATCCGCATCTACGAGCTGATCAATGCGCGCCAACCGCGCCCGGACCTGCGCCATCGGATTGAACATTTGGCTCTGCCCACCGCGGAACATTTGCAGCGCTGTGCCGCCCTCGGCGTGATGGCGGCCACGCAGACAGTTTTTCTTCCCGCAATGGGCGCAACTTTCCGCCGCTACATGCCAGAAAGTTACTATCCACGGGTCTATGGCGTGCGCGCCATGCTCGACGCCGGTCTAACGGTCGCCCTAAGCACCGATGCGCCCGTGGTGCCAGATGATAACCCGTTGATTGGCCTGAAAGCGGCCGTTGACCGGCTCGATCACGCCGGTAATCCACTCGGTGCAGATCAGGCGATTACGCCACGCGAAGCACTCTATGCCTACACCATGGGCGGCGCCATCCTAAGTGGCGACGAAGCCAATCGCGGTAGTATTACGCCAGGGAAATGGGCTGATCTGGTCGTGTTAAGTGGCGACCCGCTCACGACACCCACGGCCCAAATGTTAGATCTACATGTCGTACAGACCTATGTCGGTGGTGAATTAGTTTACGAACGCTAACTTCAACTTAGCCCACACGACGGCGCTGCCCAAATTGCCACTGCCGCCAGTCAGGATCACCACTTGGTCGGTAAAATCAAACATACTGGGTCTCCTCTGGAGGTTGTTTGGGTTGAATAGGTTGATGCGCCCGTGATGAATGAATTCACCACCTGTTATACAAAATATGTTGCAACGTGTTAGGGTATTCGTATGTAACAGGCTTATATCATCGTTTGCACTTCAAGTCTGTCGGCATCCCGCCATTTTTATGCAGCGTATAGTCCGCTTAGATTACGCTTGCGCGATGTTTTTTCTCCCAATGGCGATCCTCGTAGGGGTGCCCAGAGGGCGCCCAGGTCGGCGGCGGGCCAATCGTAATGTTGACCCTGAGCTGGCTTCGCCGTCGATTGCGTGCCCTCTGGGCACCCCTACTAATCGGAGCAGTAAGGGTTAGATAATTTTATTGTCACGCGTCCAACGCAGAGAATTGAGGAATGGCAATGGCTACAGAGAATCAAGTCAACAAAGTTTTGCAAGAAGCCGATGACATTATCCGCGCCCATGTGAAAAAATTAGGGCCAATGGCGGGGCTAGCGGTGGGCATTGTCCATGACGGCGAGCTGATCTATACCTTCAACACCGGTTTTGCCGATATTAAAACCCAGACGCCCGTGACATCCGATACCGTCTTTCGTATCATGTCGATCTCTAAGACCTTCACCGCGGTTTCGTTGATGCAACTGTGGGAACAAGGCAAATTTCAATTAGACGATCCGATCAACCAGCATCTCAAGGGCCTTCGCGTCGAACATCCTGATCTGAACGCACCGCCGATCACGATCCGGCATTTGCTCACGCACACCTCGGGCATTGGCGAATTACGCAAGGTTGACCCGCGCTGGTTGCTCAAGCCAGAAAACGTGGTGCTTGAAGATTTGAGCGTGCGCGATGTGCGGCAGACGCAACCGCTGCCCGCCTACTATCAAGGCAAACTGACCGCGGAAATCTATCCAGGCATCAAATGGTGTTATTGCAACCACGCCTTTGGTGTGCTGGGCCAGTTGGTGGCCGATCTCAGTGGCCAGCCCTTTGAGCAATATGCGATCGAGCAGATCTTCCAGCCGCTCGGCATGACCCAGTCCGATTGGTTTTTGAGCGACATTGTGCGCAACCGTTTGGCGACCGGCTATCAATTTAAAGACAATGGTTTTAAGACCGTCGAAGCGCTGCTCGGTTATCAACATGTCGTCACTGCTGGCGCATCAAATATCTATTCCAGTGTCAATGACATGGTGCATTATGTGGCGGCGCTGATGAATGGTGGGCGCAATCAACACGGATCGATCCTGAAACCTGAGACCCTGGCCCAGATGATCCAGCCCCAGTTTCAAGTTGATCCACGGTTGCCGGGTCAAGGATTAGCCTTTTTCTTGCGCGAGATTGGTGGTCATCGGACGATTGGGCATGGTGGTGGCTGGCCTGGTTTTATCTCTCAAATGCTTGTGGCCCCGGATGATGGCTTAGCGCTGCTGGTCTTTACCAACACCTCGAACGGCGCACCCGGCCTGATCGCCACTGATCTGATGCGCCGCTTGCTCGATATTCCCGACCCAGCGACGCAATTGCCCAAACCCGGTGTGCCTGAACACCCCGAGCTATGGGGCGCGATCTGCGGCAGCTATGGTCCAACGCCTGGCCCCAATACCAACTTCCGCCAGTGGACCGGTTTTGGCGCCGAAGTAACCGTCTTGGTTGATGGCAATCATCTGGTCATGCGTTCGCCCGATGGCGCGTATAAAGATGGCGTACAACTGCATCCTGTCGATGGCAACGATCCACTGAGCTTTGAGATCATTGTGCAAGGCGCAGTCCAGAAGGTGCTCTTCAAACGCAACGCGGCTGGCTATATCGACCGTTTGCAAATGGGCACAAATAACTTTTCTAAGCGAGCGGCGCCCGACAATTTGCCTGTTGCCCAGGCGCTCTACCAGGGTCAAACCCAACTCCGCCAACAATGGGCCAAACTTGTCTATTGGTATATGACTGGCATGCCCAATAAACTCAAGGCGATTGGCCGAATTGTGCTGGCGCTAGCGGTGCTTCGTTTATTGATACGTAACAACAGAAGCCGGTGATACGCGCCTACGATAAGGACCCGCCCTTATCGTAGGCAGTTTGCTTGCCAAATGTAAACCCTTCCCATTCATTGGTCGAGGCCTGACTGGACCCCTACCCAACTCTGTGCTGATCATGTTTGGCGTGATCAGCGTGGTCTGGTTCATCCTTGAGCAGACCACCTTCGGGCACCGCTTTTATGCGAGTGGCGGCAGCGAAGGAGAAGCACATGTACTTATCTACGCCCCATTGTTAACTTTGGCTTGACCGGTTGGACATAGATCCAACACGGCACAGCGTTCGCAGGCGGGGTTGCGAAAATAACAACAACGTTGGCCGTGGAGCATCAAGACTTCGTGGTTGTCGTAGACCTGTTGTGCTGTCCAATCTTTGGGAAGTTGGGCTTCGAGGAGCGCATGCGCGGGACCCACATCAACGCC
>JAPLGZ010000120.1 GCA_026389895.1 Chloroflexota bacterium | reverse complement strand
GGCCCTAATTTGCCATCCTCCACCGTTACCAGAAAGTCCACCGTGCGATCAAGAAAATAACGGTCATGGCTGACAACAACGACACAGCCGACAAAATAATCCAGAAACTCTTCCAGCACCGTCAAGGTCTGAATATCCAGATCGTTGGTTGGCTCGTCGAGAAAGAGCACGTTGGGTTGGTGGATCAGCGTGCGCAAGAGATAAAGCCGGCGTCGTTCCCCACCGCTGAGACTGCCGATCCGAGCGCGTTGAACGTTGCGTGGAAAGAGGAACCATTCTAACATTTTGGCCGCTTCCACGATCTCGCCGTCTTTGGTGCGGATCAGCGGGGCTTCTTGTTCAATGAAGTCCAACAGGCGCATTTGATCGTCAAGACCGGCGCTTCGTTGGTCATAATATCCCAGCCGCACAGTCTCACCCCACTGAACGGTGCCGCTATCTGGCAGCTGTTTGCCGCCTAGAATATCGAGCAATGTACTTTTGCCCGCGCCATTCGGCCCCATAATACCAATGCGGTCACCCGGCTCTAGCTGAAATTCTACATCGTTCAGCACAACGGCATCGCCGTACTTCTTTTGTAGTTTGTGCGCGCTGAGCACTTGACCGCCCAAACGGCGACCGGCCAGGCTGATGGCAACTTTGTCTTGACCGCTGTCACCTTGAATTTGCAATAATTCTTCGGCGCGTTGTTTGCGCGCCTTCTGCTTGGTGCCGCGTGCCATTGCCCCGCGCCGCAGCCATTCCAGTTCGCGGCGCAACAAATTCTGGCGTTTTGTCTCCGCTTCGGCTAGCAGTTGATGACGTTGCTCGTGCAATTCTAGATATTGGCTGTAATTGCCGACGTAACTGACCAATTGTCTGCGATCCAACTCCACAATCCGGTTGACGACCCGATCTAGAAAATAGCGATCATGGGTCACCATCAAAAGGGCACCGGGCGTCGCCGCCAAATATTCTTCGAGCCAGGCAATCGTCGTGGCATCGATATGGTTGGTCGGTTCGTCGAGGATCAGCAGATCCGCCCGATCAATTAAAGCACGGGCTAAGGCTACGCGCTTGCGTTGCCCACCGCTGAGTGTGCCGACAAGGGCCTTAAAATTGGTGATGCCTAGTTTGGTCAAGACGGCTTTGGCATTGGCCTCGGCGCCCCAACCCCCCACTTGCTCCATGGCGGCGCTGAGCTCTGCCAGGCGCATTTGTAATTGGAAATCGTTGGGGGCTTGCTGCAGGGCGTCATTAATCTGTTCGTAATCACGCAATAGCTGCATCTGCGGGGAATTGCTGTGGAAGATCGTCATCAGCACCGTCAGATTATCGTCTAATGGCGGTTCCTGGGGCAGGTATTCAACGCTGATGCCACCCCAGATCTTTACATTGCCGCTATCGGGGGCGTCTAAGCCTGCCACGACGCGCAGCAACGTGCTCTTTCCGCTGCCGTTGACGCCGATCAGGCCAATGCGATCCCCTTCATTGATCTGCAAATTGGCGTTATCAAAGAGCAGACGTTCACTATATTGTTTGGAAAGATTTTCGATCGTCAGAAGATTCATACAGCTATTGTACAACGACAAGCGTGCATTCGGGGAATGAATGCACGCTTGTCGTTAACTATATAATGTTGCACTTCGCTGGCGCGAGCCGCTTAGAAATGATTCGGCTGGCATTGGCGCAACCAGTTGTCTAATTGGTTGCTGCGCGGACCGGGCATACCCTTGCTGGGCCATAATCCCAGCCTGCACCATCAGGAGCCGAGGGCTATAAGGCCGGACAAGCACGAGATCGGCACCAGCTTTGTAGAGTGCCACGCGCGCACTATCGTTGATAAAATCGGCAATCACAATCAGCGGGGCATTGGTTATCAGACGAGTTTGGGGCATTGCCATTTGTAATTGTTCGGCTGGTAGGGCCAATATAACGAGATCGACCGAGGTTGATGCCCAACCTTGGACAAAGCTATCAAAATTATCTGTAGGCTGGACTGATAAACCGGCCTGTTGTAATACTTGGGCAAGAAGAATTCGTTCTGCGCCATTGGGGGTAATGATGATAGCTTTCATATTCGTTAGTGCTCACTCTCTAGTCTTAGAATGTCTCAGCGAAATTTAGGTTTTTGTTACTCTTTATTTATCGTTAGATTAGGCAAAATCCTTCGCAAGATATAGGGCAATCTGCCAAAATGTCTAAAAATAACTGCGCATTCTATAGGGGAGTTCGCTACACAGCGCGTACAGAAGCTGTTTAAACCCGCGCTCCGCCTTATTTTGTACAAAGCCGAGCTAAGCGGAGAGCCAAAATCACGCTTGTGCTGGCGTTTTTTGGTGAGCTCTGTATAACCGCTTCTCTAGGTAAGATGAGCTACTTATTCTGTCAACTGCAATCTGGGTGTCTGAATGCTGATCCCGCTTAAATGGCCGCTCGAATGGCGTCCACGGCGCTTGGTGTTTCCAGGCTACTTAGATCGCCCATTGGTTGATCTAGATAGGCGGCGCGGATCAGCCGGTGCATGATCTTGGCGTTGCGCGTCTTGGGCAGCGCAGTGGTAAATTTGATGGCACGCGGCTTTAAGGGTTTGCCCAATTCTTGGGTCACCAAGTCCAACAAAGTGAGCCGGAGCGCCTCGTCGGCGGCATAATTGTTGCGCAGCACACAGAACGCCACCACCTCTTGGTCTTTGATCGGGTGGGGCACCCCAATCGCCGCTGATTCAATGACCGCGGGGTGGGCATTGAGAATTGCCTCCACTTCGGCGGGGCCTAAACGCTTGCCGGCAACTTTGATCGTGTCATCGCTACGACCCAGAATATACCAAAGGCCATCTTCGTCGATGGTGGCAAAGTCGCCATGCACCCAAACATTAGGAAAACGCTGCCAATAGGTGTCAAGATAGCGCTGCCGATCATGCCAGAAGCCGCGTGTCATCCCGATCCATGGTTGGCGGATCACCAACTCACCCACGCTGTTGCGCACGGACCTGCCCTGTTCGTCGACCACATCGACATCCATGCCCAGCATAGGCCCGGCAAAGGAGCATGGCTTAATGGGCTTGAACAAGTTACTGCAAATGATGCCGCCGCTGCATTCTGTGCCACCAGAGTAATTGATGATCGGTTTTTCTCCGCGTAACGCCGTGTGAAAGAGCCACAACCAAGTCTCTGGGTCCCACGGGCTGCCGGTAGAACAGATCATGCGCAGGCTGCTGATGTCGTGCTTTTCAATCGGGGCGGTGCCATGAGTTTTGAGCGAGCGAATCAGGGTTGGTGAGACGCCCAGATGGCTGATCTGGTGTTTTTCTACCAAAGCCCACAGCCGATCTACATCGGGATAATCTGGTCCGCCGTCATAAAAGACCATTGTCGCCCCGTTGAGCAACACGCCAAACACTTCCCAGGGCCCCATCATCCAGCCCATATCAGTCAGCCAATAAAGCGTGTCTTGTGGCTTCAAATCCATCGCTTGACGCATATCTTGCGCCGCCTTGATCGGAAAGCCGCAGTGGGTGTGTACGGCGCCCTTGGGTTTGCCCGTCGTGCCGCTGGTATAGATGAGCATCAGCACATCTTCGGCGCTGGTCTGCTCGGTGGCGCTGGTGGGGGACTGTTGTGGTACTAGCTCATGCCACCAATAATCGCGGCCCGCCGCCCACGGTAGCTCGGCTAGATGAGCGCGATTGACGACAATGACGTGCTGGACGCTCCCCGCGGCGCTTAAGGCTTCGTCCAGTGTGGTTTTCATTGGCACCGGTTTACCGCGCCGCAGCACTCCATCACTGGTAATGACGGCTTTGGCCTGCGCATCGTTTAAACGATTGATAATGGCGCTGGGGCCATAGCCGCTAAACAAGGGTAAGAGAATGCCGCCAATTTTGACAATCGCCAGGAACGCAATCGCCAATTCGGGAATCATCGGCATATAGAGCGCGACAACATCGCCTTTGCCTAGCCCCAATGCGCGCAACGCATTGGCACAGCGACAGACTTCACGATCGAGTTCTGCATAGGTGAACGTAACGGTGGTGCCTTCTTCCCCTTCCCAGCGCAACGCCACTTGATCGCGCATCGGATGGTTTGGCGTCACCCACTTATCCAAACAATTGTGGATAATATTTAGTTGGCCATCCACGCACCAGCGGGGGAAGGGGAGACCCTCGCTCAGATCGACAATCTGGGTGTAAGGCTGATAAAACTGAATGTCCAGATCGGCCAATACCGCATTCCAAAACCAGCGCAGATCGTGCCCGGCGCGCCGTTGCAATTCATCGTAATCGCGAATGTGATGGCGATCCATCAATTGGCGCAAATTGCTTTCGGCCATCCATGCTGGATTGGGCTGCCAGACAATCGCTTGTCCATAGGGAAAAGTGTCGGTCGCGGAAAATTCTTCGCCCATTATTTCCTCCAAGGCGAGTGATTCGTTCTAGATAAGTGGAAAATCGTCAGTGGTGGGTTAATTTCTCTCGGGGCGTGAGCCGTACCCAAGCAACACCGGCTCTGCCCAGACGGCCCAATTCCAACGCGTGTCACCAAGGCCATCCGTCATAAATTGAATGATGATCTCTTGACCACCAAGACTGGGCAAATCAATGGTGTGGCGTTCCCAGGTCGTTGTCTGTTTGGTGGTGCTCCAGATCCGGACGCCGTTCACATAGATGCGGAATGCACACAAATTGTCCGCTTCCATCACTGCGCCATCGCGGATGCCAACAGCAAATCGGAGGCGCAGGCTATCAACCTCGGCGGGCACCGTTAGGTTATATTCACAAACAGCACTGCCGACGGTCGGCGGATGTTGCCAAAGCGCAATTTGTTGCACCATCCCGCAAGTTGCTACGGCCACCTTAATTTCCATGCCACGCGCCGAACGGGTAGCGGCCTGGCGTGCCGCCGGGAAAGCTTCTAGAAAATCAAATTGCCAGCGCACCACTTGGTCGGGGCGCGGGTCAGCTTCTGTTTCTAGCAAGCTATGCCAAAGCTCTTCCTGCCATTTCAAGTAGCTGATAAACTGGGAGAGCTGCATTAAAGATTGGTCATTTAGATCCGAAATGCGCCGCCCAATGGCGTCGATCGTCTCTTTTCGGGCTTCAGTTTTAGACATAGACACAGAACGTGGCGCGTGAAAATGGAAATGTAGAAAGCCGTTGCTTGATTTGTATCAGGATGAAAACTAGCGTTTAGGTCCGCCTACCTGCCGGTCAACTTGACAATCAGCGCCCGGCAGCGACAAGGTAAAAACCTGGTCAGGTTGCGAAGACCGCTTCACTCGCCGAACGGTTGCGTGACAGGCCCATCAGATGTTCCCAACGCTCGGCCGCCACCGGGTTGCTTAATAGGACAAGCGCCACATAACTTGGCTCAAATGGCTTACGGATTAAATGCATCATTGCCTCTTCAGGCGTCAGCGAGCCTTTCTTCTGGTTGCAGCGTTTGCAGGCCGTTACCAGATTGTGCCAATCATGCAGACCGCCACGACTGCGCGGCATCACATGATCCACCGTCAAGTGGGCTCGGCCAGGCGCATCGCCACAATATTGGCAGATGTAGGCATCCCGCAACATGATCGCACTGCGGGTTGCGGGAACGCGCCGGTGGGGCAATTTGACATAATGCACCAGCCGAATCACCAACGGGATAGGGATCGAGCGACTCGCACTGGAAATCATCTGATTGGTTGCTTCCAGCAATTCTGCCTTTTCGTGCATTAAGAGCACGATGGCGCGGCGCACCGACACAAGACTTAAAGGCTCATAACCAGCGTTCAAGACCAAAACTTGTTTGGACATAATAGGATGGCTCTTACGTTAGAAATTCCCTACATACCAAGATCCTCTTCTGCGCTGACTTGTTCTATATCGATAGACGATTGATTTTACACCTAAGCTGGTATAGCCCTGGTTTAGCCAGGGGCTATAAATTCAGCCACGTGCGCGGCGCGCAGAATGATCCCCCATAAAAAGAAACAAGCCGCAGCCATTGCCAATGTCTTTACATTCTCATCTTCCAAAGTATTAAAATAGCCATAGGCTGCGGGCAAAGTGATGATCGAGACGATCCCATACAAAATATGTAAAAAAGGACGCGGCAGGGCGGCATTCAGGCCTTGCGTATAGAGAAAAATACCAATGAAGGCTTGCGCCAACAACAGCAACTCGCCAATCACGGCCGCACCCAACCAATTGCTATCAAGCGGTTTGGTCCGAAAGCGTAGATATAAGGCCCAAAGACCGAGAATTCCAATAAATAAAGTAGCTGTAGACGATAACCGTGTATGAATTTCGACAATCGACATGAATGCAATGGACCTTTGCTGAGTCGCCGGAAAGTTAGTAACTGCGATTTAATGCAGAGATTGGGAAATTACAGATGGTTCGTCCTTATTCTCGAATCTCCAATCTCTTTTTGTACTTATTATACTGACCTACCTAACATGACCAAACCCTGACTTAGGCGTTTACGCTGGCGCATGTACACTCAAATACTGCTTGAGGATATCCGCCGCGGGTCCTAAAATGTCATAGGATTGCCAACGGGCGCTGGCGGCTAGGGCAAAGATACAACCGCCCAGCACATACTCATCTTGCCGCATCGCCTGATCGAACCAGACTAACTGCTCAATGTATGCGCCTGGCCCCCAAAGCCCATAGCCATTTTGCGCCCAATAATCCTGAAAATCTTGCCAGCCACGAGCATCCTCGGGGCCTGGTCGATTATTTTTTACATAACCATCCACGCCTAACTCGGTGAAGACCAACGGAATGGCCAGCCCTTTGGGCTTGAGAATTTCGTTATAGACGTGCCGATAGCGCAGTGTCAACCAGCCCGTGTCTTCTGGGGTCACATCGGGATGATTGCCTGTGTCGCCGCGTGAACTGCTGAAGTAGATCGTCGGCGCCGAATATTCGTGGAGCCCCAGCCAGCCGTTATGTTCTTGGGCGGCTTGCAAGGCCGGTACAAACTGTTCCCATTGGCTCATCTCTGTCGGATGACCAGTGCCAAAGTTGCCAATTACGCTGCGAATGCCTTCTGCCGACAATAAACGGGTTCGTTCTGCTTCAAAATCAGCCAGCCGCTGCATCTCATCGGCTGTATTCGCCACTGGCTCGTTATACGCCTGCCAGGCATCAAAATAGGCGCGGCGTTGTTCGTCGCCAGCCACGGGCATTAATTGCTCGACAAATGCACGGGCCGCACCCACTGGATCACTTAGGGTCGATAGATCCAACTGGTCGAATTTTGTGTCGGGTAGACGCCCAATCAAGAGTGTTTTTGGTGAAATCTGCTTGATTTGCGCCGCAAAGTTTGGATCTAGTTCCAACGTCGAAACAACGGTTAGACCTTTGGTCGCTAACAGATCAAAGAGCTGTGGATCATTCCGTGCGACCACAACACCTAGTTTGCTGGGCGGGCCCGGTGGGAAAGGTGTTGTCGGTGGCAGGGGCGTTGGCTCAGGCGTCGCCGTCTTTTTAGGCTTTTTCGTCGCCGTTGGTTTGGCGGTCGGCTCCTCGGTCGGTGATAAAATCGCCACTTCTTGGTTCGAATTCTTCGCAATTTGCGGCATGTACGTCTTGATGCTTGCCGCGGGTGTGGGGATCAAACTCGATTGGGCAACCGGTGTTGTGGTTGGCGTTGGTCCAACGGTCGGTGCAACGGTAGGCGTAGGGGTTTCGCTCCCCCAGCCACAGGCCGCCGCGACCCAGGCCACCGTACCACCCAGGACACCCCCCAAAAAGCGACGACGATTGAGGCCACTTTCAGGGTTTGTCGACGCGTCAACGGTTGGCATCGCCTCTTCCGTGGATAAACCCTCGGCAGGGACGGTCGGTCTTTTATTTGATTCTATGTTTTGATTATCCTGCATAAGCCTACAATAACATGAGCAAATCAGTTGTCCCAAATCTGCAGAGTGTTTACAATACTGGACGCTATTCCATCTTTATTCTGAGATTGGTTGGCTTAATATGCGATGAATCTAATTTGATCATCAGGTTAATCTATGCGATTATAGACGCAGGTCCCCTCATTCCGGTTCCCAGCGCTTACCTAAGCCCGATCACATGTCCAATCACATAAGGAGACGATTTATGGATACGGCTACGACTGTAAAAAAATACAGATTGAGTATTGAATATTGTATTGGTTGAAATTACACACCGCGCGCCGTCAGTTTGACGGACGAACTTACCAAAAATTATACACCCAACATCGAATCGCTAACCCTACTCCCCTCTAAGGGTGGTGTTTTCGAAGTTTTGGCCGACGACATGGTCATTTTTAGTAAGAAGACAATTGGCCGTCATGCCGAAGCTGGGGAAGTTGCCCGTCTATTAGAGGAAAAAACGGGCATCAAGCCGCAACCACGTTCCTAAGCCACCAAACGTGAGCTAACTATACTATAACAGAGGCTCGCCAACTGTCAGCGAGCCTCTGTTTCTTTTGATTTTGGTGATTGACAGGAAACTCAGGTGGCTTTACAGGCCGGTAGGTAGATCGATAAACTCAAATTCCAGATTAAATTTTGCTTGCAAGTGTTGCCCCAGGGCCTGGACACCCACTGTTTCGGTCGTGTAATGACCCCCGTAGATCACATTTAGCCTGGCATTGAGCGCCTCGTAGTAGTGGGCGTGGCTGGTTTCGCCTGTGATAAAGAGATCACAGCCCAGGGCTGCGGCTTCTTCAATCTCACGAGCGCCAGAGCCACTGAGAATGCCCACCCGCTGGATGAGCGCCGGTCCTTGCGCTTGGACTAGCTTAATTGGGCCTACGGTCTGTTCAAAACGTTGGACTAATTCATCGAGCCGTAGACCGCCGGGCGCCACCGCCAGCGCGGCGATCTTTTTACCGTTGACATTAGCCCACCAATCAATGACATCTAGCCCTAAGCGCCGCGCCAGTTCGGCATTGTTGCCCACCGTTGGATGGGCATCAAGGGCCAGATGGGCTGCATATAAGTTGAGATCGGCCTGCATAAAGGAACGCACCAGCGCACCATAGCTGTCGCGCAACAATTTCGGCGGCCCCCAAAAGATGCCATGATGCACCAACATCAAATCGGCATGGCAGGCCAAAGCGGCCTCAACACAGGGCTGGTGGGCGTCCACTAGCCCCACAATTCGGCGCACCTCGGCGCGCCCTTCGATCTGTAAGCCTTGCGGGCCATAATCTTTGATGTTGGCGATATCGAGGTAAGTGTCCAGATAATTGGTAAGTTCAGTTCGCTGCATGATTCGTTCTTTCCTGCGCGCACCGCTATCCCGTAGTCGGTGCTTGATCACCCTGCGCCTGGGCGCCCCGTTTGATAAATTTTTTGGCCTGGCGGGCAAATTGGCGTCTGGGCAAAAGTACGCGTCGTTTACAGGTTAAACAGACCAGGCCAATGTCGGCGCCCACCCGCACGATCTCCCATTGATAGCTGCCACAGGGATGTTGTTTGCGCATCTCCACAACATCGCCTAGATAGAGTTGTTCGTGAATTTCCACAGCTCATTCCTGTTCTATACGCGGCTGGCGTCGACTGACAATCATGCCACCCAGCGCCAACGCAAAACTTAGCAGATAGATCAGCGCCGCCACCAGGAGACCAACAAAGGGAATGGTCCCAATCAGGCGCGCGACCAATACAATCGCCAGCGCGCCGGTTAATAAGGTCGCCAAGGTGCCTGATAACCGACTCGAATAACTGCCCGCGTTCGCCACCAACTTACGCCCTAGCCACAGGCCAGTCAACAGTGGGCTAAAGAACCAGAGCAGCAAAATGCCACTGAAGAGAAAGAACAATACCAGGATACCAGGGAAAACTCCCCCAAAAAGCATAGTTAAGATCACGAGCGCGGCGATGATTGGCACGATCAATGCCGCCGCAAGCACGCCGTAAAGCCCTGCTTCGACTGGCTTCGTTTCGATGGCCGAGGTGGTGGAGCGCAACAGATTTGGCGCCACACGCACCCAGATCCAAGCTAACAAGGCCAGACCGATCAGGATCAAAAGTGTCCGCCATAACCAAGTTAAAAGCGGCCAGATGGGGAGCGGCGGCGCGGGCGGCGCTTTGGGCGGGGTCGGCGGTGTTACAGCCTGGACATTTTGGGCAACTTCTGGGGGCACTGTGACTGGGTCACGACTGTCATAACGCAGCACGCCACCCACTTTGCCTGTGTTACGTATCGTGATATCTTGACCCTTCAATTCAGCGTTGCCATCGATTTTGCCGCCAAAGATAATGGCCCCCATCGCGGCGAATAAATCGTTTTTGACCGAACCGGCAATATCGCCTTGCCCGCCTACCAGATAAGCGTCACCCCCGACCGTGGCATTTCCGGTCAATTGGACACCCTGCGCAATCGTATGCTGGCCGATCCGAATCGGGAAGCTCGGCACACCGGTGAAAGTGCTGCCGCCACCCGCTACCACTAAATCGTCACCAATCTGGCCGGAGACCACCACGCCACCGCCAGCGATCCGAGCATCATCCTGCACGACGCCATTTAAATTTACGCCGCCGCCGGCCAGCATCGCATCGCCAGTGACGACGCCATTGACTTCGATATAACCACCCACTGCAATCAGGTCCCCGTTCACCGTGCCATCAATATAGATCTCGCGGGCGGCTACGTACAGATCGTCGTTGACAACTTCGTCTGGCCCCAAGCGGAAAACATCATCACCGCCGCGTATATCTGCCGCCACGGCGCGGCCTGTCAGGCAGCAGAGCGCAACGCCGGTTGCCAATAACAGCCACCACGCTCGCTGTTTAGAGATTTTATGCCATCTACTACGCAGGGTCGTCGCCTTTGTCATAATGATCTCCTTTGCGCTGCTAGCCCCGCCCTAATCCTTCCATCAGAGAAGGAATTGTTTGGGAACAGAATAAATGCTCTTGGATGCTGCGAATCAGTTCCCTACCTGTAAGGGAGGGGCGTTACAAAGCTAGTTTACTCTTTCAAAATTAATTCAGCAATCTTAGATCACACCTGCAAAGAGATCGCGCTCTACCCTAGCCGCCGGGGCAGGATAGGCACGCGTAAAAGTTTCGCTACTCAGAAAGCGCCGGCGTAAGAAGGTGGGTAGCGCGCGAATAAAGGTCGGGCCACCGCTATATTGGCTGGCATGCGCGCGACTGGCTGCCTCTTTGCGCGCGAGGTAATGCACTACATTAACGCTGGCATGAACCGGTGTATGCCAGCGGCTGATCTCGACCAAGTTGATGTCTTTATTGCGCCCCACTGCTGTCGGGTCTTGCCGGCGCAAGGGCATCAAACGCACCATGATCTTGAGCATACGCTTGTCAAAGGCCGTATAATAGAGTTTTTGTGGACCTGTATAGCCGTTGCCATTGCCCGTCCGCATCTGACTAACGGCTAAATGAAAAGCCGCCGTCGTTGCTTCGCAGACCCGTATATGGTCGGGGTGGCCATAACCGCCAAAGGGATCGTGGGTAATAATCACTTGGGGTTGCAACCGTTGAATGTAACTATAGATCTCCTGAATCGTGTGTTCCAGCGGTTGTTGAACCAGCGCATCTGGGTGTTGGTTGGCCGGTGTGTTGCGCATGCCGCTGTCGCGATACGGCAAAGACCAGATACTGGTCACCCCTAAGTTGAGCGCGGCGTTGGATAGCTCCGTTGAGCGGATCTGGGCGAGGGTTTCATGCACACTGAGCGAACTCGCTTCTTCGATCGACCCGGCAATGCCGTCTGTGGCGATAATCACATGCACCGCCTTGCCTTCTGCGGCATAACGCGCCAATGTGCCACCCGGTCCAAAGCTCTCATCATCTGGATGGGCAAAAATCCCTACTAAGGTCTGTTGCTTACTCATCATGCTTCCTTGCTAATTTTTAGAGGATAAAGGTTCATCGAACCGCGTATCCGGCGTCCCACGCATCAACCACGGCAATCCCCAGCCGGCGCGGTCACCTGCATTATTATCCGCCGGTCCGGGCAGCGTGGCAAGTATCAGGTTCACCGTTTGACCTTGATAGGCCATTAAGGGCACTAAGGCCTCTTGCCACCCCCGATCCGCAGGCTGATCTGGCTTGAGCGTGCGCGACCAAAGCAGGGTGGTTGGGCTTCCGGGGGCGATGGGTTGCACCGAAACCTGAAACGTTACGCCATCCCCGCCCCATTGCCAGGCCACCGGGTCTAAGGCAGGGCTTAACCAGAGAAAACTTGCTTGGTCGGGCACTTGCAATGTAAATGCCACCTGGGCAGGTGCATGGGCGAAGATCACCGGTCGTTCATCGCCATTTTGGGGCATGGTAAAGCTGAGCGCAGCCACCCGTTCACAGCCTTTGGCATCGGCGCAAATCGGTGTATTGGGGGTGATCGCGGCCGCAGGCAAAAGCGTGCGCAGATCTAACAGACGATAGCGCGCGTATAAATCGCGTTGGTCGG
Organism: Chloroflexota bacterium; assembly: GCA_026389895.1. Lineage (GTDB taxonomy): Bacteria > Chloroflexota > Anaerolineae > Caldilineales > Caldilineaceae > JAPLGZ01. The sequence continues at coordinate 14,400 of JAPLGZ010000120.1, read as the reverse complement.
TGCGCGGGCGAATTAAGGTAGTAAAATGATTGACGCTCACCCAACTCACAGTAAAGAGTAACGCAAAAGTGAACAAAGGTGTGATCATCCCGGCCAGGCGTTGTCGAGCCGGCGTGCTGGGGTGGTGTGCTAACCAGTAGGCCCCAATATAGAGACCCCACAAGGTAAACCCCGGCCCAACAATCGCGAATAAATCCCAATCCTGGTGCCGTGGCAAATCATTCTGAAAGCTAAGATGGTAAATGAGCCAGCCAACGGCCACCCCGCTCAAATAACGAAAAATTGGCTCGCGCCACAATGCTCGCTGGAAAAGCGCCCAGATCCCCACACCTATCCACAGCGGAGCCAACGGCGCCACCAGCCACAAATTATTCCAGGCATCCCACCAATGAGTTAGCGCCAAAATCTGCGGGAAGGTAAAAAATAGTTGATGGTCGCCCGCATACCCATTGGTCCAATCTGGCCAGGGCGCGCCCAACCAGTGCAAGCTCGCAACGGTTAAGCCGGGCACGATCAAGCCACTGACGCCGAGCGTGATCAGCTGACGCAACCAATGGCGGCGTTGTAAGAGCAAGAGCAGGGCTGGGAGTGCAAAGGCCGCCTGTGGATGAAAGCTGACAGAGCAACCCGCCAGCAAGCCCACCAGCCAGATTGGTATTTGTCCAGCCAGATAGCCAACGGCCAGCGCCATGGTGGCAAAGCTGGTCGCCGTCACCAGGCTGTAGTTTTCAATATGACCAAACCAGAGTTGACTGCTGCCAAGCGCCAATAAGCCAACAATATAAAAAATCGGTTGCTGGGTCGGCTGATCGGGTTGCTCCAATACCTTGGGTGTTTTACTGATCTGCTCTGCCACATAGAAGACCGCGGCCAGATAAATTACGCCAGCCGTCACACTCATGAGGGCTTCGGCCACGAGGGGCGATGAGCCCATTGCGCGTAGCCACCCAGTTAAGGTGTAGGCGACCAAGCTATCCAGTGGTTCTTTCCAGATGTAGGGATCACTGGTCAAGGTCTGTGTGGCAAGTAGTTCGAGCTTAAATTGGCCATCACCGTATAAAGTACGTTCGCGCAGCAACCAGAAGAGCAAGGCAGCCACCGGCAACCATAACCAACGCCATGGATAAGGGATGCTGGATGAAGAGATGCTGGATGTGAAATACATCGTCCGCCCGAGCAGTATCAATGGCCACAGACCTGCCAGCAAGACCCCTAGACCCAAGAGCAAGCGAAAGGGTAATGGGGCAAAGATCAGAAAGCTGAAGGCCCAAAGTCCCCGCAGGCCAAATGCCCAGCCACCAGCCGTCGCCAATAAACCCGCGCCGATGATGCCACATACGATGCCACTCAGCTTATCAATTGACCCTGTGGTCTGAAGTTTCACGAAGCGTACTTTTTCCTGTCTTGTGTGTAACTTATCTCTTTAGCAAAAAGCGTTACACAGAGTACACAGAGGAGGCACAGAGCCACACAGAGAAAAAGCAAAAGACTATTGCGGTTTCTTTGTGTGCTCTGTGTAACACTTTTTTTATGCGCATTGATCTGACGATCTGGCTTGAAATTTCCTACTTTATTTCGAGCGTCCCTACCTTGACCGAATCGGCCTGTTCCGCCGTACTTTTTACGAGCAAACGCGCGCCATTTTGCGGCGAGTAGAGCCCGATTAAGATGTCATAGTGGCCTGGTTTTACCTGGTCGCTGATGTCGAGAGTGGCCTGGTGTACAATCACGTCGCCGGGTTCTAAACCGCGTAAGGCCGTCTCCCAGCCATCATATTGCGTCACGACTTTGGTCGGGTCGCCATCAATGACATGCACAAAAGCCGACAAAGGTGAGCCACGGGTGGGTGCTGGCATTGGCATCAATTGGTTGCCAACTTGCCAGTAGAGGGTGATTTGCACTGCCTGGCCTGGTTGTGCTTGCGCCGGTTGCTGCGTATAGCCAAGCAGGGTAAACACATCGCTATAATTGGCATCCACCACCTGGTAATTGCCAGTTGCGGGTGGTGAAAAATCTTTACCCAACGGATAGAGGGCGGTCGCCGGTGACTTAAGCCACTTTACCTGCACGCGTTGTTGCGGCGGCTGGCCAGTGGGCGGTGCGCCGACCTTTTCGGGGGATAGCTGCATGATCGGCTCCCCAAAGATTGCCATGCGTTTGACGGGCAGCGTGGCGGGATAAGTCACCTGATAGAGGTAGATCGAATAGCCCGCACGGGCGATGGGTCGCAGCGTGCGGAAATAAGCATATAAATTGACATTCTCGGGTTGAAACAGCCCCAGGCGCAACTCCGATGCACTGATCGCATACCAACCCGGTTCCGGCTGATAGGGATTGTAGGCATTGAGTTCGATGCCGTCCACAAAACGCAGGTAACTGGGCAGTGGCCGGTAGCGCACACCATATCTTTCTGGCACCGCTTTGCCAAAGTAGGCCAGATTCACTTCACTGATCTCCAACTGTTCCATTGTTTGGCGTAGGGCGGGTAAATCCTGTCCCCAATCCAGGTTGGAATCAACGAGAATGTTGCTCCAGTTGTACCAATCACCAGCTAACTCGTTAAAAAATGCCTCTTGGTGCGGCCATATCCGTAAGCTACCCACCACCAACCAAAGCGCCAATAGGCTAATACTCGTTGTGGGTAGCCAGCGGCGAATTGTCGCGCTAGGGCTAACTTCCTGGCGCAGAAAAGGCTTGGGCGGGGTAGCTGTATAACCAGCCAACAGGATCATGCACGGGATCGCCGGTAGGATGTGGCGGTAGCCAATGGTTAAAATTCCAGTTAGGCCTAAGGCCAGAAAGATCAGTGGTAGCACCCACAAAACGCTGGTGCGCCGCCAGCGTTGCTGGCGCGCGACGGTAAATAAACCTGCGCCAAAGAGCAACAGCAAAGGCAATGGTGTCTTCACGGCCAGCGCCACTGGAAAATAGTCCCACCAACCTTGGTTAGACGCTTCGCCCCAGAAGAAATCGTAGCGAGCGCCTTGCATATCGACAATCCGAAAATAGGTATTGATCAATTGTTGCCAGTAGAAAGGTGCTGGCACGGGTACAGGTAAGTTTAGATCCGGGATCAAACCAAACGTGAAATCATAGACGATCCAGAGAATCCCCCAAGCCACCAGACCGATCGCCGCCAGCCCCAGCCAGCGCCGCCAGAGATTATCCTGACGGGTGGACTTTACCTGATCAGTTGTGGGGTAAAGCCAGGTAATAAAAAAGGCGCTAGGCCAGAAAAAGAGCCCGGTATATTTGGCGCTCATGGCTAAGCCTGCACACAGACCAGTGAGGATCAGGTTGCCAAACGAGCGGTTTTCCAGCCAACACCAAAGCCGCCAGAGCGCGAGCAATAGAAAGCAGGCTAACCCAAGATCGGTGGTGACGACCCGCGCATTGGCCAATAAATTGGGGTCAAAGGTTGCCAGCAGTAAAACTAACCAACTGGCGCGCCCGCCGATCAATTGGCGCGCAAAGAAAAAGAGCCCTGTCAGTAACAAGAGCCCCACCAGAATAATCGGCTGGCGCGCGGCTACCAGCAAAGCTTGTGGATCAGGGTTGGCTTCCCATAGGAAGAGATCGGAGAAGAGAAACCGGTCGCTGGCCACCCAGGCTGGGTTATCGAGCGGTAGGGTCACCGTTTTGCCCAACAACGCCAGCCCACCCAACAACCCCATCAACGGTGGGTGGGTGGTGGCCAGCCGCGCATCACCTGTCCGTAAATAGCTGTAACCTGCGGTTAAGTGGTATTGTTCATCAAACGCCGCTGATTTCATGGGCGATGCCAGCAGGTCTTGGGTGGCAAATAGCCCCAAAGCCGCCACCAACAACAGCCATTCCCACCAGCGTAGCCGGCTTGCAAAAATCGATCGCGCCGCTCTGTCCTTTTGATTCATCCGAGGCCTGTTTCTGGACAAGCGTGATTAGCCGATGACCATAACCACGTATGGGCAAAAGCACGCAGCATGACGGTGGATATACAAATAATGCATATAGAGATTGTAGCTTTAAAGCCGCGCATCTGGTTTGTTGTAGCACGCATGAAATAAAAGATAAACTTCGTCGGTTCAAGTTTGTTTTGTATACTTACCAGCAAACTATACATGCCTGGGTCTAAAATCCCAAACCTTGGGGGCAGTTCGTTTATAATTTTATGCGTGATTAATTGATGAATGAGTAACCAGAAGATTTGTAAAAATTTTACCAATCGTCCGTCCATAACGATTCGCAAAATTGTTTTACAGCATAAATTGAACCTTACTATAAAAATAAGTCCTGAAAGGACCTTGTACATGCGTATTGCCCTGATGACGGATGTCTACAAACCCGTGACCAATGGCGTGGTCACCCATGTTACTTTGCTGAAAAAATGCCTAGAAAGTTGGGGAGAACAAGTTTGGATCTTTGTACCAGGGCAAGGCGAATATGCAGATGAGCCAAACGTCATTCGGATCCCCGGCATCCCAATTGCCGACACCGGCTATCACTTGAGTATCACGCTGGATCAGCGCAGCCGAGAAATGCTGCAGATGATGGATATTATTCACGTGCATCATCCTTTTATTAGCGGGAGCTTTGGGCTCTTTGCTTCGAATCGTTACAATCTGCCATTGGTCTTTACCAATCACACTCGCTATGATCTCTATGTAAAGCAATATTTGCCTTTGTTGCCATCTTCCATCTCAGAGACTGCACTCCAGGCCTATTTTCAATTGTTCAGCCAGCGGTGCTCGGCGTTGATTGCTCCAAGCCTCAGCGTGGCCGAGGTGATCAAAAGTTGGGGTGTCCAAGGGCGGATCGAGATTATCCCCAACGGCATTGAATTAGAACGTTTTACCAACCGCCCCGGTTCGCTCACCCGCAAGCAATTAGGCATTAAGGAAGACGCGGTGGTTGCGGTCTTTGTGGGACGGATGAGTGGCGAGAAGAACATTGAACGGCTTATCACAATCTACAATTTTGTGGCCCGTGAAGAGGATGATAGTCATCTTTTACTCATTGGCAGTGGTTCTGAATTAGAAGACTACCGCCGCCTGGTGGCTACCTTTGGGTTACAAAAACGGGTCACGTTTACGGGGCGTGTCCCCTATGATCTGCTGCCCGATTATCTGGCATTGAGCGACTTTTTTGTCTCCACCAGTGTCACCGAGGCCCACCCCATCAGCTTTATTGAAGCGGCTGCCGCTGGATTACCGGCATTGGGCATTCGTTCCGTGGGGGTCAGCGATATTATCCAAAACGAACAAACAGGTCTCATGGCGGAAGATAACGATTTGAGCTTTGGCTTGCGCTTTCTAAAGCTTGTCCGCGAGACCGACTATCGCCACAAACTGGGGGCAGCCGCGCATGAGTTTAGTAAGCATCTTTCGGCCCACGCGAATGCTCGAAAGATCTTGCAGCTTTATGAGGAATTAAAGGCAAATTAAGTGTAAAAGCAGCGCTGCTTTATCCTTTGCCCGCTGCATTGGCCTTACTACTTTATTGCGCCAATCTGCGTAGACGAACTTTAACGAAAAGTACATTGCTCTACTGACATTTTTATATTATGATGAGTATAATGAACTGTTCAGTTATTTTAGAATTTTTTTGCCTTTATTAGGAGATCGACCTATGCGTCTCGCTTCACTCTTCCGAGTGCTGGGTACGCTGGTCTACGGCTTTATTGGTTGGGAATTGGGCGTAGCACTGGCAAGAACCAATGAATTAAATACAGATTCAGCGCGTTATATCGTGCCTGCGACGATCCTTTGTGCGGCGTTGGGCTATTTTTTGGCACCGTGGATTGTGATTGCACCAGCGCGTGCCGCACGCAATTCACTTCGACAGGTGCCAATTGGGGAATTATTGGCCGGTACACTGGGGTTGGCCGTTGGGGTGTTAATTGCGGCGCTACTTACCTTCCCGCTCTCGCGGCTGCCGCCGCCGTTTGGGAACATTCTACCTTTAATTACGGTGATTGTTTTGGGTTATCTAGGCGCCGCCGTATTAGTGCTGCGGCAGGCTGATATTTGGTCGTTGCTGCGGCCGGGGCGCGCTGCAAAAATAATCAATCCAGATGGGCCACTGGCTGTCAATGCCCCTTCGCTGACGATGCTGCTGGATACCAGCGTGATTATTGATGGGCGGATCGCGGATGTTGCCCAGACTGGTTTTCTCATGGGCTCGATGGCAGTTCCGCGTTTTGTCCTGAATGAGTTACAATATATTGCCGATTCACCCGACGCGTTGCGGCGTAATCGTGGGCGGCGTGGTTTAGAAATGCTCGACCGTTTGCAAAATAATAGTGATATTAAGATCGACTTTATTGATATCGATCCGCAGGACGCGCAGCAAGTCGATGATAAGCTGATCAGCCTGGCGATCCAATTACACGCCGCTGTAATCACCAATGATTATAATTTAAACCGGGTTGCGCGTTTGCAAGGCGTTAAGATTTTAAACGTCAACGAACTAGCCAATGCGGTTAAATCTGTGCTCTTGCCCGGCGAAGAGATCCCCTTGAAGATCATTCAAGAGGGCAAAGAAGTGGGTCAAGGCGTCGGCTACCTGGAAGATGGCACAATGGTCGTCGTGGAAAGTGGGCGGCGTTTCTTGAATCAGGAAATTTTGGTGCAAGTGACCAAAGTATTGCAAACCAATGCCGGGCGTCTGATCTTTGCCGTGCCAGAAGGCAATTAAGGCTGATCATCAGCTTGATCAAAGGTTATCATTTGAAGAGATTGGAGAATCGAGATTAACAACCAGTAATCTCGATTCTCCAATCTCCAATCTCTACCATTCATTCAACCCCAATCAGACAGGATCGTCATCATGGCTTTACGCATCTATAACACGCTGACGCGGCAAGACGAAGAATTTAAAACCCTGGAAGAAGGCAAGGTGCGCATGTATGTATGCGGGCCCACGGTCTATGCCAACGCTCATATTGGGCATGCCATGGCCGCCATCGTCTTTGACATGGTGCGGCGCTACCTGATCTATAAAGGGTATGAAGTGCGCTATGCCACTAATTTTACGGATGTGGACGATAAGATCATTCGCCGCGCCAACGAAACAGGCCAAGATCCCATCGCGATGGCCAATCACTATTCCGAAGAATATTTGCGCCACTTGCGCGATCTGAATGTGATGCCCGCCGATATCTATCCCAAAGTCAGCGAAGAGATGGGCGAAATTATTCATGTGATTGAGGGCTTGGGCGAAGAAGGGTATGCCTACCCGATCGATGGTGATGTCTACTTTCGCGTGACGAAAGATGCCGATTATGGTAAATTGAGCCAACGTAAGCTCGACGAAGCATTGAGCGGCACGCGCAAAGAAGAAGATCTGCGCAAAGAACACCCTGGTGATTTTGCTTTGTGGAAATCAGCCAAACCCGGCGAACCGGCCTGGGATAGTCCGTGGGGCAAAGGACGGCCCGGCTGGCATATTGAATGTTCGGCCATGTGTTTGCATCATCTGGGTGAACAGATCGATATTCATGGCGGCGGCAACGATCTGATTTTCCCGCACCACGAAAACGAGATCGCCCAGAGTGAAAGCCTGACTGGCAAACCATTTGCTACGTATTGGATGCACAACGGCATGCTCCAACTAGCTGGCGAAAAGATGAGCAAATCGCTTGGCAATCTGATCACAATTGATGATTTTTTAAAGGGCCACAGCAGCGACGCCTTTCGCATGTTGATCTTCTCGGGCCACTATCGCAAACCGGTGGTCTTTAACCAAGAGACGGTTGAATCGGCTGAGCGGGCGTTGACGCGTTTACGCGGCGGTTTACGCCCGGCCAAGGGCAATAAGAGCACTGGCGAAGAAGTGGACGCGTTGCGCGAAGCAACGGAAAAAGCCCGTGCCAGTTTCATTGAGGCCATGGACGCCGATTTTAATACCAGCAGCGCACAGGCCACTTTGTTTGAACTGGTGCGTGCGATTAACACGGCCCGCGAAGCCAATGTGGCTGGCCCGTTTTACGAAGCGGCTCAACGCACCTTGCATGAATTGGGGGGCGTGCTCGGTTTGACGCTGGAAGAACCGGCCAGCGATACGGGCCGCGACATCGCCGCCAAACCCTTTATTGATCTGTTGGTGGAAGTGCGCGGCGATATGCGCATTGCCAAACAGTGGGCCGCCGCTGATAAGATCCGCAACAAACTCAAAGAAGTGGGCGTTGTGATGGATGATACGCCAGAAGGAACCACCTGGCGTTTTGAGGAACAGACATAAACTTTGCAAGCGGGCAAAAATCGCCGGATTTGAAGTGCCGGTCAAATGTAGTCTTAGGTATTGATCATGAGTGAATTAATTTATGGCCGGCGCGCAGTGCTCGAAACTTTGCGTGCCAATCGGCGGCGCATGTTTCGCCTATGGGTAGAAGGCGAAGCAGATCAGAAGACGGGCGGCATTGTGCTGGATATTATGACGGCTGCCGCTGAAGCGAATATCCCGATGCGCAACGTCAAAGGGGGCATCTTTGATAAGCTGGCGCGCGAGCATACCAATACGCAAGGGGTTGCGCTGGAAGTAGAAGACTATCCTTATGTGGATGTTGAAGAGTGTTTGCAGCAGGCCAAGGAGTTGGGCGAACCGCCGTTGTTGCTGATCTTAGACCATTTGCAAGACCCGCAAAATCTAGGCACACTAATTCGCACGGCTGAAGCGATGGGCGTCCATGGTGTAATCATTCCTGACCGGCGCGCGGCGGGTGTCACCCCTGCCGTTAGCAACGCCAGTTCCGGCGCAGTGGAACATCTATTGGTCGCCCAGGTGAACAATATCAACCGCGTGATCGATGACCTTAAAGCGAAAAATATTTGGGTAGCTGGACTCGATAGCACACCGGAGGCCCCAGCGCTCCATCAGGCCAACTTGAGTGGCGCGTTGGCGGTCGTCGTGGGCAGCGAAGGCGAGGGCCTCAGCCGCTTGACACGATTTAAAATTTTTGTACGGATCAAAGCGCTGTGCATTCACACTAAATTGAGCCATGATTCCTCCTGATGAGTAGTAAGGGATGAACTTTCAGCAGCCTCAGGGTTATTGCGAATTAACCATTTATTGCGGTGATTGGCGGGCGTGCCGCAGCGCGCCCAAGGGCGGGTGCCCGTTGGGCGCGAACCGTCGCCTGCTACGGGAAACCGTGCCCCTTGGGCGCCCAAAGCAGGTTGACTGAGCCGTTACCAATTTATTTGGTTAATGCCCATCAACCCTGCGCTGACAGGTTCAGGAAGTCGGGGTCGCTTTTACCGAAGCGCGCCCCCTGGGTGCAGGCACCAGGTATTTAGTCGCCGAGGCTTCGACGTGAACTCAGCCGAACGGCGACTTCCTGAACCTGTCAGCCAACCATTGAATGGTCGGCTCGTTTAAATCCTCAACCAAACCACAGCTAGCCATGATGCCGTAGCTGTATGGGCGATCAATCCGAGTTCTAATGGATATACGACTGCTTGAGCCTCAATCCCCCACCTGGATAGCCGAACTTGACCGCCTCTATGCACAACTCGGTGGCGCGGATAATGCATTGCTCTTTCCTTATCATTTTCTTCAGGCAACCTTTCCGAAGATTGGGGGGCGCCTGGCTGTTGGCCTGATCCAAGGCGTTGCAACTGTGGTTGGTTTTCTTTTCCCACGCGGGTTTGAGCAACAAGACCGCACTTACACGCTGCGTTACCATGCGCTAAGCAATGTAACACCACCAGTTGCTCAGGAGTTTGCGACGAAATTGTCGGCGCTGTTGGGCTGTCCACCCCTAGCGCTTTATACGCCTGAACATACACAGCATTTTGCACCAACGCATCAACTGATGGGCAGCGTGGACATTGGGCGACCCGATGCGACAGAAGCCACGCAAATTCGCCAATTGCAGCAACAGATTTGGGGCAGCACGCCGGAATTTCTCTATCCGGTTGATATGCACAGCCTTGAGTTTGGCCTCGGTACATCGTTGGTGGCGCGTGTTGAGGGCAAAACGGCCGGTTTTCTCTTTGGCTTTTACAAGTTTGGTGAATCCAGCTTGCCACTTGACTGGTCCGCCCAATTTAATGGTCGTTTGCGGCTCGAATCCCAGATCCTGGGGGTGCTGCCTGCCTATCGAGGGATGCGTTTGGCCTTCTTGCTGAAGAAGGTGCAGGCCGAAAACGCGCTGCAACAGGGCATTCAACTGATCAACTGGACGGTTGATCCGCTGCAATACCCGAACGCGGCTTTGAATTTCGGGATGTTGGGCGCGCTGGCGTTTGACTTTACACCCGACTACTATCCATTCCGCAACGAGTTGAACCGGGTGCCAGCCTCACGTTTTAGTCTAACCTGGCTGGCTAATAGCCTGCGTGTGCGCGATCGCCTGGCCACAAGCGTGCGCACCACCATCGTTGATCTCCATCGTCAAGCATCAATTCCGCGCGTCAACGATCGGTGGCGCACGCTCGATGAGGCAGTTGATGCCCCTTCGATTGCGCTTGAGATTCCGACCAATTGGACCGCGCTGCAACAGGAAAACCTGGACGAGGCTTTACAGTGGCGCATGGCGACGGATGCACTCTTTCAACGCTATATTGGCCGCAACCCTGGCCAATATGTGGTGACCGGCGCAGGGGTTGATGGAGAACGGCGTTTTCTCATCGCAGAACAAGTGCAGGATGCTTTGTGGGAAAGGTTGGGCCAAACCTAAAGGGCAGGATGGGGTCCACCGATGAAAAATTGAAGAAAAGGTTATGGTCATGATCAAGCATGATTGGCGACCCCTTACTGTGAAGTTCGATAGTGTGAAGTTCGATAGTGTGAAGTTCGATACTGTGAAGTTCGATAGTGTGAAGTTCTATCTCCCGTCTCTTCGCCCGCTACGGCTACCTATCCTACTTTGCCTATTCGCTTGGTTCGCCAGTAGTTGTACCCTGCCCGAACCGGAAACCAATGTGGCGCCTGCATCGTTAGCCCTAAATTATAAAAACCCTGTCTTTGCTGAAGATTTCCCCGATCCTTTTATCTTGCGGGTTGGCAATGACTATTATGGCTATGCTACGAATGCCGGTTCGATGAACATTCAGGTGATTCATTCCACTGATCTAGTGCACTGGACGCGTGTCGGGAAAAATGGTGATGCCTTACCGCAGTTACCCAAATGGGCGGCTAGCTATCAACTTTTGACCTGGGCGCCGAGCGTCTTGCATCAGGATAATCAATTTGTCCTCTATTATGTGGCGCGTTATGCCAGTGCTGGCCGGCAGTGTATCAGCTACGGCGTGAGTGATAAACCGGATGGCCCTTTTGTCGACACCAGTGCGCAACCATTTATCTGCCAACTCGATCAGGGCGGTTCGATTGACCCTAATGTGTTTGTGGATCAAGATGGCACACCCTACTTGCTCTGGAAGAGTGATGGCAACTGTTGTAACCTACCCATTTGGCTTTATAGCCAACAACTGAGCAAAGATGGCCAAACGTTGATTGGTGAGCCTCATCAGTTGATCACGCGCGACCTGCTGTGGGAAGTGCCGCTGGTCGAAAATCCTGGTTTGGTGCTGCATGGTGGCAAATATTACTTGATCTATTCGGCCAATTGGTGGGAAAGCGCGGATTATGCCATTGGTTACGCCCTCTGTGATACGCCCAGTGGCCCTTGTCGCAAGGTGCAACAGTTGCCAATCGTGACATCAATTGGCGATACGGTCGGCCCCGGTGGTGGCTCCTTTTTTACCACGCCAGACAACCAACTTTGGATGGCCTATCATGCTTGGACCGCGCCCGCTGTGGGCTATGGCGCGGGTGGTCAACGGCGTCTCTATATAGGGCGCGTCACTTTTGCTGCGGATAAACCAGTGATCGTCCGCCCAGAGGCAAACCAGCGGTAACTCGGCCAGCGTTTAGATTTATCTAATGGACACGACAATTTGTGCCCGTCTGTTGGATAAAACGAAAAATAGAACTGTTCTTGTGTATAATAAAGATCTACTAGATTGTAGTCTTCTTCCCCAATATCAAAAAGATTGGAGCTAAATAATTATGAGCCTTCGGCAACGCATGGCTTTAGATGGAACATGGCTTTTTCAACTTGATCCTGCCGATCATACCAAGCCCGAGCATCTGATCAGCGGCCAAACATGGCGCGAGGCGCAGGTGCCAATGCCCTGGCAGGCGCAGTTTGATGATCTACGCCTCGCCAGTGGCACCGCCTGGTATCGTCGCACCTTCATCCTGGATGAAACACCCGTGGGGGCAGCGATTCTGCACTTTGGCGCGGTCGATTATTACGCCACCGTTTGGCTGAACGGCCAACGCATCGGTGAACATGAAGGTGGCTATTTGCCCTTTGAGTTTGCTGTCGAAAGCCAACTGCAGCAGGGCGAAAATGAATTAATCGTGCGGGTCGTCGATGCGTCCGATGATGAACGGCGGTTTGCGGATTTCCCGTTTGGCGAAGTTCCGCACGGCAAACAGAGTTGGTATGGCCCAATTGGTGGTATATGGCAGAGCGTTTGGCTGGAACGGCGCGCTGCTGTGCATCTGCAAAATTTACATTTGACTCCCGATGTAGCTAGTGGCCGCTTGGCGATTAGGGCCAGCGTGCTGGGCGCATTGCCGGCCAACACGCAGATCCATGCGCCGGTGATCGGCCCGGATGGCCAAGAAATTGCTCGTACAATATTGGATGCCAACGGCCAGGGGGAAGTACAACTGGATCCGACAACCCTGGCATTGTGGAGCCCAGAGTTGCCAGCGCTCTACACCGTAACTGCAACACTTGTGACGAATGGTCAAACTGTCGATGAACTCAGCGCCACCTGTGGCTTCCGCACCGTGGAGCAGCACGACGGGCGTATCTATCTCAACGGTCAGCCAATCTATTTGCGCGGCGTCCTTGACCAAGCCTATTACCCGAAAACAATCTACACCCCGCCCAGCCTGGAATTTTTGGAAGACCAGGTGCACAAGGCCAAAGCATTAGGGTTAAACTGTCTGCGTTGCCATATCAAAATCGAAGATCCCCGCTATTACGAAGTGGCCGATCGCCTGGGCATCTTGATCTGGACCGAGATCCCCAATTGGGCGCGTTTGACGCCCGCCGCCTCTGCGCGTGTGAAAGCCACCTTCCAGGCCATGGTAGAACGCGATTGGAATCACCCTTCGATCTTGATCTGGTCACTCGTCAATGAAGATTGGGGTACTGATCTCGTCCGCAACCCTGAACATCGCCAATGGTTGGCTGATTTTTATCAAGAAGCCCGCCTGATCGATCCGACGCGCTTGATTGTGGACAATTCTGCCTGTCGCTTCAATTTCCATGTCGCTGGTGATATTGAAGATTATCATGAATATCGGGCGATTCCCGACCACGCCAAACAGTGGGATGCCTGGGTGGCCGATTTTGCCAGCCGCACGGATTGGGTCTGGGCGACGGATTATGCCGAAAATCGGCGTCCGGATCTGCCTTTGATCGTCAGTGAATTTGGCAATTGGGGTCTACCCGACCCCGACAAAATTAAAGAAGATGGCAAAGATCCCTGGTGGTTTGAAACGGGCCACGAATGGGGCGATGGGATTGTTTATCCCCATGCCATGCGCGAACGTTTTGCCTTCTGGCAATTGGGGGATGTTTTTGGCAGCTTTGAAGCATTCGTTCAGCAGAGCCAGGCGCATATGGCGCACAGCTTGGCCTACGAGATTGCCTCTATGCGGCTGCACCCCAGCATTGCCGGCTATGTGATCACCGAATTTACCGACGTCCACTGGGAATGCAACGGTTTATTAACCATGCAACGTGATGTCAAATATGGCTTGGACACGATCTTTACCCCGCTAAATCAAGATAATGTTGTGGTGGCGCGCCCCCAACGCTGGAGCGGGCAACCCGGCGCTAGCGTACCAGTCGCCTTGCGCGCCTTTGGGGTTGATGGCCCTGGGGCTCAGGGTAAAATCCAATGGCAAGCTGGAGAAGCCAAAGGCGAAGTCGCCGCATCTGGCGCGGTGGTTGATGTACCACTGTCAGGAGAAGGCATGGTGCCTTTGCAAGTGCGTTGGCTAGCCGACAACGATATCGTGCTCGCCAGCAGCCAAATTGCGCTGGCGGCTGTCGAGCCGCCGCTTCCCCAACATAAATTGTTGGTGTTAAACGATGCGCTCGCTTCCGCGCTCGCACAGTTGGGCTATAACGTCGTAACCGACCCCACCGATAGCGAGGCCATCATCGTTGCACACTATTACACCCAGGATTTGCAAGATGCCATTCAAAATGGCGCCCGCTTGCTGATTCTGGCCGACATAGATTTTAATCTGGCCGAGACGCGAGCCCGCTTGCCCGTCGGCTCGGTCGTCCCGCGCGCCGGTACAATTTGGCAGGGCGATTTGGCGACTTCGTTCAGCTGGTTAAAAAAGCAAGGACCCTTTGCGCACTTACCTGGTGGCCCACTGCTA
>JAPLGZ010000015.1 GCA_026389895.1 Chloroflexota bacterium | reverse complement strand
CATCGCCCCACTGCCGATGAAAGCAATTTTACGCTCGTTTAACATGGTCTCTTTACCCGTGATCTTTTACGCGTAGTCTCTTTCACCGAAAATGGCTGAACCGACCCGCACGATGGTTGCGCCTTCTTCAATCGCAATTTCGAAATCGTTTGTCATCCCCATCGATAGCTGTAATGGCTGCTCGGTGGTTTGCCCGCTCACGCCATCAGCTCTCAACTGGTCACGCAATTGGCGCAACGCCCGAAAAATTGGCCGTGCGGCTTCTGCCGTCTCCACCAGCGGCGCCATGGTCATCAAGCCTTGCAGGCGAACGCCAGGCAGGCGTGTCACTTCTGGGGCAAGTTGGCGCAATTCCTCTGGCGAAAACCCATGTTTGCTCGCTTCACCGCTCACATTGACTTCTAACAATATAGACAATACGCAATGCGCGGCCATTGCGTCGCGGCTGAGGTGTTGGGCGATCTTTAGCCGGTCCACCGAATGAATTAGCGTGATCGGTCCGATGGCCTGGTCAGTCTTGCGGCTTTGGATTGTCCCAATCATGTGCCAACGAATATCCTGCAGGCCCAGTTGTTGCGCCTGTTTGGCTTTCTCCCATAATTCTTCGAACCGATTTTCGCCAAAATCGCGCTGACCGGCGGCATAGGCGGTTTGAATCGCCGTAAAAGGTTTGGTTTTGCTCACCGCTACCAGGGTGATTTCTGCTGGCTGGCGCTGGGCGCGCTGCGCGGCGGCGACGATCCGTTGCCGCACATCCTCGAGATTACGCGTAATATCAATTGAAGTGGATTGGGTTGCCATCTGTATCACGGAATCGCTAGCGTTGGATGATCTACGAATTTACATGCGCGATTGTACCAGTGAATGCAGTCGCACGCAAGGTTGTCTTGAGCAGATGTTTGTGCGCACCTGCTCAAGTTTTTCCCTAGCCGTCACATGCGTTACCGATGAGCTAACATTCAATATTGTTTTGCACGAGGGGGAGAAAGAGCGGTTGCGCCCCTGTCAGCGGCGTCGTCACCGTGATTGGCTCCGTCGTTGGCGGCGTGTTCTGGAAAAAGACCGTAGTAGGCTCACTCCATACTCCTGGATAGCGCTGATTGGGCGAAGCGCCTTCCGGGGGGGCGGGCGGCTGTTCCGCCCGCGCCCGGACACGGAATTCGTAGGCTGTGTTGGCACAGCGCGCGGTAAAAAGCGTGTTGCCCGGGTTTGGGGCATCGCTCACCAAATCTTTCCAGCCAGCGGTGCCGGCGTGGCGGTATTGTAGATCGAAATAGAGGGTATACCTTCCGCCAGGAATCTGGGTGACATCGGGACTTTGCTGGCCGCTCCATGCCACTGTAATCGCTTGAGTGTCGGTGACCGTGGCGGGCAAGGTGAGATCGGCCAGCGGCGCGCGTACGACACTTAATGCGTCGATGA
This sequence comes from Chloroflexota bacterium, assembly GCA_026389895.1. Taxonomy (GTDB): domain Bacteria; phylum Chloroflexota; class Anaerolineae; order Caldilineales; family Caldilineaceae; genus JAPLGZ01. Next base: position 5,459 of record JAPLGZ010000015.1, on the reverse strand, counting down.
AGGCGTGGTTGCCATGCCATTGGAACGGACTGTTGATGCGCGCAAAAATGGTGATGGTCGGCGCTTGGGCGATGGCACTCGTTCTGAGGTTTCTCCAACCAACGCGTTGGCCAGCTTCAATAAAGTTGTGCCGGTCTTCGGCCCAGACCACACTGGGCGCCAACGGATCCGTGCCACCGTTGGGATCAATGCCGAGCATTTTGGCCATATAATAACCAGAAGGGCAGTTATTGGGGACATTACTGCCACCGCATAGACTTAACATCCAACCGCTCAGGCTATACGCGCCGCCTACCGTCGCCGAGATTTGTTGGTAGAATGCTACATCAAACGGTTTGCCCGGCAAGGGTAATTTTTCTAGATCTTGCGCTTCTATAAAAAGACTATCAATCCCGCTGATGCGTTCGATGTGCGCTTCACCATCACAACTATGCGCGAAATTGACGCGAGCGCTGTTGATGCGCGGTGTGCCTTGAATGGCGACCCAGTTCCAGTGATTGGGGATATAAATCGTCTTACTTAAGGCGTCTGTCTGGGTGTAATAACCGGTTGTACATTCAACATCACCGTTTTGCAAGGTGGGCGGCAGATCTGGGATGGTCCCATGAGGCGTCTCGGCGTTCCCCGGGCTGGCTTGGAGTTGTACCGTGAAGAGCAGCAAACCGACTAGACCAATGGCGATTGCGCTAATTCGTAATGATATGCTTGGCATTGTTGTGATCTCCTTACGGTAATAAACGACTAATGTGGCACAAATAGGGCGGGGCCATGGGGTAGTTTTTGTTAACAAAAACTACCTCATGATTGTGTTGGTGATGTTGGCTATGTGAGAGAGCGTATTTACTTAGGCGCCAGCCAGACGGTCATGCTGAAGAGGCCACAGCGGCCGCGTTCGGCGCGGTGGCTGAAGAAATCGTGGGTGTTTTGGGCGGTGTCAATCCCGCTGATCTCAATCTGCGCCGCAGGCAGCCCAGCCTCGATGAGTTGGGCTGCGTTGGCCTGCCAAAGGTCAAAATAAGGCTTCTGATCTGGCCCGTTGCGATAGTGAAAGAGTTGATCGGCGTTGTTTAGCTTGGCATGCGCCAAGTCGATGACATCTTGACCCACTTGAAAATTCTCGGGGCCAATGCTGGGGCCAATACCCGCTAACAGATCGGCTGGGTTTGTGTCGTAGGCCGCTTGCATCGCCCAAAGCATGGCTGTGACAATACCATTTACCGTGCCCCGCCAACCGGCATGACAAGCACCCACGACATGCCGGTGCGGGTCATAGAGCACAATCGGCACACAATCGGCAAAGACCAGTGTCAATGGCACATCTATGGCATCGGTAATCAACCCATCGGTGTCGTTTTGCCACTGTCCTGCATCACCTGCATCCACCTTGGCGATGCCTGTGCCATGCACTTGGTGGCAACGCACAACTTTGTCGTTTTCAATCGCTAGTGCAGCCGCCAATCGTTGGCGATTTTCTTTGACACGCTCTGGTGTGTCTCCGCGCATGACGCTGAAATTGAGCGTGTTCCAAGGTTCAGGGCTCACGCCACCATGCCGGGTGCTGACATGGGCCCGCACCGGTAGCTGCGCAAGTGAATCAAATGTGTAGGTGATAACGCCATTGGTGTGTGTAATCTGTTGCATGGAAACAGTGTACGCATGACCCAGCAATCGGGCAAATTAACGAAGCGCTAGCCGCTTACGTGGTGAAAAAAGCATTGCCAACCACTAGAGTAACAATGACACTTAATGCAACAAAGGTTAAATAAAGGGCTAGCTCGACATGTGCGCTTAGGGTGGGTTGCTTCTTCATTGCTGCGCTCTTTCTGGGTACGGTTTCTATTAATTTTAACTGTGATCACACCGCCGCAACTTTAGCATAGATATAGCCTGAATACAGTAGGCCATTGGTACTATTGCAGGCGTTATACTCCGGTTTTTAGATTGATTTCACTGGCGCTTGGCTAGCGTGAGCCGAATGATTGTGCCGTGCTGGGGTTGACTTTCAATTTCTAACTGTGCCCCAATCAGTTGCGCCTGTTCGTGTAGTCCTTGTAAACCATAATGCCCGTCGGGCGCGGCCTGGTCGCTGGCAAAACCGACGCCATCATCGGCGATGACAAGGCGCACCTGCTGGTTGAAGATGCCTAAAGTCACCCAAATGGTTTGCGCATTGGCGTGTGTCGCCACATTATCGAGCGTCTCCTGGGTGATCCGGTAGATCGTCTGCTCAATCACGGCCGGTAGCTTGATATCTTCGGCCAGGTGCGCTTCTAAGCGGGCGCCACTGCGGGCGGCGGTAGATTCGGCTAAAGTACGGATGGCGAGGGTCAACCCCAGATCATCCAGTGGCGCGGCGCGCAGTGCTTGGATCGCGCGGCGAGTTTCGGCCAACCCACTGCGCGCGGTGCCGAGCGCTTTGACCACCATGCTGTGGGCCTGATCGAGGGCTTGCTCCCAGATGCTATCTGCGGCCTCTAATTGCACCGCCACGGCCGTCAGCGTATGGGCCAGGGTGTCATGTAAATCGCGCGCCATCCGGTTGCGCTCGCGGCTGATCGCCAGCTCTTCTGTGGTGGCTGCGTAATCGGCCAGCTTTAGATTGGCTGCCACGAGTTGGGCGTTGGCGTCGATCAGGGCCTGGAATTGTTGGCGTTGAATGCGCATCATGCGCGTAATAATATAGCTGATGATCACAAAGGTGATGGTCAGAATTAAAGTCAATTCGATTGGTTCGCGCATCTGATAGAACTGTTTGCCGTAGAGCCAGACGCCTAACGCTTGACTGAGCACAAAGAACAAACCAATAAAAGCGAGCACAGTTCGAAATGTGTACTGCCAGGCCATCAGCACAAGGGGCACGAAAAAACCGACAATCAAGCGCCAGTCAACACTGAAGAGATCTTGGGGCGTCAGGGCCAGCAAGGGTTGCTTCATCTGGAAATAAGCATAGAGCGCCCGTTCTAGCAAGGGTACGACCGTTACTAGCAGCAGCGCCACAGGCAGAAAGATGCGTCCCAGCGTATGCCACAATTTCGGCCAGGAAAGATACCCCAATGTTAACAAATAGCCGCCCAGCGCGATCGCGGCAAACGCTTCCCAGACCAGACCAGTTTCAAAGAGCGCGCCAAAGGCTATGCTGACGAGTTGCACCGCGATCTGGAGCTGGACTGCCAACCGAAAAACGGCCAATAATCCTGGTTCAAGATAGGATGATTCAGAGGGTTGGGGGGTGGAGGCGGCTGTAGTCAACGCACGGTTGCGCATAGAATTTTACTCATCCTTCTGCGACGGTGAGGGTGGATAGGATCATGACCAAGTGTAGCCAGTCTCTTTGCATTGGTAATGGATGGTGGAGTGCACCTCATTCGACCAATCCATAACGCAACGCCAACAGCGCAGCTTGGGTTCGGTCGGTGACCTCTAGCTTGACAAAAAGATTGCTAATATAATTTTGAACCGTACCTTTAGAGAGATGCAAATGCTCGGCAATATCGGTATTGTTCAAACCGTCCGTCAGCAGCTTCAAAATTTCACGTTCGCGCTCACTGAGATCGATGGCGATATGGTCGTGGGCCTTTGCCGTAGGGCTAGGATGCGCCACATGGGCGAATAGTTTTGCCGCCACTTTGGGATCAACATAGGTGGCTCCGGCCACCGTGCCGCGGATCGCCGCAATAATATGCTCGCGCGGCGTATCTTTCAGCAGATAGCCTGCCGCGCCCGCCCGAATGGCATCAAAGACCCACGCATCATCATCATAAGTCGTCAGCACCAACACGCGAATCTCTGGGAAGTGCGTGTGAAGCTGACGGGTGGCTTGAATGCCATTCAGAATCGGCATCCGTAGATCCATTAGGATGATGTCGGGCTTAAGTTTCGCTGCCAATGTTACGGCTTCTGCACCGTCGCGCGCCACGCCTACCACGCTAAAATCAGCCACCACACTGAGGATCAGTGTCATGCCTTCGGTGACAATCTCTTGGTCGTCACATAAAATAATTCGAATCATTAGACTGCCCTCTCCTAGGCTGCGGGAAAACGATAATGAGATCCCCTGAGGTGAAGATGATTGTACCTATTATTGTTGGGTCATCCGCTGGCCGGTTTTGTGTATGCTAACAAGCAAACAAAAGAGATGCAAGCTTGCTTGCATAGCCGCGCATGAGTTGGCTCATATGTGAATATTGGTCAACTCATATGGCTGAATGAGCGCGCCCACTACCGTCCACTCGTCGCTACAGCTAAACTGAACACTGTGATAAGTAAGTGAGCAAGCGCAGTCAAATTTAGCTTCAAACATAACTTCAACAGTAACACACAATGTTTGAACAAATATAATTTTCAGTTAACAGATACAAATTCAATCTACGAGGAAACAACATGTTTACCAAACTACACAAATCCATCGGTCTATCCGTTGTCGCTGGTCTGACACCGTTTATGTTAGCCGTTGCCCCGGTCGCCGCTCAAGCAGCCCCGGTCACTATGCCGGCGCAAGTCCAGACCCAACCGGGCTCGAATGTCAATACCGCTGGCGCACCCAGCAGTGGTTGGGTGGAGATTCCGGCCAAAGGAACCCAGTGGTACAAGTTTAGCTACCATTATGACAACAGCACGGCGCGTGATAGCGAGGGCCATACGACTCAGAACACACCCAGCCAAGCGACGGTCAAGTTAACGATGGACACCCCAGGCACGGTCGGGTTCGCTGTATGGACGCCAGGCAGTCTGCAAAATCCCGTCCATGACCCGAATGATACGAAGAATGGCAAATCTGATCATACGAATGATAAGACACAACCGGTGGGCGTTGGCACCGTGGTCAACCTGGGCACCATTCATAGCTATCTCGATTATGCGAACAATACCAGTGTTCAAGACCAAGATCAGCAGATGCTCCGCGAAGATGTTGCTCAGCCACTCGTGACCGATAAAAAGGGTAACGTGCTCAATCCGCAAGTATTGACCTGGGTAGGGGGCGCTACGGCATCTGACACGTATTACGTCGCTGTGAAAAACAGCAGCAATGCACCGGTTCACTATATGCTTTCGATCAGTGGTCCCACCGTTTCCTTTAATAAATAGTGCTTACTCGTGGTTCTAGATAGCTGGCAAGCGCTCAGTGGTTCAGGCGTAGAGGATCGGCACAAATCGTGCCGATCCTCTACGCCTGAACCACTGAGCAGACCTCTTGCTATCCATGTGATGAACAAGGAGAACGATCATGTCGGAAGTGATAGAGACCCCCAGCCTTCAAAAAACGGCCCAGGGTGGCACGGGTTGGTTGCGCGCCCTGTTGATTGGTTTGGGCTTATTTATAATTAATCCAAGTTGTGACCTAAAAAAAGTTCGTGATAGTAAGGTGAAGCCAGTAAGGTTTTAGAGACAGTTGATGCTAGCCGCCAGTGTAAACAGAAGGACTTTGAGTTCGAAACCTTTGGCGGTGATGGCATGAATCG
>JAPLGZ010000583.1 GCA_026389895.1 Chloroflexota bacterium | reverse complement strand
GCCAGGAAGTGGACGGCATCTGGCCGTCGCTGGTCGCATCCCAGACCAAGGCATGGGCATTCCCTGGCTGTACCAATTCAACGCCGTTAATGTGGTCTGCGCCAAAGGTGGGCGACTGCAAGGTGAAGGTGAAATCTGGGCAAGCAAAGGTTGCGTCGAGTTGGATGGTCTCCCCGTCTAGCAGGGTAATCTGGGTCGATTCTTCGGCAACACGATAACGGGCGATCTGGCTGTTCGTCATCCACAACAGGCGTGGGCCATAGGTGCGCGCCAAGCGGCTGGCTACCTCGTCCAGCCCGGCCAGACCCTGGCGGCTGCCATTGGAGTAAAGGGATTGCCAGTGAGTCACCAACACGGCCCATGCATCGCCGCGAATCAGGTCCACTAGCCGGCCGGCCTGTCCGTCGGCCGTGATAAATTTGTCGGCCGCCTGGGTGGCGTTAATTCCGGAAGCATATTGGGTGTTCCAGAAGTAGTCATTGGCATTACACAGGATGCTGACCACCGCCTCGCCCTTGTCCCGGTCTAGCACGACTACTGGCGAGGGCGGAAGCGGTGGATCTTCGGGCAGAAAGTCAACAAAATAGAAGACCACGGTTCCATCTGGATCTTTGGCATCGGGGCGGAGCGCCCCTAGCACGGCCTGGGCATAGGCGGCGCGGTCACCGTTAAAGTAACAGGGTTGGGTGATGCCGGTGGGTGCGAAGTCTGCTTGACGAAGTATATCGACCGAGGTGCGCATGTATTCCGTCAACTCGGCCTGGGTGCGGTCGGCCATCCAGATGTGTTCTGCCGCCTCTGGGATGAGCGTATGAGTGCGCAGATCCAGGGCCAGGGTATGCGTCAGGATCTCTGGGGTAATGTCAAACTGGGGCGCAATGGCTGAGCGGACCACATCCAGCCAGCGTGCGATCTCCTGACGGTCGCAGCCCTCCCAGCCCTCTAGAATCGTGCCCAGGCCAGCCGGGTAGGGCAGAACCGTGAACTTACCGCGTATGGCCTGGCGCTGGGCTATTTCGGCAAACTGATCGATCAGATCCAGCGGGATGTTGGGTTCGTGAGTTTCGTGCCTTTCCATAGGCACCTGTAGGTAGAAGTAGTAGAGGGGATTGATGCCGGGCACCCCGTCGTCAACGACTAGGCTAACAGGGAGCCCCAGGCGTGGTTTTTCGAGATGGATGCTGACGTTATGTTGTGTTTCCAATGGATTGCTCTCGTTTCATGGCGGTATGGCAAATGATGTAAAGCTCACAGACGCTCTGTGATTTGAGTTTTACACATTCAAATGTCGCCGATAGATGGTGATAAGTAGGGGTGCCCAGAGGGCGCCCAGGTCGGCGGCGGGCACAAGGTAATTTTGTCCCTTAATCGTACTTCGCCGTCGATTGCGTGCCCTGCTGTGCGACCAATACTCGTTGACCAACACGGGCACGCAATCGACGGCGAAGGGACATTGAGGCATAAAAATAAATGGGTTCCGCCGCCGACCGCATGCCCCTACGTGTCGCCCACATGAGCGCGCAACATGAGCTATACAATTTGCGCTATAGCGTTCGTTGCAGAATGCGACCCCATGCCTAGCCCTTTAACCCCGACAGTTGAATGCCTTCGACAAAGTAGCGCTGGGCCAAGAAGAAGATGATCAACACAGGTAGCGTGGCAAACATCGATCCGGCCATGAGCAGGGTGAGCACGGTGGAGTGCTGGCCGCGCAAAAAGGCCAGGCCCACAGCTAGGGTCATCTTGCTTAGATCGTTCAGGTAGATCAGCGGGCCGAAGAAATCGGTCCACACGGCCACAATGTTGAGCACTGCCACCGTGGCCAAGGCCGGCTTAGACAGAGGCAGCATAATGCTCCAGAAGATGGTGAACCAGCCGGCCCCATCCATAATGGCCGCTTCGTCATATTCAAAAGGAATGGTGGTAAAGAACTGGCGCAACAGGAAGATGTTGAAGGCGCCACCGCCGAAATAGGCTGGCACCACCAGCGGCAAGATCGTATTGATCCATTTCAGATATTTGAATAGGATGAAGGTGGGGACAAGGATCACCTGGGCCGGCAACATAATGGTGCTGATCACGACAATGAAGAGGAAATTGCGGCCTGGGGCGCGCAGCCGCGAAAAGCCAAAGGCGACCAGGGCCGAGGTAAAGACCACGCCCACCGTGTTTAACACGGTGATCAGCACACTGTTGATGGTGAATGTGAGAAAGGGTAGCTCGGTGAAGAGCTTGACGTAGTTGTCCCACCGCACGGGCTTGGGGAGCCAGATGGGCGGAAAGGCGTAGGCCTGCTCCATTGTCTTGAGCGATGTCGTGGCCATCCAGAAGAGCGGGAACAGGAATGTTACCGAGAGCAAGATGGCGATCAGGTAGATGATCCAAGAGATCGCCGGGCGATGTAGATGGGTGTCCAGGTTCGAGGAGGTCATCGCTGTCGCTCCGCTTCATAGTGCACCCAGTAGGGGGTGGACCGAAAGACCAGCAACGTAATGATCAATGTGATGCCGAATAACACCCAGGCCATCGCGCTGGCATAGCCCATCTTTAGATAGCGGAAGGCGTTGTTAAAAAGCTCCAAGACGTAGAAGGTGGTGGAGAAGTTCGGCCCACCGCCTAGAATATAGCCTTGGGTGAAGATCTGAAATTCGAAGATCACGCCGATCACCAACTGGAAGAGAATGGTCGGGGTCAGCAAAGGGATAGTAATCTTCCAGAAGGCCTGCCACGGCGTGGCGCCGTCGATCTTGCCCGCTTCATGCAACTCGCTGGGGATGCCCTTGAGGCCGGCCAGATAGATCAGCATGGCGCTCCCAAGCCCCCATAGATTCATGATGATCAGGGACGGCTTGGCCCATTGGGGGTCTGTCAGCCAGGGTTGCGGCGCCAGGCCGATCAGCTTGAGGAATACGTTCAAAATCCCCGAATCTTTGTCAAAGATCCAGACCCACAGCAGGACGTTGGCGATGGCAGGGATGAGAGCTGGCAAGTAGAAGATTGTGCGAAAAATGTTGATCCCCCGCAGCTTTTGATTGAGCAGCACGGCGGCGGACAGAGAAGCCAGCAGGCCCAGCGGCAGATCTAGGGCCACCATGAACAGGGTGTTGCGCAGGCTTTGCCAGAAGAGCGGTGTGTGGACCATTTTGACGTAATTGGCCCCCCCCACCCATTCTGGCGGGCTCATCACCGAGAATTGAGTCAGACTTAAGAAGGCCGAGGCAACCATCGGTGCAAAGACGAAAATGATAAATCCCAATAGCCAGGGCATAATGAAGAGGTAGCAGGCGATCGCCTCTTTCCGGCGTCGACTTAACCCTTTGCGATGGAGACTGGGAACGGTTTCAGAGATAGCGTTAGTAACAGACATCCATTCCTCCTGAGCGGCTACATATTTGACGCGGGGACGGCAGGAATAATCGACAGGATCGGGCGCTTACCCGACACCCGTGAAGGAATTCACCGTCTGCTCCAAAAAGCTGCGTTAAAACGCACCAAAAGCCGCACAATCACGGTGTATAATAACCTGGCTCTAGCAGGGTTTTGGATAGCAGACAAGGATTTATAGTCATTAACAAAACGAATCGGTAGTGGCTTATTCAACCTGCTGCAGCAGGTTTCCCGTAGCAGGCGGCGGTTTTAACCGCTGCGGCACGCCCGCCAATGACGAAATATTTTGTTAATCACCATCAACCCGTGGGTGGTGGCCCGATGATCTAGGTCGTGAGAAGGCGCTGGCATGCGCCGAGGCTAATTTCAGGCTCGGCGCATGCCAGCGCTTGGGTTGTCCAACAGGGGCCGAAATTAACCTTTGACAAGCGGTGCGACGAATTCCTGGATCTCCGCCAACGCGGTCTCGGCTGGCGCCTGGCCGTCGAAGATCTGGGTGGTCTTCTGGCCAACGAAGTCGTCCACCTGCTGCTGGTTGGTATAGGTGGGCCAGCGATGGCCGTAGGTGAACTCATCATTCAGGCTGCCGACATTGGCTGGCGGCGGTGTAGCAAAGGAATCGAAAGCTGACTTGAGGATGGGCACTTGGAATTTTACCCCGCCCATGAACTTCTGGCCGTCGGTATTGAAGAACTTGATCAATTTCCAGGCCTCGTCTGTGATCTTGCTGGCGCTGCTCATCGACCAACCGATGCCATCGGCCATCACACCGCGGGTCTTGCCTTTGGGCGGCACGACCACGTCCCACTCAAAGCTGGTGATGTTCTTCAGGTAGGGCAAGAGCATGTAGGTGCCCTGGCGCGACATTGCGGCCTGCCCGGCTTGGAAGGCGCTGCCGCTGAATTTTAGCTGGGCCGCCGGCGAAGGGGCGACCTTGTGCTTGTTGATCATATCGGCCAAGAACTGGAACGCCTCCACGACGGCCGGGTCGGTGAAGTTAGGTTCCGTGTAGTTGTTTTTCCAGTAGTCCGCTTCGTTCTGATAGACCAATGGCGACCACCCGCTTTCCTCATCCAGCGCCATCTCGATGCCCCATTGAACTACGTTGGTCACATCGAATTTGGTGTCGGTGGGCCCGTTGCCGTCCTTGTCCTTGGTCAACTTCAAAGCCGCATCCAGCATGTTGGTCCAATCCCAGGTGTCGTCTGGATAGGCGATACCGGCTTTGTCGAAGATATTCTTGTTGTAGCCCAGGAACTGAATGGTGAGGCCCATCGGGAAGCTGATCAGTTTGCCCTCATAGTCAAACTTCTCAAAGGGGACGGCGACGAAATTGTCCATCTTGAGGCCAGCATCGACATCTAAGAAAGGATGTAGATCGGCCAGCACACCTTGCGGCCCAAACTGGAGCGTGAAGTTGGACATCTCCATCACGTCGGGCGCCGTGCCAGCCGAGAACTGGGTGGGCAACTTGGTCCAATAGGTTGTCCAATCTACATACTCGATGTTGACGCTATGGCCGGCGTCCTTGTAGGGTTTTACCCAATTCTCGAAGAATTGGGCTTCGTCGGGGGAGGCCCAGACGCCCAGGCGGATTTCGGCAGCCGCTGCGGCCGGTGCAGCCGACTGTCCAGCCTGAGGTTGGGCGGCTGGGGGCGCACAGGCGGCCAACACCACTCCGCCGGTCGTCAATGCCGCTAGACTCAAAAAATTACGTCGCGATAGCTGCTTTTGCATGACATTTCTCCAAACATGGTGGGATACAAAGTGGTAGATTGGGCGGTGATTCAGGCTGCTCTGCAAGATGGGCCTCCAGGTGAAGACGCCTGGATAGAGAGAGGAATCCCATAGATGAATAGGCGATCATCTTCGAAACAGCCTTTGTTCAGTATACTACCATTATCACGGCTTGTAAAGCGATGTTTACCTGACGGACAGGGCAATCGCGAACTTGCTCGCACCACCGGTTAATGCACACTGTACTTAATCGTTCTCTGTATGTAGTACAATGAGGCCATACTGCTCGATGGATTGCATGATGGCTGCCTTTTAAATTCGTATAATGGGTTTTCTGGCGTTTAATCGTGCAGATGGTAAAGTAGTCACTAGGCTTTAACTGAACTTAGCCCATTTGTTGTAACCAGATTCATCAGTGGGGACACGGAGCATCACATGAAAATCTCTCAAACAAGCCTACCCGCCAGCACCAGGATTGACGAACTCATTCAGCGCGCGCAAGCCGTGTTGGGGGCGTTTCCGTTGGCGGTGGCAGATTTAACGGCAGGATCGGTGGGGGCGGCGTTGCTGACGCGCCAGGGCAACATCTATACCGGCATCTGTATTGACGTGACTTGCGGCATTGGCTTTTGCGCCGAACATGCGGCGGTGGCAGAGATGCTCAAAGCGCGTGAGACCGCGATTGAGATAATTGTGGCTGTGGGCGAAGGGGTAATCTTGCCGCCCTGTGGGCGCTGTCGCGAACTGTTGGCACAAGTAGACGCGAGCAACTTAGGGACGCAGGTAATTTTACCGGGCAAGCGCATCCTGCCCCTGCGCGAGTTGCTGCCGGAACATTGGCTAATTGTCGAATAGGAGCGGAAGCGCTCCATTTTGTCGCAAAACTCAGGCGCTTTGTGACAGTGGCAGAAGGCTAAACGCGAGACCCTGCCATCGGCTATCACCATTTTCAAAGAGCCGGCGATTGTTTCTGGCGATCTGACCAAAGAGTTGCAGTGCCATGTGATCATTCAACCCAGAAATATCCCTGTCGAGATGTTCGTAGAGCAATTCGGATAGCAGCGCGCGCGCCGTCGCCTGATCCCAAAAAGCCGCATTCATTTCGCAGTTGCCGAAAAGCGAATAGTGATGCAGATTGCACGAGCCAACGGTGCCCCATTCTCCATCGACAAGCATGAGTTTTGCATGAATCCAGACTGGGTTTCGCTTGCCCTCGTCGTCTAATCCAGCGATGCCCGATAATGTGAAATTGTCAAAGGCAGCAAGCAGGGCCAATTCTTCGGGGATCTTCCCTTCTGCTGGAACAACTGCGACAATTTCTACACCGCGCAGCAAAGCCTGGCGCAAGCAGTCGATAATCTCCGGAACGGCGATATACTGGTTCTCGATATAAATGGAGCGGCGGGCCGCACCAATCGCTGAGCAATACTGGTCAAAATTTGAGCGTTCGCCTGCGGCAATCTGAAAGACGACACCCTGCGGCGTGGCATGTCCGTTTGCATACCGCCCGCGATGGATCGTCCGTTGAATTTGAACAATGGCGTTTCCTTTTCGATCGGGGACCCTTGTCGGAAAGGGGAGATCGGCTTCGCTGCCCGCGCCCCATCGACCATCCGTCAGATGGCGCTCGCTTGCTTCGTTCCAGCGCTGGACAAAGTTATGCTGGACATCGACCGCGGAAGGTCCTGCGAGTTCTATATACAGATCGTGGTTTTGGCCTGCGCCGCGATGGCCCGGTGCAACCACGGAATGGGGATTGAGATTGAGGCCGCCCAGAAACATCGTCTCTGCTTCAGTGCCGGCATCCATAAGCCAACTTTTCTGATGTTGACAGTAGCCAGGCTGGGCTCGATCCCAGCGGATGCGAATGGACGAAGCGCTTTCTCTCAACTGATCAAAATGGTGGGGCGCTCCCCAAAAAGCATTTGTTTTTAGGGATTCCGTTTCGGGGTCGGGGCACCAGAAGATGAGGCGAACATCTACGCCCCGCGCCGCCGCTCGATTCAGAACGTCGAGCGGTGAGCCTCTCCCGTCTGGCATCTGGCACGTTGCCCACATGAACGTTATCGTCGCCCAAACGCTCTGCTTTGCCGTTTCAATCGCCTCACAAATGCGGCGGAAGGCAGGCTCCCCATCAATGAGTGGTCGCAAGACATTGCCAGAACGGAGTGGGTATGACGCGTTCGGCGCATGAGGGATGGCTAAAGAAGTAAAGTCCAAATCATCAGCCATGGAAAACATCTCCGATTTCGTTTTTTACTTTTGCTTGAATGCGGTGCCTTGCCTGCCGAGGCTATTATCTGATTGCCGTCGCCTGCGACCAGATGACCTGCCACAACTCGTTATGCAATTCATACGCGTCGGTATGCCAGCACTGCAAAGCTAAGGCGCGCCCCTCGCCAGAGTCAACCTCGAACTTGGCCTGGTATCGCAGCAACGCCACGCTGCCATGCAAGCGGACCTCTATGGGGCCGGGTTCCCAGCGCAAGTACTTTAATTGGCCGGTTTCAATCTCGCCAAGGTACACATCGCGTGAATATGAGAACCCATTGGGCGTGATGAGCTGAAAGTCGGCTGCATGAAGTTGCCAGGCAAGCCCCATATCAGCCTCGACTAAGGCGCGCAGACGGGCTCTTTCCAACTCGCGAAAGTCATCGGCTTGGAGGATACGGTCCTGGGTATTGATGCGCGGTGCTGTCATTGCGATCTATCCTTTGGCCGAATTTAAGCCATCCAACTACGCTTCTACGGCGTTCAATCCTATCTCTGCAACGGAATGCTGCTAGGTCGAGCGACATCGTTCGAGTGGTTTTGTCCGATAAGAGAGTATATACCTTGTTTAGCGCTTCTTACGAATTAGTTGAGGAGGAGTTCATATCCTCATGGGCTAGCGGCTTAAAACTTCTAGGTTTCCCAGGGGAATTTTTGATGCTCCGCGTAATTTCGGATATTCGTTTGCACCCGTTCTGTTTGCATCAGGCGGCTCAGTTCGGCAATGGCATGTTTCTCCATCGCGGAATTGAGGAGCCACATTTTCTGGAAATAGGCTTTGGCTTCGAGAATGGTCTGTTCATCAAGGCGACCCAGGCGGATCAGATAGCGGCGGATCTCGTCATCCGGCTTGTCGCTCAGCGTATCAACCAGGCCAATCCGCCACGCTTCTTGCGCCGGGATCGTCTCCGTTGTAAGCGTCAAACGGTAGGCCGGTTGAAAGCCGACCCGGCGAATGAGAAAGGGCATTACGTTGGCCGGGAGCAGACCCCATAACGCTTCGGGCAGCGCAAAGCTACTGCCCGGGGTCGCCACAACGAGGTCACTCGCCGCGACTAGCCCCATCCCGCCCGCTTGCACTACACCCTCCACTTTGGCGATGAGGATTTTGCCACAGCTCGCAAAACGTTTGAGCAGGGCCATGTAATCCTCGCCGGTGAGGGCCTTGGGCGACCCGGTTCCTTGCGATGCTTCGGTAAAGTCCATGCCGGTGCAAAAGAAATTTTGGCGTCCGGTGAGGATGACTAACCGACAAGCGGGGTCAGCTTCGGCTTGATCCAGCGCGCTGTGGAGACCTTGCATGAGCCCTTGGGTGAGACTGTTGCGTTGCTCGGGACGGTTCATCGTCACCGTCCAAGCGCGGGGATTTGTTTTGGTGATTAACACAACCTCTTCAGCCATCACTCGCCTCCTGACTTCTTCCTGCATCCCATTGCTTCAAGACAATCGAACTGTTGATGCCGCCAAAGCCAAATGAATTACTCATGGCAATGTTGATCGTGGCGGATTGGCTTTGCTGCCCCACAAAGCGACAGGCATCATCTATCGGTTGTTCTAAATTTAAATTGGGATGGACAAAGCCACCCTTCATCTGAAGAATGGTGGCGATGGCCTCGATCGTGCCCGCCGCGGTCAAACAGTGGCCGGTCAGGCTCTTGGTTGAATTCAGCCAAAGCTGGGTGACAGCCTCACCAAATACTTCTTTGATCGCGGTAATTTCTGTCACATCGCCCAAGACGGAGGCTGTGCCGTGCGCATTCAAATAATCGACATCGGCGGGTGCTAGATTGGCCATCTGTAACGCTTGGCGCATCGCTTGCGCCTCGCCTGCTGCGTTAGGATCGATCAAATGGTTGCCATCCAGTACCAGCGCACAGCCCACTAACTCTGCCAAGGGATCGACCCCGCGCCGTTTGGCGGAGGCTTCGCTCTCTAAAATCAAACAGCCGCTTCCCTGACCATAGATAAAGCCTTCTCGCTGCCGGTCAAAGGGGCGACACGCGCGGTCCGCTTCCCGAATCGTTTTGCCCCCTAACGCACCCAGAGCCGCAAACGCGTGGATTTCTAAGGGTGACAAATCCTGTAAGGCGCCGACTACCACACAGATTTCGGCCAGGCCCCACTGCACAAGCCTATAGCCGTGCATGAGCCCGACATTGCCGCTCGCCGAGGCACCGCCCACCGTCTGACCCTCGCCATGAATGCCCAGCAAAGCGCTTAAGACGCCCACCTGATCGGTATCCAAAAAATGCAACCCATACCGCGGGGGAAGATATTCTGGCGTTGCCTGATATTTTTGCTGAATGGCGTAATGGTAGCCCTGGTTGAGGTTTTGACCGGCCACCACCAAACTGATCTTGGTTGAATCGATTGTTCGCGTGGCCAATTGGGCCCGTCGCCAAGCTTCCACCGCACTCAACACAGAGGCTTGCACCGAGAGCGGGGCCCGCCGCGCCACTGTTTGCGCTTTTTGACCTAAGCCATCGGCTTGATCGCTAAGCTTCATCAACTCGGCGCTCAACTCAAAATCAGCTAACAAGCCGCCAAAGGCAAGCGGTAGATCGGATGCCGCGGGGCGCTGCTTGATCCCACTTTGCCCTGTTTGCAAAGCGAGCGTAAATGCATCCAGCCCTTGCCCCGCCGCCGTGACAACGCCCATCCCCGTGATACCGACCCGTCTCATGCGTTGACCTTGCGCGTCAGCAATGCCACGAGTCCTTCAATATTCTGAACGCCGGCAAACTCAATCATGGGAATTTTTAGCTGCAAATCTTCCACACATTGCACCGCGATATCCGCGCGATCGATGGAATTGGCCCCTAACTCTTTCAGGCTGGCCGCTAAGGGAATCTCTTGTCCCTCCAAATTGAACAGCACATCCCGAATGTTTTTCTTGACCACTTCAAATACTTCTGCTTGCGTCATGGTTTATGTCACTCCTTTTTATAATTCTTTACCTGCCGTAACGATTCAGTCGCCTGAGCTTGTCGAAGGCCGCTGAATCGTTACTATCGGCCAAACAACGTTTCGATCCGTTCTTTCACTTCTGGTTGAGCGAAGCTAACCGCGTGCATAGCCAATTCTTGCTCAATGAACGATGGTAATTCGCTTTTGATCCGCTGGGTCAAGTGCGCTTTCAACAATTTAAGCGACACAAGCGATTTGTTGGCGAGGTCGCGGGCCAGCGTGAGGGCGGTCGGGATCACCTCTTTCTTTTTTACCACCTTGGCGGAAATCCCCCGCTCGCGTAATGCACCACCGTGGTAGTGATTAGCACTCAAGAGCATCTCTCCTCCCAGCAAGGCCCCAAATTTATGCGGCAGAATATAAGTCGCACCCATCCCCGGCGTGAAGCCATACTTCATAAAGTTGGCGCTGTACATACTCTCTTCCGCCATGACGAGCAGATCCGCAAAGCAGCCAAAAGCGAGGCCGCCGCCCAACGCGTGACCTTGCATCGCACTAATGGTCGGCACCGCACAATCCAACAACAAGCGATAAATTGGCAGATCGCTGAACTTCATTTTGCCTTCATAGAAATGGATCAACTCTTCTTGGGTGCCGCCACAACAGAAGTAGTTATCATAGCCATGCAGCACCACGACTTTAACCGTAGGATTTGCACTAATCTGCGCAAAAGTGGTCATCAGGCCTTCCACCAACGCTTTGGAAAAGGTATTGTGCGCGCTGCGATCTTGCATGGCCACCAGCGCGATGCCCGTTTCTGGATAGGTCAAATTGACTGTGTCGTTGCTCATTATTACCTAGGCCGTAAATGCCTGCACAAAAAGCAAAAAATCAGTTACACAGAGAACACGGAGAAGGCACAGAGAACACAAAGAAAAGCAGGAGGGGTTTCTCTGTGTTCTTTGTGCTTCCTCTGCGCGCTCTGTGTAACCGCTTGGTTTTGGCTTGTCCAGGCTATGTATTACTCATTAGAACGTTACTCTCTAACTCCACTCATAAACCCGGTGAAAATGCTCAATGGCTTTTAACACCAGCAAGCCCTGCCCCTGTAACTGCTTCTCGTAGATCGCGGCGTAGGGCTCGACATCCATCACTTTATCCTGAACGCCAAAGAGCCATTCCATATTCAAATCCAAGATGGGATCATACTCGGCCATCGACAATTCATGGCGATTGGCGAGCTTCTGACCGATTTTCATCTGGCTCAATTTCGCTTTGGAGGCTGCTGTCACAATGCCACTGTAAAACTCGGAGGAGCAGCCGGAGCCATAGGAAAATAGCCCCACGCGCCGCGGCTGCTCGATAATGGCCTGGTCAATCAGACCACAGAGCGCCAGATAAACCGTGGCCGAGTAGACGTTGCCCACTTGGACACAGTGTGTCAAAGACGGTCCCATGCGGTGTTGAAAATCGGCCTCGATTTCGTTGGGGGGTAATCGTTTTCCATTGGCGCGCATCATTTTCCGGTGCGCGCCTTTCACCATGCCCGCAAACGGGGTGTGAAAGGCCAGATAATCGAAGGTGCTTTGAAAATCGGCCCCATCCACGCGCGCCGTGTAGGCTTGGAAGGCGCCTTCCAAACAATCCAGGTAGGAGAGCAACGATAAATCCAAGTCGCCCGTTTCAATGTCGGCGCGGGGGCGGCAGGTATCCATGACCTCGTAGCTGTAGAGACCATTGGCGCCAAAATCGAGCGCCAGAATATCAGGTTGGCGGCTGATGAGCATGGCGACCGCACCCGTCCCCTGCGATGGTTCGGCATAGGTCTGTTTGGCGGCCCCACGGGCGGTATCGGTGGCAATCACCAGGGCTTTCGTGTTGGGAAAAGGATGAGACGCCACAAAGCCCGCCGCCAGTTGCAGTGCCGCTGTCCCCGCATAACAAGCCTGTTTCACTTCGATCAAGCGACATTGGCGGGACAAGCCCAGATAATCGTGGACGTAGGTGCTGAGCGATTTGCCAAAGTCCAGCCCCGACTCGGTGGCAGTAATCAGCACCTCGATGCTGTTTTTATCAGTTTCCGACAGTTGATCGATCAATGGTTTAGCCGCATTGACGGCATTGGTGACGGGGTCTTCACAGGGCAAACCGACCGCCTTCTTTTCCATCAGCAAATTTGCAAAGCGTTCCAGATCTAGTCCTCGCGCCTTAAATAAGGTGCGGATGTCGAGGCTGGTCTGACCACCATAGGCATTGATGGCTTCTATGCCAATATTCATTTAGTTTCTGTTCCTTTTGTTATATGCACTTGGATCAGGACTTACAAACCCTGACGCGTAGGCGTGCGTAAGTTCTGATCCAAGTAACTGTTCCTTTATGCGGCCACAGGCTGCCAAGCACGCCAAAAGTCATTAAATTCAGCGACGATGTCGGCCTGGACGTTTGGGGATAAGTCACTGCTCAATTCGGTTGGCGGGTTTAGTTGTTGGGAGAGACTGGTAATAAAACTTTCTATCACCGAGAGATTATAGCGTAACAATTCCCGGCGAGCTTCGGCGCTATCGTCACTGGGTTTTTTGAGCACGATTTGCTGCAAGGTCTTTAATCGGAAGACATAGGCTATATAATCAACCGCTGGGCGGTGGGGCCCTTGGGCATACAATTCTTGACAAAGCGCTTGAACACGTTGATGCAAGGTCTGAAAGCGCGCGAGTTCCGCTTGAATCAAGGTCAAATACTCGATGTCCGTGAGTTGTTGATTAAAGACCAAAGGCACGAGGATGGAGAAGTACCAGACCATTTGCCAGAGCTTTTTGACGGTGACGACCAAACTGCTGTCGAGCATCGGATAGTACTCTTTCACGTCCCGCAAGACCGTGTCAAAGACAAAATTGAGATAGAAATCGTTAAAAAAGTCTACTCGCTCGGCAATCGCTTCGCCCGCTAAATCGCGACAAATCGTATCAGTAATGATGGTGTTACTAACCGTGATCAACTCGCTACCTGGTGAATACAACGGGTCGCTAAAGGCGCCAGCCACGCCCGTAATCGCCCATCGCTCGGACGAAAATACTTGTTTACAGCCGTGCGCAAAGTGTTTGAGCACCCCAAAGTCAAGCATTTCACCGTCGGCAACCGCTTGAGCGCATTGGGGTTCATGTTTGGCCAGCCATTCCAGTGCCCGCTCGCGTCGGTTAAACTGCTCGAAAGGGTGCAGGCGGTTGTCCGCCACAATGCCTACGCTGGTCAAATCGCCGGAAAGCGGAATCAGCCAGACCCAATAGCCTTTCCCCGTCAAATGGCAGGTCGCTAAGCGCCGTACCTTAGCGGCAAACCGCGCTTGCCACTCTGGGTCGTCGGCCCAATCTTGCACCGTAATGATCTTGTTGACTCGAAACCAGGCCGCGTTGATATTATGGTCAATTTCTTCGTTCAAGTTTAGCTGGCGGCGCAGCGTCGAAGTAACGCCACTCGCATCGATCACCCAGCGGGCATGCAGTTGCGTTTCAGTTCCCTGCCGCACCACGGTGACCCTATGTGGCCCCGCTGCATCCAGATCCAGCGTGCGCACTGTACACTCATCCCAAAAGCAGACCCCATGCCGGCGTGCTTCTTCACCTAGCTTTGTCTCTAACTTGCCGCGGTCGAGCTGATACGAAGGGGAACCTTCGGCAGGGTCCCAATTCTGGATGGTGGCCAATTCAAAACGTTTTACAATGTCCTGGTTATCGCCGGCTCGGGTAAAAAAACGAAAACCAGGTTTCAATAGATGTTCTGTTTGCAAATACTCTTTCAAGCCAAGCACTTCGCCCAGGTAATGGCTGGCGCCGTCTAAACTGGATTCGCCCACCTTAAAGGCTGCATTGGGGGCGGGATGTTTACCCTTCTCTGCCACGATAATGCTGGTTTCTGGGCGGGCTTGCTTGAGTTGCAACGCTAAGGTTAAGCCCGCAAGTCCACCCCCAGCGATGAATACATCGACCGGCTGATTGGGTAACGTTTCTGTATTCGTCATCTTTTTCTCCTCCCTTTACCGGGAAAATTTTTCCTAGGGAAACTCTTTTAGATAATCAGCCAATCGCTCCTGAACCGCACCGAGCGTTAAGCCAAAGTCTTCCAGTTTGTAATGATGTTCGCCATGTTTATTTTGTTTGTTCTGTGCAAGCCAGCTTTGCATCTGCGCGCTTGAGGCAGGACTGAGTGCATAACCAAAATAGTCATAGATGCGCTCGACGGCGCCAACGGGGTCGGCAGTCAACTCGGTATAATGCAGATCATAGAAGTGCGCCGGGTTAGCCTGCTTGCGCTCCAGTAAAGCCCGATCGACCGTGGGTGCCAGCATGTTGAGGGTGATGTTACCTATATCTTTTGCCGCAAAAGGTGTTTTTCGCCACATATTGAGCAAGCTATGCTGTACGCTGCATACCGACCCAAAGACTTCACTCAAGTCACGGTGCAGATAAACAATGGCTGCGTCAGGAAAGACCTTCAGGATTGCGTCGATGCCCAACATGTGATCCGGGTTTTTGGAAATCCAGGTGCGCCCTGGATAGTGATAGGTGAGGATCTGTACCTGTGTTTTGTAATATTGATAAGCGGCAGTTAAGTCCTGTTGGCGCAGCCAGGCCAGATACGTTGGGACATGGTAGAAGACGCCGGTCGCATAGCAAGCAAAACTATCCTGGAAGAGCGAATTACATTCTTCCGGCGCCTGGACATCAATCGAATGCTTCGTCGCCATATCAGGAATCAGCCGCTGGATTGTGCGCTCGATTTCGTCGGCGACCTGGGCGATGCGCGGATCCGTTGCGCGCGTTTCGGGTCTGGGCGGTGGCGCGGGGCGCGATAACTCCCACAGCACGGGCACCCGTCCGTTCTCATCTTGGGCAAGAAGACGGTGCAACAAGGTGGAGCCGGTGCGGGGCAGGCCAAGGATAAAGAGGGGGCGTTCAATAGGCACGTCTAAAATTTCAGGCGACGCTTTGAAGGTCGCTTGGATTTGCAGCCGATTGGTAAGCCAATGCAACATATCGTGCTGCAACCACTGTTGGCCCTGGGTACTCAAATTTGCTTCGTTGGCGCAGGCTGCCAATAAGATCTGCAAGCCTGCCCGAAAATTATCTTCGCCCCAATCGGATAAACCACTCTGCTGTTGGGCTTGGGCCATCAGGTCGGCTTCAGACAAATTCACTGTCTCGCCCACCCCCGTGATTGCCATAGAGTCACTCATGTTTGGCGATCTCCTTTGTTCCATCTTTTGTTTCAATGAGCACATCCTGGCGCGATTTTTGCTTCCACAGCGGCAACATCGAATTTCCGATCCCCGTAAAGAGGGTCGCTTGCGTGAGCAGAATCCCGGCAAAAACGCCCCAGTGGAAGAAAAGAATGCCGCCGAGACAGATCGCACTGGGAATGGTAGAGATGAGAAGATTGGTCTTCATCGTCGCTTCAAAATCCTGAACCAGATCAAATAGATAATTAAGATGGTTCAGCGTACCATCGATCAATACAATCTGGGCGGTATCGGTTGCTACAGTGGTGGCGCCACGCAGGGAAATCGAGACGTTGGCCTTTTTCAGGGCAATGGCGTCGTTGATGCCATCCCCCACAAAGCAGACCGAGCGCCCTTGCTGTTGCAACTGTTCCACCAAATTGGCCTTGTTTTCTGGCAAGGTATTAGCAAAATAGTGATCGATCCCCAAGGCTTGGGCCAAGCGCTGGGTGGGGGCTTCCTGATCCCCAGAGATGATATAGGTGGTCATGCCGCGGCGCTGTAGATCGACGATCAAGGCTTGCGCTTCAGGACGAATCGTCGCCTGGAGTTCAATCGCGCCGGCCAAAGTATCGTCCAAGGCGACCATGACCAAGGAATGACCCTGCGCATGACAGGCATCCTGGATGGCCTGCATGGCAGCCGGGATGGCAATCCCTTCTATGTCCATAAAGCGCGAACTGCCAACCCGCACCAAGCAATCCGTGAGCCTGACCTGAATCCCATAGCCCACTTCATATTTGGCATCCTCAAGCTGCGGCCATTGTAATTGACGCTGGCGAGCAGCCGTCAAAATCGCCTTGGCAATCGGATGGGGCTGCCCGGCCTCGGCGGCGGCGGCATAGCGCAGGATGTCATCGTCACTGATGCCGCTTGCGGCGGACGCGTCACATAGGTGAATTTTATCAACCGTGGGTTGTTCCAAGGTCAGTGTGCCGGTTTTGTCGAAGACGACCGTATCCACACCCTGTAATAGTTCCAGCGACCGCCCATCTTTAATGAGGGCGCCGTGATGGGAAGCCAGATTGAGATAGGTTAACATGCTGGCTGGGCCAAAGAGCCGCATTTTGAGGCCAAAGGTATTGGTTAGAACCGCCAATGTGCTGTTAAGACCCAAAGGTAGTAGCAGCAGGCTAACCCCCAGGGTTGGCAAGGCCATTTTATCGGCAATCGCCTCGCCGCGCGATTGCAGAGAATTCTTAAAGTCAGCCGTTTTCTCCAGGATTTGACCAATTTGCATCGCAACCGTATCGGCACCGGCGCGTTCGGCGCGAATATGAACTCGCCCCGCCAGCACCACGGTTGCCGCCAGCACAGCCTCGCCGATGCCTTTTTCCGCGGGTTGCGCTTCACCCGTTAGCTTGTGCTGATCAATCGACGCCATGCCGGCCGTGATCACGCCGTCCACGGGGATCATCTGGCCGGCGCTGATCACAAGCACATCACCAATTTGCAATTGGTTAAAGGGGATTTCGACCTCAACCCCATCCTCTGTTTGCACCCAGACCGTACGGGGTTGTTCACCAAACAAATTGACTAAATTTTGTTTGGCATTGTTTTCACTTTTAACGAGCAGCTTGCGGCTAAACATCAACACCCAAAGCCCGATTGTCGCCGTATACCAAAAACCGCCCAGCAACATCCCCCCTAATAAAAGGGCGTCAAGCGTGTAGGAGGTGAACCGGCGTTGTTTCACCAACCCTTTGTACGTAAGCTGCAGGATGGGGGTCATCAGATAGGCCAGGAGTGGCACTGTGGCCAGAATCAACGGCGGGAAAAAGAGACTCGCCCCGGCAATACCTAGGTTGACCGTGGCGATGTTCAAGAAGTGATTCATCCGTTTTTCGAGGGGACTCAAATTCTCGTTACGGCTCACCAATGCTTGTCGCTGCTCACGCCTTGTTTCACTCTGAAAGGGAGCCAGGACCTTTTGCTTGAGTTGTTGCCAGCGCGTACTGGTCTTATTGACCGATGGCGGGTAGAACGCATCGATCAATGGCTTTTTTCTGAAAATAGTGGTGTTTGCGCTAAAAGAATTTATCATATTCCTCGTTGCCTCTCTGCTTGTTACAGTTAAATCTTAAGAGAAATTCACCAACAAACTAGGCGAACTTCAACCTTTCCTGCGTAGGAGCGGGGTCAGTTCTGCGATTTTTATCTGTTGAATCTGGCTGGTGCCTTCGATGATCTCTTGGATTTTGGCGTCGCGCAGGTAGCGTTGAACGGGATAATCTGGGCCACAGCCATTGGCGCCATGCAGTTGGACGGCGTCGTTGGCGATAGTTGTCGCGGCGGTGGACGCAAAGTATTTGGCGATCATCGTGCTGCGAATGGCGTCGGGTGATTTTTTGTCTCGCAGGTAGCCAGCTTGATAGCAGAGCAAGCGGGCGGCGCCCACGTTGACGATCATATTGGTCAGCATTTGTTGTACCAGTTGATGGCTTTTGATCGGAACCCCAAATTGGGTGCGTTCGTGGGTATACTGTTGGCTGGCTTCTAAGCAACCTTGCGCGATCCCAACACAGCCACAGGCCGTGCTATAGCGGCCATAGTCGAGGGAGGTAGTGGCGACGAAGTCAAGGCCAAAGCCGATTTTGCCAACAAGATTTTCCTGGGGGATCGCACAGTTGTCTAGCTGTATTTCGCCGATCATAGAAGCGCGTAAGCCGAGCAAGCCGGAAATGGGCGCAGTTGTGAAGCCGGGCGTATTGCGCTCGACTAAAAAAGCCCCCATTCTTCCCTCACACTGGGCAAAGATCAGAAAGAGATCGGCTCTTTGGGCAAAGCTGATCCATTTTTTGTGACCATTGAGGATGTACTGGTTGCCCACCTGGGTAGCGCTCGTGGTGGCATTGCCCGCGTCACTACCGATATTGGGTTCTGTGAGGGCAAAGGCGGCGACGGTTTCGCCTTGACCGATCTTGGCCACCCATTTCCCTTTTTGGGCAAGCGTGCCCCATTTGAGAATGGCATGCGCCACCATGCCCTGCACGGCAATCAGGTTGCGCACTGAACCACAGCCACGCCCTACCTCCTCCGTGAGCAGGCCATAGGTCAGCATATCCATGCCCAGCCCACCGGCTTCGGGGGGCAGGGTAGCGACTAAATAGCGCGCCTGCGCCAATGTGTTGATTAATGTTTCTGGCAGCGCCTCTGCTTGCTCATGTTGGGCCGCATTGGGTGCAATCGTTTCGTCGACAAAGGCTCGGAAAATTGCCTGATCAGCTTTTTGTTGGGTCGTTAGTTCAAGTTGCATGATAATTAGCCTAGCGATCAAAGTGCATTTTTAACAATTTGTGGCCATTGCGCAGGATCTAAGCCATGTTGGCAAAGAAAGGCGTAGACCAATCTTTCTAATCCAAAACCCACACAGCCGGTCAAGGTCGGTTTCTGATTCGCCTGGGTGATCTGGAAGGTTTCCCCAAAGAACGTTTCGTGAAAATTGAAGGAAGCGACAGCGATTGAGCGATCGACCGGTTGCTCTTCGGCGACATTGATGCGCAGTTCATATTTGAGTTCCAGCGCCCGTTGTGAAAAAATCTTGCCGGCGGTATCGCTGGCGACAAAGAAGGGATCATTGGCGACTTCGCAGAAGCCGTGCAGCCCCAACTCTTCCATAAAGCTAAAGGATTGCTGCATAAAGGCTTGGCGACTTTCTAGGACAAAGTCCCGTGTGCCCATAAAAACAATTTCGCGGATGGTAAAGTCCCACAGCCGTTCTAGCCCCCGATAATATTTGGCCTCGAAACGGAAGGACTTCCCTTTGGCGGTGACCACCCGGTTTTCGGCCAGTTGTTGGCCACGATATTGATGATAGGTGTGGTAGCACATGGTCGGCGGCAAGCAGTAGTCATGGTTTTGACAGTGTGAAAAAAGGGCCGGTGTGATCTTTTTGTTACGTTCATACTCTTGTACGAAAGCCTGATAAACATCGAGATCGTTGTGTAAACGGGTGACAAACATCATAAATTGGGGAAAGGAGGCAAAGTAGCCAAATTCCTCCAAGACATGCGTTGGCAACAGGGTAGGGTAACGATATTCTTGGGCGTTTGGGAAGCGGAGCGCGATTTTTTTGACGCGATCATCAAAATAATCCATTAACGCAATCAGCGGCTCGCCAAAGCCAACTTGCCCCTCGCCGGATTCAAAGGCGATGCCTTTGTGGACCAACGCCTCAAACATATCGGTCTGGTAGCTGAAACTGCTTGGCTTCTCTACTTGCCAGACGACTTTAGGCAGAAACACTTTCTGTTTCAGAATATCGGTTTTCACCACCCCATTGATTTTGGCCGCCAGGGCAGCCACCGCTAAGTGATCAGGAGCGCTGGTCACGTCAATGCTCTCAATCCCCTGCTCACCCTCAATCAGCGTAAAGTCTGTGATCTCATTCGAAACATAAAACAGGCGTTTTTTTAATTCAGACGCCAGCTTTAGCGGCACTGCCCGCTCTAAGGGTATGTTGTAAACGGTTGGCATGATCTGCTCCTTGCATAAATCCTAGGCAAAAACGGTGCCTGTTTTCGCTTTTACCAAATGCTCAATCGCATTCACGGTTCTAAAATTGGCGAAATCGAGGTCTTCGCCATCAATGCTGATGTCAAACTCTTGTTCGACAAAGAGCACCAATTGCATCGCAAAGAGCGAGTTCACCAAGCCGAGGGCGAAAATATCGTCACCATCTTGCAGGTCATACGCGGTGATCTGTTCTAACAAAAAAGTACGAATGGTCTCTTTCATAAATAAAAATCTCCTATTTTGTATAACTAAAAAACCCTTGGCCGCTTTTGCGACCATAGAGACCGGCATCAACCATTTTTTGCAGGAGCGGGCAGGGGCGGTATTTGCTCTCTTTAAAGTTCTCATAGAGGACTTCGATCGACAACAACACGGTGTCCAGCCCAATCAGGTCGGCTGTGGCGAGCGGCCCCATTTTGTGACCAAAACACTGTTCAAAGAGGCGGTCAATGTCGGCCGCCTGCGCAACCTGTTCTTGTAGGAGAAAGATCGCCTCATTCACGGTGAGCATCATGACCCGGTTGGTGACGAATCCAGAAGAATCGTTGACGACGATCCCTTCTTTGCCCATTTGCCGCAATAGTTCGTTGGCCTGGGCCAGGGTTTCTGCCGAGGTATGATAGGCGCGAATAACTTCCACCATTGGCTTGAGGGGGACAGGGTTCATGAAGTGCATGCCGAGCACTTGGGTGGGGCGTTTGGTTAAGCCGGCGATACGCGTGATGGGAATGGCCGAGGTGTTCACCGCCAGAATCACCGCTTTGGCGCAAATTGCGTCGAGTTGTTGATAGATCGGCTGCTTAATCTCCCATTTTTCGGTGGCATTCTCAACCACAAAGTCGGCTTCTGCCAATCGCCCGTAATCGGTGGAAAAGGTAATGTTGGACAAAATTTCATTGGCGCCAAGGGCCAACTTTTCTTTCGCAAAGAGGTTGTAGACGCGAATATTGGCTTTGATTTCGGTCTTGGCATTGGCCAGAATCGCATCGGATAGATCAACCAAGATCACTTGGTGGCCGGTTTGCGCCAAGGCCTGGGCGACGCCACGCCCCATCACACCCGCCCCAACGACACCCACAGTTTGAATCTTCATAAAATATTCCTTTATTGTAACTATTGAAGCAACCGAGGGCTGAGCTTGTCGTAGCCCGCCTACGGACAAGCTCAGGCTACGACAAGCTCAGCCCTCGGCTAAATACTTAGCCTTTACTTTGCTGCCTCAAGAATAACGCTCGCCAGTTCAACGGGCGCGTCGATGTGGAGACTATGGCCACCCTTTAGCATAAACGGCTGTGTATTCGGTAGCGCCGCCTGAATCAACACTTTATCCTGGGCGGTGATCCAGCCACTGTCCGAGCCATAGACGATAATTGTTGGCGTGGCAAGCGTCGCTTGGCTGGCCAGCATCCGCAGGTATTCGGCTTGCTCTAATCCATCAAAAAAGTCTTCCAGTTCGTCTAGCCGAATGTCCCAGCGCCAGGCTAAGCCATTGTTTTGCCGTTTGGTCAGCCGCTGCGCCATTGCCATTGCGAGTTCCTGTGGCATCGATGGCGTTACTTGGCGCAAGCGTTCGGCGGCGTCGGCCAGGTCTGCGATAATCTTATGCTGGCGAGGTGGCGGCGCCAGGGCCGAACTATCAACATGTTTCAAGTGCGTTGTGAGCTGATCGGTGAAGGTCTGCGGCTGCGTGCGGCCTGGCGATAAGGTCGGTTCCACCAGCACTAATTGGCGGATCCGTTGCGGGCGCACCGTGGCATAGAGGACGGCAATGATCGAGCCCAGCGAATGGCCCACCAGCGTCACATCGTCTAGGTGGAGTTGCTCGAATAGTTGATCCAGGTCGCCGACAAAATCGCGCAATTGGTAACGTTCGTTTGGCCCCACGTGATCGGAATGGCCATGCCCGCGCAAATCTGGGGCAATCACTCTGTAACCCTGCGGCGTCAAGCCTGCCGCCATGCTGCCCCAACTCGCGCCATGATCGCGCGTGCCGTGGATACAGACAATTGGTTTGCCATCCGCTGCACCCCATTCGCAGACGCGCAACGCCAAATTAGCGACCGCGATCTTGCGTTCGCTCATCGTAGACACGTGCGTCTCACCAGTGTAACTACTCAGCAGCCCCCTCCTAGCCTCCCCCAAAAGGGGAGGAACAGTCTCGTGCGCCGTGACAATTGCTTCCCTTTCGGGTAAGGATGGGCTGAGTAGTAATGTTGGCAGCACTGTTTGCGCCAAATACCCGGCCAGCGCCTCGACCGTGGGGTTGTTGAAGACGACCGCGGCCGGCAATTCGCACGCCAAACTGCTCCGCAGGCGATTGCGCAACTCCATCGAAGTTAACGAGTCCATGCCCAATTCACGGAAACCCTGCGCTCGCGGAATGGCCGCCTCGTTTTCATGGCCCAAAATCAGCGCCACCTGTTGTTGGATGTGGGTAATGAGTAGCGCCCCGCGTTCTGTTGGGCTGGTCGTGCTTAATAACTGTTTGAACGCTTGCGGATCTGCTTCTTCGCTGGCTTGCGCTTGTCGGCCTGCTGGGGTGGCTGGGCCTTGCACACGACTTAAAAAGGGCCGATAGCCCTTTGCTTGCGACCAGTTGATCGGAACGACCCCTACTTGCGCGTAGGATTCAGCTAACAACTGCCCGAAGATCGCGGCGCCTTGATTCGGGGTGATCGCTGCCATCCCCTGTTGTTTTAGTTGCGCCATGAGCTTCGCCGCTTGGCCAACCTCTGACCAGCCCCCCCAGTTAATGGCCAACGCCGGCAGACCAATCGAACGACGATAATGGGCGAGGCTGTCCAAGAACGCATTTGCCGCGGCATGATTGGCTTGCCCTGCAGAGCCAATCATGGACGCCGCGGAAGAAAAGAGCACAAAGAAATCCAGAGGCAAGTCTTTGGTCAAGGTGTGCAGATGCCAGGCCCCTTCGACTTTGGGGGCTAACACCTGGCTAAATTGGGGCCAGCTTTGGTTGACCAACGCCCCATCCGCCAGCAGCCCTGCCGCATGAATCACCCCGCGCAAGGGATAACGCGCATCAATGGCGGCCATCATTCTTTGGAGCTGTTCACCGCTGGTGACATCGGCTTGCGCAACCAGGATGTCGGCGCCCAACTCGCGCAGGGTGTCGAGTTGCAACTGGGCTGCGGCTTGTGGTTGGTTCCGTCCACTGAGGATCAGGTGTTTGGCGCCCTGTTCGACCAACCACCGCGCCGTGACCAATCCCAGCCCACCGAGTCCGCCCGTGATCAGGTAAGTTGCATCTGCGCGAATCACTACTGGGCGCGCTTGCGGTTGGGTGAGGACGATCTTGCCCGTATGCTTGGCTTGCTGCATATAGCGGAAGGCGCTGATCGCATTTTCCATCGTGAAGGTGGTCTGCGGCAGCGGGGCCAGGGTGCCTTGCGCAAATTGCGCCATTAGCGTTTGCAACATCTCTTGAATTAACGCTGGTTGTTGTTCGCCCACTTCGACCAGGTCAGTCAAAAAGTAGGCTACATCCGGGCGCACCGCGGCCATTTGCTCGGCGCTCCATACATCGCGTTTACTGATTTCCATAAAATAGCCATTAGGAGCCAAGCAAGCAAGACTATTTTCGATAAAGCCGGTTCCGGTCAGGGTGTTGAGGACAATATCCACACCTTGTCCCTGCGTATCGGCCATAATTTCTTCGGCAAAAATCGTCGTCCGCGAATTATAGATGTGCTTCACACCCAACGCGGACAGCGTGGCCCACTTGCCAGGGCTGGCCGTCGCAAAGACTTCCGCCCCCGCTTGTTGCGCCAACTGGATCGCGGCTTGTCCCACGCCACCGGATGCCGTGTGGATTAAGACACGGTCGCCCGCTTTCATTTTGGCGACGTGGTTGAGGCAATAGTCGGTTGTTAAGAAGACACTGGGGATAGTGGCGGCTTCCTCATAACTTAGATTTTGGGGTTTGTGCGCCACATGTTCGACCCGGACAGTCACATATTGCGCAAAACTGCCGGAAGCGACAGCCACCACCGGGTCGCCAATTGCGTACATGGTGACATTGTCACCAACAGCCGCCACCTCACCACTGCACTCAATGCCCAGCACTGCGGCGTCACCAGGATACAGTCCCAGGGCATTGAGCAGATCGCGGAAATTAAGTCCTGCCGCGTGTACGCGCACTTCAACCTCATTGGGGGCTGGTTTGCGCCGCGCCAAGGGGCGTTGCTCGATATTTTCCAAGCTGCCTTTTTTGCCAATTTCCAAACGCATCGGCCTGTTTTGCTGATCAGGTCTTATCCGCGCCAATCGAGCGACATAACGCGTCCCGTTGCGGTAGGCGATTTGCTCTTCGCTGGCCGCACCAGGGAGGCTCGCTAGTTCAGTCAAGAGGATTTGGGCTGCCGCTTGGCTCGAACTCTGCGGGTCCAAATCGACGCGCCCCAAAGGTAGATCGGGATATTCCAGGGCCACCACCTTCGCCATTCCTAAAACAGGCGAGTGGGCGAGACCAGCCAGGGGAATCTGGGAGGCCTCATCCGGCCCGGTCGCCCCTTGGGTTACCAGCCAAAGCGCTGGCGGTTTGGTTTGCTGGCTCATGGCTTGGAGCAGCGCCAACAGTGTGCCACAGCCAGCCAAGGACGCCGCCTGTAAACTTTCGATGGACAACGTTTCTGCATCGGTTGGCGCGGTGACACTCCCACAGTGAATCACGCCAGAGATGTCTGGTTGCGCAGCGAAGAGCGTCTGGTAGTCGGCGACAGCGAGCGGGTTAATCCGGTAGGTGTTGGCGTTGACTTGTTCATAGGTGTTGCCGTGCAACACCAAGATCGCCTGCTCATCGCGGCCGTTTAACAAGGTGGCGAGTTGCTCGCCCAGCCCATTGTGATCAGCCAGAATCAGCCAGCGTGCAGATTGAATAGTGCCAGAAATGCTATCTGTGGCTGCCATTGGAGGGCGTTCTTGGGGCTGCCAAACCACTTGATAAAGCCAGTCGCGCCACGCTTCGCTGCCACTGCGCGTCTGTTGCAGAGTTAGGGCCTGCTGTGTGGTTTGTTTGACTTGTAAGCCCGCAATTATCGCAACTACTTGGCCGTCAGGTCGCCATAGCCGCAAATCGATGGTGTAGATTTCGTCCGTCACGGAACGCATCCGCGCCTCACACCAGACTTCTTGCCCCGGCGCCCGCAGATAGACGACGCGGTCGATCCCAATCGGCAGGGCGGTGAATTCATCAGCGGTGGAGAGCGCACCCGAAACTTGGAGACAGGCGTCCAGCAGGGCGGGGTGCAACTGATATCGTGCCGCGGATGCATCTGGCATTGCGGCAAGCTGCGCCGGTAAGCGAATCAGCCCCAATGTCTTTCTTGGCGGCTGCATGTCGTCTGCACTTTCTTCGTCAGTCAAGCTACTTCGCCAAAGCTGCTGAATAAGGCGGAATGCAGGACCATAGTTCAAATGACGCCGTGCATAGCGTTGGTAGAACGCCGCAATGTCAACTGGCTCGGTGATGGTTGCCTTCAGTGCCGTTAAACTTGTCCCGAGGCACGAGGGATCGACCACTTCCCCAGATGACGACGTCGCGTGCTGGCGAACAATTCCTTCGGCGTGCAATCGAAACGTTGCTGCTTGTCCGGCCGCGGGGTCGGCTTCAGCGGAGTAGATTTTGAAAGTATAACCCGCTGGGGTCGGCGTTAAGATCGTTTGTACGCGGATTGTGGCTGTTGCTTCGGGTAGGATCAGGGCTTGGTGAATGGCAAAGTGTTCAATCTCTAGCTGATCGGTGCCGAGCAGATTTGCCCCGGCTTTTAAGGCCATCTCCAGATAGGCGGTGGTGGGCAGGAGCGCGTGTTCATAGACGCGATGATCGGTTAGATAGCTGGGAAAGGCCGCATTGAACTGGTTTTCGTACTGAATTTCGTTGTTCGTAAAAGCGGCTGACACTACTCGTTGCCCAAGTAAGAGATGTTGATTGGTCTTGTTTGCGTGCCCTGCACTTGCACTGCTCTGGTCTTCGCCAAGCTCAGACCCCGATCGGGCGGTGAGCCTGACTTCGGCGAGCTCAGTCGAGCCGTCGAACCGCTCGCCAGCAGGCTGTTTCCCGCGTAAATCTGGCCAATATCGTTGGCGTTGCCAAGGGTAGGTGGGCAAATCGACTTTGTGATGGGTAGATTCTTCGTCGAAACGCGCCCAATTGATCGCCACGCCACAGGTGTATAGGGTGCCCATACTTTGCAGCATCTGCTCCCAATCCGGCCGAATCGACCACAAGGAAGGTAGCCATACTTTGGCTGGGCCGCGCCAGTTTTGCCGCCCCAGCAATTGGAGCACCGGCGCCGGACCGATTTCTAACATGATGTCACAGCCTTCGGCTTGTAATTGGTTCATGCCGTCGACAAAACGGACCGGCTCGCGCAGGTGACGCCGCCAATAGTTGGCATCGACCGCCTCAATCACACCACCCGTTACATTCGAAATCAACGTGAGACGCGGTCGCTGATAGATTACTTGTTGGGCCAGTTTTTCAAACTCATCCAACGCTGGCTCCATCAAAGGTGAATGGGTGGCATGGGGAATTTGCAGACGGCGGCTATCTAATCCTTGTTCTTTTAAGGCCGCGATGGTCAGATCTAGCGTCGCTGCCGAGCCCGCAATTAGCGTTTCCAAGGGGCCATTGATCCCAGCAATACTAATCTGCTCGCGGTAGGGGGCAATGGCCACCGCTACTTGCGCTTCGCCGGCCAAAACTGCCGCGGTTGCGCCACCGGATGAAACGGCTTCGATCAGACGGGCGCGCGCCGCAATTAATTTTAGCCCATCTTCCAGGCTAAAGACCCCCGCCACACACGCCGCCACATACTCACCCGTGCTGTGGCCGAGGACAACATCCGGCTTGACGCCCCATGCCTGCCACAAGGTCGCTAACGCGTATTCCACTGCAAACAGCGCCGGTTGGGCGTAGGCGGTGCGGTTAATCAATTCCGCGTCTTGGCCCGCCGCGGCTTCCGTGTAGAATAAAATCTCTAACAGTCCATGCGCCAGGTAGGGGCGCAAAATCTGGTCACACTGGTTGATGATGGCGCGAAAGGTGGCGTTGGTTTGGTACAGTTGCTTGCCCATCCCAATATGTTGCGACCCTTGCCCGGTAAAGAGAAAAGCAATTTTGGGCTTTTGTCCGGAAAGGTTGCCCAGTGCGGTCCAGGTTGACTTTTTACCTGTTGCGGCAACCCGCAGCCGCTTTTCAAACTCAGCGGCTGACTGCCCGACGACGCTCAAGCGGTGCGCAAAGTGTGACCGACCCGTGTTGGCGGTGAAACAGAGATCCGCCATCGAAACCGTTGGGTTCTTATTCAACGCGTCAGCATAACGCGTGGCTAACTCTAACAGCCCCGCTTTCGTCTTAGCAGAAAGGGCGAGCAGATGGTACGGTCGCGCTGCGTTGTGCGCGGCATTGTCATCCGCCAACGCCCCCTGTCTCCCTATCTCCCTATCTCTTTGTTTCCCTGTCTCCTTGTCTCCCTGTCTCTCATACGCTTCGAGCACAAGATGGGCGTTCGTCCCGCTGGCCGCAAAGGCGCTGACCCCCGCCACCCGTTTGCCGGACGGGCTAACGCTTGGCCAGGGGGTCAACACGGTGGGCACAGTCACGGGCAATTCGTCCCAGGCGATGTACGGGTTGGGCGTGGCGAAATGGAGATTGGGTGGGATTTCACCATGCTGTAAGGCCATGACAACTTTGATGATCCCCGCCACGCCGGAAGCGGCCTCTAAATGGCCGACATTGGTCTTGACCGCGCCGATGACTAGTGGTTGTTGGCGTTCGTGAAAGACGGCGCCCAAGGCATTAACCTCAATCGGATCACCAAGGGGCGTGCCTGTGCCGTGCGTTTCGACATACCCTACCTCGGTGGGTTTGATCCCTGCATTCTTCAACGCCTGCCGAATCACCGCTTGCTGAGCCAGGGGATTGGGCGCGGTCAGGCCATTCGTGCGTCCATCCTGATTGACCGCACTGCCCCGAATCAGCGCCAGGATGTTATCGCCATCGCGGACGGCATCGGAAATGCGCTTGAGGACGATCATCCCGCACCCTTCCCCACGCACATAGCCATCGGCGCGGGCATCAAAGGTCTTGCAGTGACCATCTGGCGCCATCGTTCCTGCCCGACAAAAGCCAATCGTGCCCTGGGGCGTTAGCAGGACATGGACACCGCCGACCAGCGCCAGGTTACACTCCCCATTGCGCAGGCTCGTACAGGCCAGATGGGTCGCCACCAACGAGGAGGAACACGCGGTGTCGACGGCGAGATTCGGCCCGCCAAGTCCCAGCAAATAGGAGAGCCGCCCGGTGGCTATGCTACAGTTGTCACCCATCATCGTATACATATCCAGATCGCTCTGCCCCTGAGTTGTGATGTAATTGGCATAACCGATGCTGGTGATGCCAATAAAAACACCGGTCAGACTATCGACCAGCTTATCCGGGTTCAGAGCCGCCTGTTCTAGGGCCTCCCAACTGACCTCCAACAAGAGGCGTTGTTGGGGATCCAGTTTGACCGCTTCGCGCGGCGAAATGCCCCAAAAGGCGGCATCAAATTGATCGATGCGATCCAGAAACCCACCATAGCGCGTGTACATTTTCCCAGCAGCCTGCGGGTTCGGGTCATAATATGCCTCAATATCCCAGCGATCAGCCGGCACTTCGCCAATGGCATCCGTCCCATTACGCAGCAGCTCCCAGAAGGCCGCCGGATTTTCTGCCCCTGGGAAGCGACAGCCCATACCGATAATGGCGATTGGTTCTGTTCGCGTCCGCTCCAGGGTGTCAATTTTTGTACGCGCTTGCTGCAAGGCGACCAGCGCCCGTTGCAACCGCAGCGCGTTGTCATTCTCTGTCTGCAATGAGGTCACCGAACATCTCCAATTCTTTATCGAGTAACGCGCCCACTTCGTCGGCCGATAGATGGGCAATATTTTCAAGGGCGGTTGCTGCTGCTGTGGCGGCGTCATCTGCCTCAACCATTGTTTCGACCACTGGGAACAATAGCTAGCACAGGTGCTGGCTTAACTTTTCCAGGGTCGGATATTCAAAGACCAGCACCGGACTCAACTTGACCGCCAATGCTTCTTGCAGCCTGTTGCGCAACTCCACCGCCATCAACGAATCCAAGCCCAATTCCGAGATAATGGCTTTCGGGTCAATGCGTTTGCTGGCCGACCAGCCCAAGACGTAGGCCAGTTGCGTTTCCACATGATTGGCGATCCTGGCGAAACGCACATCCGGCAACAACGCGGCCAACTCCTGGCGCAAGTTCTTTTCGGGTATGGCTGGCGCCGCGGTTAACCGGCCCGCTTTCGGTGCTGTGGCGCGCAGCGACCGGTTGATGGGCAAGACGCCCATGTGGGCCTGGGGTTGGTTGAGCAGATGGGCAAAGATTTGGATCCCGCGCTGTGGATCAATCATCTGCATCCCCTGGGCCGCCATGCTTGCTTGTAAATGGGCGGCCGCGCCGATTTCCGCCCACGGTCCCCAGGCGATGCTCAGGGCTGGTAACCCCTGCGCCTGGCGATAGGCGGCCAAGGTATCTAAAAAGACGTTGGCCGCGGCGTGGTTCGCTTGGCCTTGATTGCCCAGCAGACCGGCGATCGACGAATATAAGACAAAGAAATCCAGCGGCATCTCTTGGGTGAGCGTGTGTAAATGCCATGCGCCCCACATCTTGGGCGCCAAGACCTTGACAAACCGTTCCCAGTTCTGCTGCAAAAGGATGCCATCATCGAGCACACCGACCGCATGGATCACACCGCGTAGCGGATAGGCCGCATGGATGGTGGCTAACACCGCCCGCACTTGCTCGATATCGGTTACATCGGCGCAAGCAATTTGCACCTCCGCCCCCAGTTGCTCTAATTGCGCGACCTGTGCTTGGGCCTGCGCGGTGGCGCCATGTCGCCCCACCAAGAGCAGATGGCGGGCGCCGTGTTTCACCAACCATTGCGCCGTCAGCAACCCTAACCCACCCAGCCCGCCGGTGATTACGTAGGTGGCTTCGGCCTGAATGGCAATGGGCGGTGCTACCTTGTACTCATTTTGGGCTTGTTCGTAGGGCGCTAAATGAGCGACATAGCGCTTGGCCTGGCGCAACGCCACCTGCTCGGCCACCGGCGTTCCGGCCAGACTACTATGGATTTCCGTCCACAGCCGATTGGCTTGCGCCGCAAAATTCTGGTCTGTGGCTAAATCAAGCCGGACACAGTGCAGTTCAGGGTGCTCCTGCGCAATCACCCGCCCCAGTCCCCAGACCGGCGACTGCGCAACTCCATTCACTCTGTCTTGCGCGGTGACGGCTTGCGCTTCTTGCGTCACCAACCACAAGCGTGGTGGATCGGTCAATTCTTCTAACATGGCTTGCACCAGCGCTAAGATACTGCCGCAACTCTGTTGGGCGGCGACTTCCAGATCACTCGGTTGGCACAGCGGCGGGGCATCCAGACTCCAGAGATGAATAACGCCTTGCAACGGTGGCGCGGCGGCCAACAGTTGCCGGTAATCTTGACTGCTTGCGGGATCGATCTGATAGGTTGTTGCGTCTAGCTGGCAATAGCGCTCCTTGGCATAGACTAACCAGGGCTGCTCACCCCGTTGGCGCATTTGCGCGGCCAGGGCTTGGCCAGTGCCTTGCTCGTCAGCAAAGATCAGCCAACCACGCTCCGGCGCGACCGTTGCCTGATCGGCCTGGGCCACGATGAGCGTCTGGCCGAGATTGAGATTGGCCGCTGTACTGGATGGGGCCGAAATGGCCGCCGCAAAGCCACAAGTCAGCAGCCGCTCCTGCCACTCGTTGGCGGTCAATAAGGGATGATTGGCGCGGTCGTCGGCAAAGCGCCACCAGCCGTCGGTCAGCCCAAAGGTCAGGTCTACCCAGTTGCTGCGGTCGGTGCCTTCCAACAAGAGCAACCGGCCACCTGGGGCCAACAGTTGTTTGATGTGGGTCAAGGTTTCACGCAGATTGCGGGTCGCGTGCAAGACGTTCGCCGCGATAATCAGATCGTATTGGTGGCGTCCGAAGCCTTGGGCAACGGGCGATTGTTCAATATCCAGGGGGCGATACTGCATGAACGGATAATCGGCAAAGGTTTCGCTGGCTTTTTTGAGGAAGCTCCCCCCAATGTCGGTAAAGGTATACTCAGTTTGCCCAGCGGGTAGCAGTGGCAGCAAGCCAGCGGTAGTGCCGCCCGTCCCTGCGCCAATTTCCAGGATGCGGATGCCCTGTTCGGCTGGCAAACCGGCCAGTTGGGTCGCCACCACATCGTAGATTAGTTGGTTCATCAGCCTGGCACTGGGGGATTTCTGGTAGATATGCGTCACCGTCTGGGCGTCGCCGCCAGGAAAGAGCAGATCCAGCGGATCTTGCTGCCCGCGGAGCACGTCGCCCAACTGGCTGCCACAACGTTGCAGCAAGGTTAGCTCGGCCCCGATCACATCACCATAGGTTTCCTGCAGGGCGTGAAACTGCATCTGCGGGTCTTTGATCGCGGGAATGCGTTTGACTTTCCAAGCGTCGTCCACGCGCGTTAGCACCCCAGCCTCGGCCAGCATCGCCAGCATGCGCGCAAAGAGGCGTTGATGTTGCGGCACGACACCAAGCTGACGCGCCATTTGCTCCGTGGGCCAAATCGCTTTCTTGGTAAAGGTCAAGCCGGCGTTGGTCAGGGCAGCCAGGACATAGTCCACACCCAGGGCTTCTAACCGGGCTAAACCGGCGCGATAGGCCGCCAACTTTGTACTGTCGGCTTGCCATTGCGGCAACTTCGCCCGCAACTGCTCGTCAATTGCCGCCAACGTGGGCAGGTTATCCAGTGGCAAGCCAAAGCTGGGGCGTGGCTGCCATTGCATGGTATACAGCCAATCCCGCCAAGGCTCGGTCCCTTGGATGGCCGTTGGGGCAGCAGTGCGCAGCTCGAAGCCATCAATGGCGACGACGAGTTGGCCCAGATCGTCGAAGAGCCGAATATCCCATTTTGCTTCAGCGATTTGTTGGGCATGGCACCACCACGCCTGCCCGGTGATGGGCTGATAGAGTTGCAACCTGCCCACGGCAAACGGTAGCCGGGTTTCCGGTGCAGTTGGGTTTGTCAACCCAGTCATTTGAAAACAGGCATCTAGCAGACCTGGGTGTAGTACGGAGTCTGACAGATCACCAAGTCCAACCGGTTGCTGCAAGCGGCCCAGCGCCTCACCCTGGCCACGCCACCCCGCCGTCAGCCAGCGGAAACTTGGCCCTAGTGCGATCTGCTGCTGCGCTACCTTTTCATAGAAGTTGGCAATATCCACTGGCTCTGTACAACGCGCGCGTACTTGGTCTAAGGCGATGGCTTCACTTGCTAAACTGGTGCCAATGGTCAACTGCCCAAGCGCATGGGTGGCAAGCGGTTCGCTGGCTGACACAAAGCTAATCAAGCGAAGTTCGTAGAACGGTTGACCGGCTTCCGGTTCAGTGGGGGTCAAAATCAACTGAACGGTGCGGCTTTCGCCGTCCGGTACGATCAAGGGCTCTGGGAAAATGATGTCCTCTACCTGATAACTAACCTCAGGATGAACATCCGCAAAGGCTAACTCAGCGGCACTCAAGACGAGCGCCAGAT
>JAPLGZ010000038.1 GCA_026389895.1 Chloroflexota bacterium | reverse complement strand
GTTGGCGCTGACGGTGCCATCGGAACCAAGCCCCCAGAAGACCGCGCGCACCACATCTGGCGGCTCAATGTCGAAGGCAGGATCAAAATCCAGGCTGGTATACGTGACATCGTCGAAGATCCCCAGCGTAAAATGGTTCTTTAGGGCTGGTTAGGCCAGCTCATCGAACAGGGCCTTCACCATCGCTGGCGTAAATTCTTTGGAAGAGAGGCCATAGCGCCCCCCAATGATGCGCGGCATCTGGACAAAGGGCGCTTGGCAATTCGCCAGCCCCTCCACCAGCGCGGTCACCACATCCAGATAAAGCGGCTCACCGGCGCTACCGGGTTCTTTGGTCCGATCCAACACGCCGATTGCCTTGACGGTGGCTGGCAGCGCGGCTAGGAAATGCTCCACGGCAAAGGGGCGATAGAGGCGCACTTTCACCATGCCGATCTTTTCCCCTTGGGCGGTCAGATAGTGGATCGTCTCTTCCGCCGTCTCGCAGCCCGAACCCATCAGGACGATCACCCGTTCGGCGTCTGGGGCGCCTACATAGTCAAACAGATGATAGGCGCGCCCGGTGCGCGTCGCAAGGTTATCCATCATCTGCTGGACAAGCGCCGGTGTGGCTAGATAATAAGGGTTGACCGTCTCGCGGGCTTGGAAATAGACATCGGGGTTTTGCGCTGTGCCACGGATCACCGGGGCATCGGGGGTCAAGGCGCGTGCCCGGTGGGCATGCACCAGGTTATCATCGACCAAGGCACGAATGTCGTCTTCGCTCAGTTTCTCGATTTTGTTGATTTCGTGCGAGGTGCGAAAACCATCAAAAATATGCAAAAACGGCACACGGGCGGCCAAGGTGGTGGCGTGGGCAATCAGGGCGAAGTCCATGGCTTCTTGCACCGAATTGGGGAAGAGCATCGCCCAACCGGTGCTGCGCGCCGCCATCACGTCGCTGTGGTCGCCAAAGATCGAAAGCCCTTGCGCCGCCAGCGAACGGGCGGCAATATGAAAGACCGCACTGGTCAGTTCGCCGGCGATCTTGTACATGTTGGGCAACATCAAGAGCAAACCCTGGCTGGCTGTAAAGGTGGTCGCCAGCGCGCCAGTCTGCAAAGCGCCATGCACCGCACCCGCGGCCCCGGCTTCGGATTGCAATTCCACTACGGAAGGGGTGGCTCCCCACAGATTCTTTTCGCCTTGGGCGCTCCATAAATCCGCCAGTTCGCCCATCGGCGACGCTGGTGTGATCGGGTAGATCGCAATGACCTCATTCGTCTTATAGGCAATATAGGCCGCAGCCTCGTTGCCGTCAATGGTCACGATTTCACGCCCTTCAAGGTTCGTCATCTCTGCTTCTCCGATCTTTGACACATCGTTTGTGTCGCTGTGAGCTATCCACTAAGTCATGTCTACTGTAAAACAAAATCTCCCCCAATGCGCCCGGCATCAGAGGAGATTTGTTACTGGTCAGAGGAGGGATATTTTACCTGGCCAGGTGGCCAGTGGTCTAAGCGAACGCTGCTTCCACCTGGGGCCGATAGATGAGCACGGGCATCGTGGCGCCTCGCAGCACTTTGTCGCCGACGCTGCCTAGCCACAAACGTGGCAACCCGCTACGCCCATGCGTCGCCAAGGCAACCAAATCAACCGCGTGACGTTGCGCATAGGCCAAGATGGCGGCGGCTGGCTGCTCGGCCAAGGCTACATGGGTGGTTACAGATAGACCCTCACGGTGGAACCGTTGGACAATATCGGCAAGATAACGTTGCGCGATTTGGACACCCGCTGCATCCAGCTCTTGCGTATGGGCGACGGCGTTGTAGACTGGAAACAATGGCTCTACCACCTGCAACAAGGTGCATTCGGCCCCCAGCAACCTCCCCAGCGTCAGTGTTGGTTCCAGGATCTGTTCGGCAAAAGTAGACCCGTCTAAGGCGATCAGAATATGTTTAACCGGCGGCGCCTGCCCAAAGTCAACCGCCGCCTCGGTCGGCTGAACGAGTAAGATGGGGACATGGCTCAAGCGAACGAGTGTATCTGCCACGCTGCCCAGCCAGGCACGCGCTAGACCGCCGCGCCCGTGGGTCGTCATGACAACGAGGTCTGGGTTGGTGGCTGCGATATAAGTGGCTAGAAAAGCGCCTAATGGTTCTTGTACAATACTTTCGATGGCGCGATCAATTGCTTTAATCGCAATGTTGAGTTGGGGTTGGGCGGCTAATAAGCGCGTTTGGACTTGCTGGAGATAGGCAAAGGCATGCGCCCGGCTCTGGGATATGAGCTTTTCGTCGATCACGGGCAGACCTTCCACGTAGATCGGCGAAGCGGAGAGCGCATGCACATGTAGCAACCACAAGGTGGCGCCGGTGCGGGTGGCCAGCGCACAAGCGCTGGGCAGTGCGTGTTCACTAAAGGACGAGCCATCGAGCGGCACAACGATAGAATTGTACATGATCTATTTCCTCAGTTTCCCAATATTACAGGGTCGCAAGACCCTGTAATATTTGATGCGAACCATTAAAACCCTGTTGTTGCTGGCGGGGTAATCCAGTATTAGGACGCGAGCCGTCTTCCGGGAAGTGGTCAAACCCTACTTCGCTAACCAGCAACTGCCTGACCACTTCCCGGAAGACTTATCCTTAAATCAAGTCCTTTAAGGCTGCCTGCGCCGCGGCCAGGCGGGCAATCGGCACACGGAACGGGCTGCAGCTGACATAGTTGAGACCGATCTGATGGCAAAACTCGATGCTGCTTGGGTCACCGCCATGTTCACCACAAATGCCCATGTGCATACCGGGGCGTGTGCTACGCCCTAGCTTGACCGTCATTTCAATCAGCTTGCCCACCCCTTCGCGGTCCAACTGTTGGAAGGGGTTGGTTGGCAGGATGCCGAGCTCGGTATATTGGATCAAGAACTTCGCTTCCGCGTCATCGCGACTCATACCAAACGTTGTCTGCGTCAAATCATTCGTTCCAAAACTGAAAAATTCAGCCTCGGTCGCCATCTGGTCAGCGGTCAGGGCGGCGCGCGGCACCTCGATCATCGTGCCATAGCTGTAATCGATCACCAGCCCGGCTTCTTTGAAGACTTGTGCGGCTACGGTCTGCACCAACTGCTTTAAATACTTCAATTCGTTGACGTGGCTGGAGAGCGGCACCATAATCTCTGGGTGCACAGAGATGCCGTCCCGTTGCACATTGATCGCCGCTTCTAAAATCGCCCGCACCTGCATCTCGGTGATCTCTGGCATGAGGATGCCCAGCCGGTCGCCGCGCAACCCCAACATGGGATTGGCTTCGGTCAATGCCTTCACGCGGTTGAGGATATCTTCTTTCTGCCTCACCTCAGCCAGGGCGGCGTCGATCTCGCTCAGGGTATGAAAATGTTGCAACCGCACCTTCAGATCGGCCAGATCCTGCACAAGTTCACTATAGGAAGGCAGAAACTCGTGCAGTGGCGGATCGAGCAGCCGGATGATCACCGGTTGGCCAGCCATGGCGCGAAAGATGCCTTCAAAATCTTTACGTTGCACTGGCAATAATTTCTCTAGGGCCGCGACTCGGCGCGCCTTGCTGGTCGCCATGATCATCTCTTGCACAATGGGCAAGCGATTTTGTTCAAAGAACATGTGCTCGGTGCGGCAAAGGCCGATGCCTTCGGCGCCATAACGATGGGCGCGTTCGGCATCTTTGGGATAGTCGGCATTGGCCCACACCCCTAGTTTGCGCACGGTGTCGGCCCAAGCTAGCAAGGTTTTTAGTTCCAATTCGCGCGCGAAGTCTGGCTCGCGTGTCTCCAACTGGCCCAGAAAGACTTCGCCTGTGCTGCCGTCAATGCTCAGCCAGTCGCCCTCATGCACTTCTATGGCATGGCCGTCAAGCATGGCCACAAAGAGATGTTGTTCGACGTTGATCGTTAGATTCTCGGCCCCACAAACGGCCGGTTTGCCAAACTGGCGGGCGACGACCGCGGCATGGCTGGTCGCTCCGCCACGACTGGTAAGGACACCGCGCGCCGCGATCAGACCATGCACATCATCTGGCTTGGTCTCTGGGCGCACCATGATCACCGCTTTGCCGGCTTTGGCCCATTTTTCCGCCGTGTCGGCATCAAAGACGGCCTGTCCTACGGCCGCGCCAGGGCTCGCGTTGACAGCCTTTTCGACCAGCAACTTGCCGGCATCAAGCGCCGCTTTTTTCACTTCTTCGCCAAATTGTGGATGTAACAACATTTCCACCTGTTCCGGCGAGACGCGGGTGAGCGCCGTCTTGCGGTCAATCAGGGTCTCGTTCGTCATATCCACGGCAATTTTGATGGCGGCGCGCGCCGTGCGTTTGCCATTGCGGGTCTGCAACATCCAGAGCTTGCCCTGCTCAATCGTAAATTCCACATCCTGCATGTCGTGGAAGTGTTGTTCTAATTTGTCGCAAATCTCGCTAAACTGGGTGTAGATCTGGGGCATATCCTTTTGAAGCTGCGCGATCGGGAGCGTGTTGCGAATGCCCGCTACAACATCCTCACCCTGCGCATTGAGCAGATAATCGCCATAGAGTTCTTTGCCGCCGTTGACTGGGTTGCGCGTAAATGTTACGCCGGTGCCACTGTTGGCCCCCAGGTTGCCAAAGACGACCATCTGAATATTGACGGCCGTGCCCAGGTCATGCGGAATGCCAGTGGCGGTGCGATAGTCGGCGGCGCGTTTGCCAAACCAGCTATCAAAGACCGCTCGCGTGGCTAATTCAAGTTGTTGCGTCGGATCTTGCGGGAAATCGCTGCCTTTGTAGCCTTTGATCAGCCCCTTAAAACGTTCCGTGATCGACTGCCACTCCTGGGCGTTCAACTCAACATCGAGAGCAACGCCGCGCGCTTGCTTGACCTCTGTAATCACCCGTTCAAACGGCTCATCGGGCAGACCCATGACCACGCAGCCAAACATCTGCACCAACCGGCGATAGGCATCATAGACAAAGCGCGCGTCGCCAGTCAGGGCCACCATACTTTGCGCCGTTTCATCGTTGAGACCAATGTTAAGGACCGTATCCATCATGCCGGGCATGGAAAATTTAGCGCCGGAGCGACACGAGACCAACAACGGGTTTTGGGGATCGCCAAACCGCTTGCCGGTCAACGCTTCTAATTGGCGCATGGCCGCCAATTGTTGCGCCCATTGGTCGGGCGGAAAGTGGCGGTCGTGGGTCAAATAAGCATTGCAAGCTTCGGTGGTGACAATAAAGCCAGGCGGAACAGGCAAACCGAGACGTGTCATCTCGGCCAAGTTGGCGCCCTTGCCACCCAAGCGCGCCCGGACAGCATCCCAATCCGCCGCGGGGAGCGTTGCTTCCAGTTCGTCTAACTGATTAAATAGGTATACCCAGCGCTTGGCCGTCGTCTTTTGAACGGTTGAGGGGCGCTCTGCAACTAACGTTGTCATCGCTCTATTTCTCCTCATGAGTTTGCGCAACTGCGCCGATCGATCCTATCCAGAAAATTGAATTTGCTGAGATGATGACTGAATGTTCAACTCCCCAGAAGGCATTTGTGATCAGGCTGAGCCCTTATAAATTTATGTTTATCAGCCGGAATTGGCTTAAGTCTAAACAAAAAGAACCCCAGATGCGCTGGGCGTCTGGGGAGAATTGTTACTCGTCAACCGGTGGGTTTTATGCCTGGTCAGTTGACCAGGGCTAGCCAACGGTGCGGCGGGCGAGATAGGCCCAGGCGCTTAACGCGGCTTTGACCCCTTCGCCAATCGCCACCGGCACCTGTTCGGCATGGACGTTGGTCACATCTCCGGCCGCAAAGAGCCCAGACAGATTGGTTTCACAGCGCTGATTGATGACAATGTAACCATCCTCATCAATCGTCACCAGATCATGCACCAGTTCGTTGTTGGGCAGCAGACCGGCTTCAACAAAGACCCCTTCGACGGGGACGGTGCGTAGCTCACCATCGTTGTTGACCAGATTGATCCCAGTGACAAAGTCATCGCCGACAATGCCCTGCACTTCCCAATCTTGATAGATAAAGACATTGGTTTTGCGCACCACTTGTTCGGCGGCGTGTGAACCGGTGATCTCTTTTTTGTGGGCAATGATATAGTAAACCCGCTCGGCGATGGCCGCCAGCTTGAGCACGGCGGTGAGCGCCCGTTCACCGCCGACAACGGCCACATGCCGGCCTTGAAAGAAGGCCGCATGGCTGTTTGCCGAGAAGCTTACCCCACGACCCTGATAC
Organism: Chloroflexota bacterium; assembly: GCA_026389895.1. Taxonomy (GTDB): domain Bacteria; phylum Chloroflexota; class Anaerolineae; order Caldilineales; family Caldilineaceae; genus JAPLGZ01. The sequence goes on along the minus strand of JAPLGZ010000038.1, from coordinate 7,094 downwards.
TCTTTTTCACCAAAGATATAAAGCCGTTGTGGCCGCGCGCCCGTACAAATAATAATGGCCCGCGCGCCGATCACGCTGTTATCCGTCAGTGTGAGGTGAAAACCGCCATCGGCCCGTGGATCAATGCTTGTTACGGCCTGTGGGATATGGGTTTTTAATTTCGCTTTGACCTGGTCTTCGAATTCGTGAACCAACGCCGCACCCCACACGGTGTCGACCATGGGCAGATCCTGTAAAGCAAACGGGTAGCTCACTTTGCCGCCCAGTTCGGGGGTTAGCAAAGCCACATTAAGTTGCGCCTGTAAGGCATAAACGGTCGCCGCCAACCCTGCCGGCCCACCGCCGATCACAGCCAGATCAAATTCAGCCATGGTAGCTTTTTCCCTCTCATAAATGGCAATTACTTGACGCGCTTGATGGATGGCGCTCAGCAGATGTTCTGGTGGTTCACCTTTACTGACAAATGCATTGGCGCCCGCCGCCAATGCAACTGGTGTAGCCTCGATGTAGCCACTTAAGACAATAATCTGTACCCGCGGCGCAATGGCGCGCAGTGTGCCAATCAAATTTTGTTTTGCGGTATACGGTTGCCAGCCAGGCAATTCCCAGTCAATTAGGATCAGATCGGGATGCGTTATTTTTGCATTGGCTAGTAAAGTTTGTGTATCACTGGCCTCACCACTGACTTCTATGTCAAGTTCTTGCTCCAACAAGAAGCGCACCGCTGAGCGCAGCCATGCCTGGTCGTCGGCAATGAGCACGCGCATTGTTTTCTCTCCTAAGCAATTCGCTCCGCATTCCTTGGACCAGGTTTACGGCTTTAGGTTATGACGCTGTTGGGTAAACTATAGAGCAAGGAAGACCTCCACACACTAGGTAGATGACGGGACTAAACGCTAGTTAACTAGCTAGTTTTTTACCTGGCCAAGTGGCCAGGTAAGGCATCTAAATGGGTAAATAGGATACTCACCTGCTTACAGTTTGACGAGAACATGAATGACGATCAGGTGTAGAAAGGAGAGGACCTGAAATTGTTGGTCCCTCGGCATTTGTTCAGAGAACACCAACCTAGCCACATGACCAGGTTTTTAACTCACTACGTGGCGGTTGTTGTAGACTGGCGTAGATTTACACTACAGAGTATGCTATGTGCGTAATGGTTACTGATGTTTTTAGTGAATAACGCTCAAAGCAAACTTTCTCATCAACGACAGCACTAATCGCGAGACGAGGACCTTCTAGTGCCTGTAGGGTTGCATTAGAAAATGCGACCTTTTCGCTGCGCAGCGTTTACGCTAGCTTTTGGCTATAAACTGCCTGGCGTAGAAGGGCCACCCAAGCGTTGCAGCGTTGGGCTTCTAGGGTTGGTGGCAAGCGACGCTTACCATAGGACGGTGGTTATGTTCATGCATTTCGCCGCCAATAAACTCAAGCCAGCACTGATGCGCGCATGGTATGCCATGCGCGCCCTGCCGGCGCGCAAGCAACTCTTTCGTCAAAACGAAGCCTTCAACCACGCCATCTTGAATTCGCTGACCATCCATATTGCCGTGTTGGATTGCGATGGCCTGATTGTCGCTGTCAATCAAGCTTGGGAGCGTTTTGCCCAGGCCAATGGGGCTGGGTTTCCGAACCGTACTGGCGTGGGCGCCAATTATCTGGCGGTCTGCCGGCAGTCGGATGCCACAGACGCGGCGAATGGGATTCAAGCGGTGCTTAGTGGTGCCCAAAGCGACTTCACCTTGGAATATCCTTGCCATTCACCCACGGAGCAACGTTGGTTTCTTTTATCCGCTGCCCCCTTCGCGCTGAATGCGGGCGGCGTGGTCGTTTCGCACACGAATATTACCCAGCGCAAACAGACAGAAGAAGCGTTACGTAGCATGGAAGCACACAACCGAGCGCTTGTAGAGGCGATACCGGATGCCATGATCCTGGCCCATAGCGATGGCGCCGATCTGAAGATCACGCCATCGCCAGACGCTGTCGTCAACAAACCGCTTGCGCAACTAATTCGCCAACAGGTGCAAGATCGCCAGCCAGCCGCGCTGGCCGAGCAGTTCATACACCATTGGCGCCAGGCATTAGCGACGAGGGAGATGCAAGCCTTTGAATTCGATACCCAGGTTGATGAAAAAAGCTATGTATTCGAAGCGCGCATTGCCCCTGCCGGCGTGGCTGATGTGATTACCCTTGTGCGTGACATCACGGCGCGCAAACAGGTGGAGGAGAAGAATATTCAATTATTGCAAGAAGTGGCGCAACAGCACACCCTGTTGCGCGCCCTAAACCAGCGCTTGGCGGAAATCCAGGAGCAAGATCGCAAGGCATTGTCACGCGAATTGCACGACCGCATCGGGCAGAACCTGACCGCGCTTGGGATCGACCTGAGTATTATCCGGGCCCAACTTTCTGGCCAGTTGTCAGGCGTTGATCCCGTTTATGATCGTTTGAGTGATGCCATGCTCCTGGTCACGCAGACGACCGAACAGATCCGGGATGTGATGGTTGATCTGCACCCGCCCATGTTAGACGGCTACGGTCTGCTTGTCACCTTGAACTGGTATGCCAGACAGGTGACCAAGCGTTCGGGGGTGGCCATTGTCGTACAAGGGGAAGAATCCAAGCCCCCGTTGTCCGAGCAAATTGCACTTACCTTGTTCCGAATTACTCAGGAAGCATTGACGAACGTGATCAAACATGCCCAGGCGACGAAGGTTATTATCGAGTTGACGAACAAGGGAAACGCCGTTTGGTTATCCGTGGCCGACAACGGATGTGGTTTTGCGCCGGCATTATTGCCCGACGTGGCGACGAGCCAGCAATGGGGGTTGCTCGTAATGCGCGAGCGGGCCGAAGCCATCGGGGGACATTGTTCCATTGAAGGTCGTCCCGGCAAAGGGACCACCGTAAGCATTGAGGTTGCGCAATGAAGATCAAAATTTTTTTGGCCGATGATCATGGCATCGTTCGGAGTGGTTTACGTTATTTGCTCGAAGCACAACCCGACCTGACCGTCATTGGTGAGGCAACCAGCGGAGGCGACGCAGTGCGCGACGTGCTCCAACTAGGGCCCGACGTGGTTGTGCTAGATATCGCCATGCCTGAATTGAACGGCATTGAAGCGGCGCGCCAGATCCATGCCGCAGCGCCCGATATCCAAATAATTATGCTATCCATGCATGCTACACCTGAATATATCTATCAAGCGTTAACCGCGGGCGCGCGCGGCTATGTCTTGAAAGAGGCGGCGGGCAGTGAATTGATCGAAGCAATTCGCGCCGTGTATGTCGGCCAGCGCCATCTAAGCGCCAAAATTTCAGATGAAATCATCGATAATTATCTGACTCAACACAAAATGAGCGAAATGGTCAGCCCACTGGAGCAACTCTCGGCACGCGAGCGGGAGATTCTGCAATTGGTAGCTGAAGGTAAAACGAGCAATACCATTGCCAATCGACTTTTCCTGTCGGTTAAGACGATCGAATCCTACCGGAGTCGGCTGATGCAAAAGCTAGATCTCCGAGATTTACCCAGCCTTGTCCGGTTTGCGATTCAACATGGCGTGATCACGCTAGAATAACCGTGCCGCGCCCACACCTGGCGGCGGGTGGCTCGCTATCGCAGTCGTCAACTCCCCAATTTAAACACAAGAGGACCTTAGTCGTCGGCTAGAAGCAAGAGATTGGAGATTGCGCCCTGTCAATCTCCAATCTCTCAATCTCCAAATTATCTATAGCCGATGACTAAACAGCTTTGCCCTCACGGATCGGGTCTCTCCCCCAGGGAATGTCAGACTTCCCCTCTGGGATAGTGCATACATTATTGGTATAGTAGCTTTATCTCCTTTGTCGCACTGAATAACATTTGCGCCGCGCGATGGGTTATTGCGGAAGTTTATGGTCACGCTGGTGTGATTCACAGCGCTAGGCAAAGGCGTAAGCAGAGATGAAAGGAGTAGATTGGCCCTATGCGGACAAAGATTGTGCTGGCTGATGATCATCCTGTGGTTCGTCAGCGCCTACGCGGCCTCATTGAACTCTACCCTGGCTTTGCCGTGATCGGCGAGGCAGCAGATGGCGAAGATGCCGTGCGCCAGGTTGTTCAACTCTGTCCGGACGTAATCGTGCTTGATCTGGCCCAGCCCAAACAGGCGAGCATTCAGACGGCGCGGCTTATCCATGAACTCAGGCCAATCACCCAGATCATTATCTTATCGATGTATGCGATCAATGAAGATGTCGTGCAAGCTTTGAAGGTGGGGGCGCAGGGCTATCTTCTGAAAGAGAGCGCCGGTAGCGAATTGATCGAGGCCATCAAGACAGTTCACGCCAAAAGTTTCTATGTAAGCCCCAAACTCTTACGGCACCTGGGAAGTATTTTCATTCGTTCTATGTTAGCTTGAGATCCACCTTCAAAAGGGAGGGCGACAATGCGAGTAGAAAACAGAGGTGATTTATCAAGAATTCGGGTGCTGTTGGTGGATGATCATGCCGTCGTACGCACCGGTCTGGCGGCGTTTTTGTTTGCCTTTGATGATCTGGAGATGGTCGGGGAAGCCGCCGATGGCGAAGAGGCCGTTCGTTTGTGTGAGCAGTTGCACCCCGATGTCGTGCTGATGGACATGATCATGCCAAGGATGGATGGCGCAACCGCCACCCGTTTGATACGGGAGCGCTCGCCTCAGAGCCAGGTGCTCGTTCTCACCAGCTTTAAAGAAGATGCTCTGGTCCAGAATGCGCTGCGGGCTGGTGCAATCGGCTACTTGCTTAAAAATGTCAGCAGCGAGGAGTTGATCCACGCGGTGCGCGCGGCGCACCAGGGGCGGCTGACGTTGGCCCCCGAAGCAACCCAATCCTTGATGCACACTGTCACCCATCCCGCAGTGCCGGTGGCCGGCAATGCGCTCACCGAACGCGAGCGTGCGGTTCTGCATTTGATGGTGCGCGGCGTCGGCAACGATGTAATTGCCAATGACCTGATTATCAGTCGTTCCACCGTTAAATTTCATGTGAGTAATATTCTCTCCAAACTCCACGCCACCAATCGAACGGCGGCGGTGGCCATCGCGCTGCAACATCAGCTTGTGCCGCAATAATCTTTGATTTGCTGTCTCACGCAAAAATAAGCGTTACACAGCGCCCCCAGAGAAATAATGGCGACTAGTCGCGTTCAGGCGTAGTGCGACGTAAGTAAATCGGGAGACACGGTTGGCATCTCTGTTTCCCGATCTCCCTGTCTCATAGTGCATCGCACGTTGATCCGCGTGCGATGCACCGGTCCAGCCACCTCGCGACCTCTCTACAACTCGCTGACCTGTGCGTTGCACGCGGCTCGATACTGTCTACAAACTCGAACTTAGTGCCTATAACGTATCCCGATCCACCAGCCCTTGAATGGGTCTACGAAGACGTGGAAGAGAGGGACAATGCTGAACCAGAGGAGAAGGCGGTTTCGTATGGCAAGTACAAATTCTTCTGGGATTGATCACGCCTTACAGTCTACCAATGGCTGGCTACGCAAGAAGGGTGGATAGATTCATGCATTTACGCATCCTGGCCTGTGATCTAGATGGCACTCTGACCGAGACTGATCAACTGGCACCGGAGACTTGGGCGATGTTGCGTCAGGCCAAGGCTGCGGGGCTGCATATCATCCTTGTTACCGGGCGTCGGCTAGAAATGTTTGATGCCAAAGGTCTATTCGCCGAACTGTGTGAAGCCATCGTGGCGGAAGATGGCGCCGTTGTCTACTTCCCGCGGCGTGACAGCGTTGTATTGCCCTTTGGCCAGCTTGCCCCCACGCTTTTGCAGCGACTCCAACAATTGGGGTTGCCATTCGCCTACGGCATGGCGCTGGTGGCCACCCAGGTTCCGCATGATGGGCCAATTTGGGAGATCTTGCGTGAGCTGGGTGGTGGTGCTACGGTGGAGTACAACCGCGGTTCGGTGATGGTCTTGCCCTCTGGCGCGACCAAAGGCGCGGGTCTACAGTATGCGCTCCAGGAATTGGGCTATTCCGCGCATAACGTGGTGGCGTGCGGTGATGCTGAGAATGATCGCAGCTTGTTCGAGGTGGCCGAACTGGCAATGGCCGTCGCCAACGCCGCCCCAGAGATCCAAGCGTTGGCTGATTTGACGGCGCCCTACCGCAGCGCAATGGGCGTGCGTTGGCTGCTTGATCAATTGTTGGTCGGGCAAATTCCAGCGCACCGGTTGCGACCAGAACGGCGTCTTTACTTGGGCGTTGACCTCAACGATACGCCGGTTTATTTGGATCCATGCCAGTTGCTCAGTGGCAATTGGGGGCTCTTTGGCGCCAGTGCGAGTGGCAAATCGTGGATCGCCGGTCTGCTGGCGGAACAATTGTTGCGGCACGGTTACCAGGTCTGCATTATTGACCCCGAAGGCGACTATCGCGGCCTGCATGCTTTTCCGCACACGCTGTTGCTGGGCGGCCACGAAACCCAACTGCCGCCGGTTGCCGATGTGATTACGCTTAGCGAATACGGTAAGGTCAGCCTGGTGCTAGACCTATCACTCTGCACTGTTGATGAACGTAAACGCTATGTCGCCGAGTTATTGCGGGCGATGCGCGGGTTGCGCCAGCATGGGGGGCAACCGCATTGGCTGTTGTTAGATGAAGTTCATTGTCTATGCCCGCCGGGTGGTGGGGCGTTAAACCAATTATGTCTGGAGTTTATGCAGGTGGGCGGTTGCACTGTGGTGAGCTATCGTTCGGATCAGGTGGATCCCGCTTTGCTAGCCCAACTGGATCATTGGCTGCTAACCCGCATGCAGTGGTCAGAAGAGCGCCCCATTCTAGGCCAATATCTACCTGGCGACCCTGAAAAAAACGCGTTGCTCCAAACCTTATCGACCCTTCCACAGGGGCAAGCTTATCTCATCAACGCGCCCAGCCAGCGCCTGGCACTGGCCGAAAGCATCACTACATTTCGGGTTGGATCGCGCGCCATTCCGCATATTCGGCATTTACACAAATATTTACAAGCCCCCTTACCCGCGGCCAAACAGTTCTATTTTTGTGATGCAGCGGGGCGCTTGATTGGGAAAACGGCCGCCAGTTTATTGGAG
>JAPLGZ010000176.1 GCA_026389895.1 Chloroflexota bacterium | reverse complement strand
ACATCATATCCAGCGCGTCTGGCATGGCCCGAGTGATCTGGTTCTGTCGCTCTCGCACTCGGCTCCGCAACCAAAGATTGGGCACATACAACCCAACCATGAAAGTAGCAAAGGCAATTAAAATAGCGGATGGAACAGGGCGGTCAAGCGATGTGGTGATGAGCACCAGTGCACTGACAACCGTACCAACCAGAAAGCGTAGCCCCAAAAAGTCGGTAACGCTGAACTGACTCACCAGACCAGCCATGATCAATTCGCGTTGCAATTGTTCCAGATTGCGGGCCGGCGTTAATAGGCGACCAAAACCAGTTAGCCGACCCAACATGGGTTTAAACACCCGTTCGCGCCAGGGCTTAGCCAGTTCAATCGTCCGAAGTGTCGGGGTTGCTAGACCGCGATTGGTCATCGCCCTCGCCATCGCTTGGTTGGCATAACGGCTCCGCACACCCATGATCAGCATGAGCATGAAGCCCATTACCATAAGCGCAATGAGTAGATAAAGTGATTGTTGCATAGCCATCATCTCCTAAACTTCAATCTTGGTAACCCACTGCATTGTAATATTGCCGAAGATAATCATGACGGTTGCCACCGCAGGCAGCAGCAGCGTCCACCCCGGCTGAAACATGGGCATCATATAACCCGGATTGATCAACATGATTAACGTACCCACACCAAAGGGCAACAAGGATAAGATCAAGCCAGTCATGCGTTGTTGGGCAGTCAACACACGAATTTCACCTTTTAATTTGACCCGTTCGCGGATGGTCTCAGAAATCGTGGCCAAAATTTCCGCTAAGCTGCCACCGACCTCATTCTGAACATTAATCGCGGCTACAACCAAGGCGAGATCATCATTTTGCAGCCGTTCAACCATGTGGCCGAAGGCTTGGTCTAGCGTATAGCCAAGCGACGTTTCTTTCATCACTCGGCCAAACTCGGTTGCAATCGGCTCAGGCATCTCTTGTCGCACAATGTTACAGGCGTACATAAGTCCATACCCAGCCTGTAGTGAACCGACCAACAAATTAAGCATATCCGGCAATTGCTCACCAAAATTCTTGGACCGCTTGGCCTGAAGGTGACGGATATAGAAGGATGGCGCCGACCAACCCACGATCGCAAGCAATAGACCGCCGATAACATTGCCGGAAAACAACCAACCCAGGAGAAATAGACCAAGAGCACAGCCTAACCGTAACATCAAATACTCGGCGACGGTCCAACTGCTATCGGCCATTGTCAATTGACGTTCAATCTGGGCCGCAAACGAAAGACGGCCGAGGCGCTTGTTCACCTGCGCATTGAGCTTGTTGCGATTAGAGAGTTCGATGCCTGGTTGCAGATTGGCGCCCATGAGTCGCTGTTGGACTTCGGAGGAAGCGCTCAACCAGCGATGCAGACCGGCAAAAACAAGGAAAATAGCAATGGTGACGAATAAGGTAATGATAAAGACAAGATTCATGAATGCGCGTCTCCCTTAAAAATGCCAGACGTTAACAAAATGCCAGACGTCAACACCGTAAAACAAAGCGGCCCAAGCGCCTAAAACGAGATAGGGGGCATAGGCGATGGTCTGACCGCGCAGTGAACGGTTGCGCACTAAAACAAACACCGCGGCCAGACCGCCCGTAATCATACAGATCATCATGGCGCCTACCACCCCATTGAGGCCAGTGGCGAGACCAATCACACCGGCCAATTTCACATCGCCCATCCCCATACTGCCAGGTTGGATGATGGCCAGGAGCAGAAATACGCTAAAGCCGATAATTCCACCTAACAGAGCCGAGATAGGGTTAGGCAGCCCTGTGACCACATCAAAGAGAACAATCATGGGCAACGCTGGCAACAACAGATTATTTAACACACGGCGATGTTCCAAATCAATGACCGCAATGGCCAAAAAGAACCAAGCCTGAATCGCCAAAATGCCACCGGCCAAGCTAATGCCCAACCGTTGATAGGCAAACCAACCTAACAAGAGGGCCACAAGCCAGACTAATGCATAGCGCTGGCGCCGTTGGCCGACGGCTTCCTCTGTCGTCAACCCCATTTTCTCCTGCCATGAATGTAGTAGCAAGCAGGCCGACCAAAACCAGGTTTCACGGACAGAGCGGCGTTCTGGCGCGCTATCGGCAATGAGGTTGACCAACCAACCGGCGAGCAGGCTACATAGGAACCAGATCACCATTAGTATGCGACCTCTTTGCTTTTGCCATACCCATTGATCGGCAGCAGGGCACGGAAGGGGCTTGGCGTTTTTAATTTTTCTTCGCTCACTGGCGCTGGCGACGTTTCGGCCACTTGGTCAACCAACGTATTAATTCGGCGACTGATCACGGCGCGTGGGTGGCTGACGACAAAGGGCACCCCCCGGTTAAGCGCATAGGTGGCCAAAGGTGTGTCTTCGGGAATCGCAATAAAAGATTTCTCTCGCAGCTGTTTCTGAATCACATTGGCATCCAATCCACCCCGCACACCCGCTCGGTTGAGTACGACATGGATGCGGGCTCGGATGGCAGTTTCGGCATGTAATGTTGCCAGCAAGCTTTGTGCACCGCGTAGGCTGGGGATGTCTGGGCTGGCGACCACCACAATATCATCGGCGCGGCTGAGCACTTCGGAAAGGATATCGTCGGTGTTAGCCGCTGTATCAACAACTACATGCGGCGCAAGATCGGTTAATAAATTTAAGGTATTGTGCCAGGTCTCGGTTGATAATTCTGCGACTTGGGCCAACTCAGTCGGCGCGGCCAGTAAACGAATGCCACTGGTATGTGGCTGCAAATAAGCTTGCACGATATCACGATCAACGTTGACATCTTCGGCCAAATTTGCGATCGTATAACGCGGGTGCAAATTCAACATGAGAGAAAGGTGACCGAGGCCATGGTGCGCTTCAGCCAGCACGACGTCACGCTTTGTGCGCTGCTGAATGGCAACCGCAAGATTGGCCGCTATCGTACTTCGCCCAACACCGCCCCGCAAACCGGTGACGGCAATCATGCGGCTGCGGGGAACGCTGGTAGCCCGTGATGCGGTCCCCGAACGTGTGTTAACCGCACGTTGGACAGCGGCCGTAAAGTGGTCATTTTCAATCGGAAAAGCGACAAAATCTGCGGCCCCGGCCATGAATGCATCCTGTAACTTGGTCAGATGCGGCTGGGTTGCCAATACTAACACCGGCACCGTTGGTAGACCCTGAGCAAATTCTTTTACCTGTTGCAAGGCATCGGGGAGATCCAGGTCGATCACAATCATATCTACCTGAAGCTGTTGTAACCAGTCGGTGCGCAGTGGTTGTGCAACGAAAGGCAACAATTGCCAACCTTTCCCGGCAACGACCTGGCCAATGGCCTCGGCGCGCTGCGTATCAACGGTGTTCAGGAGTAGGCGCAATAATTTTTGAGTCATAATCTTATCCTCAGGGCTAGCTAAAGTCGCAGAACTTGTTTACTGAGCACAATCTTTGCAAAATGCGCAGTCGTTATTTATCTTCACGGGTCAAGTCAATCTGATAACGCTTGGCGAGATAGAACTGATCAACCGCCACCGATTCCTTCGTGCTGTCATCACCTGGCCCACGCAAGGCCAAATCAAGCTTACCGCCCACGTCCAACACGTGCTGCACGATCAAAGCATCTTGGGGTTCGAGCGCTAATAGAACTGACTGGCCACGTTCATCGGATGTTTGAAAAACGCCACCTTCTTGGGCTGGCTGTGCAGCCGTAGCGCCATTCTTTGTCGCTTTATCATCGAGCTTAATTGGCAGAATAATGGCGTGCACTTCGAGATTTTGAAGCATTGAGATACTCTCGGCCATCGGACCCTTCCCCTGCTCACGGATGACTTCCAGGTCAAAGGTGGCCATCAGATCAATATGGTCGCCGGGTCGCATCAGCCGGTTGGCAATTAGTTTAGAGTTGGTTGGCACTGCCATGACAATTTTGCCTTTGGGTACGGACAAGGCTACCTGCTGCGTAACAATATCTGGGGTAACCAGCTTGGCAATCAAAATCGGCTCTTTGACATGCAGGTCTTCTGTCGACATCTTGCCAACGACCTGATCAAGGGTCTGGGCGGCACCTTCAGGCACTGAATCCGTTGGTAAGTCCACAATCATCAATTCTGTTTCACCGATTGAACGACGAAAGGGGATATCGACAGCCGCCACGACCACCGGGCGTGTATTCTGCTTTACTTTTGTTTCGCTTAACGAAGAGGCTTTGGTTGTCAATACCCCATAAGTGAGCAGGCCAGCGACAGCCGCAAAGACAAACGCACCAATCCACCACAACATTCCACTAATTCTCATTGCTTTATACGCTCCTTATTGTAGCTAGCAGGGCTGGGCTTAGATGACGATTGTTATACTTCAAGCCCTGCCAGCTACCTTCTCTGTAAATACCATACATATAATATAGTTGTATCTTCTTGCATTTATCCGTATTAAGTCTATAAATTATTACGAAACTAGCTAACTACCAAAAGCATAAAATAATACGTATCATATTTATTAGTCATTTTATGGGGCTATATTAACTTACAAGTAATTGATATATTGCTAAAAGACTTTTATTTTTTGGCAGTACATCCTTTGTGTCTCTGAAATCACTTGTTGGCACCACTTTAACATAGAAGAATCTTGAGGTGTGTTACACGTAGCTTGCAGAAATCCCAACAAATATTGCATTATTTTCGCCAGGGAAATAGGAGTACAGCGAATAAAACAACAATAACCAGCAATCCTATTATCAAAATACAGCAATAAATATTGCTGTATTTTACGCCATAAGAATGTAGCAACTCGCCTCATCAAGCGGGTCTTAATGGGTTACTCGCCTGAACGAGAAGGTGCATTTTTAAAAGAGAAGAACGCCGGTGGGTATGTAAAACTTTAGAGGATAGCGGTAACGCAACTGGGGCCAGGTGGCGGCCACCTTATTGAGTATAGAAGGAGGCGGGCGTTATAGATAAGGCAGGCCATGCAGCAGAAAACATTGATCAAGGTGTTGCCAAGATTGTTTCGTCTACATGGCCTACCCGCCATGGCATTTAGCGCAATGGAAATAGACGCGCTTCCTTCAAAGAGGAATTTTTATTACTGGGTGCTAGTCGCGGCGTCGGCGTTTAACAAATGAATGCTACGCATGCCATAGTCGGGGGCGGCGGCGTCCGACTCGACACTCTTCACCACCGCCGGCACAAACTCGCCGGTAAGCGTCTTGGGGTTCGTATTAAAATTATAATCTTTCAAAACGAACTCAGCGAACCCACAAATTTGATACGAAGGATACGTAGTCGTAGAGTTATGTGAGCCATCCGTGACAGTTTCGTTGTACAAGGGAATGTGGACCGGCTGTTCGAGCAGTTGATCCAGTTGATCTTTACACTGCAAATTTGTGACCCAAGGCGGCCCGGCGTTCACCCAGTCGCCAATTTCCCAAGGGCCACTCCGTGTAAAGTCAGCAATGTTCTCGAACAGTTCATCAGAGGTGGTTGATGGGCCATCCCAATCCAGCCAGGTAAACTTGCAGGGATTGGTAGAGGGTACTGGCGCCGGGCATTTGTGATTGCTGGTAACGCTAGTGGTGTTTTGCACCCGAATGATGATGGTATCGTCAGTGATCGTCTGGCTTGTGCGTCGCACAATAATTCGATAACGCCCAGCCCCCGCATTGCCCGTACCCGCGGCAGCATCACTGGCCGCCACCGTAACCGATGTCCCACTGTTAAAATCACTGAGATGCCAGTTAGCTGGTTGGGGTTGTATAGCGTAGGTGAAAGTCACTTTCGTCCAATCTACCGCCTCAGGGCTATCAGCATAATGCACATAATCGCGAATATTGAATGATTCGCCAGGCTTGACGTATAAGTACGGCGTCTGAAGACAAGATGCCAGCGCAGTATCGTTATACTGGTTTTCAAAAGTCACATCCTGGCCAAGGGCCACACAGTCACAAGGTAGCGCGAGCGGAAACAAATCTTTCATCTTCTTAACAGGGGTAAACTCGGCTTTGGCGGTTGCGCCAACTGTAAAATCGTCGAAGTAAAAGAGCTTGGCAAAATAGGTCGGGAAAGTCGCGCTGGTCTGGACACTGATCATCGTATTATCGTTGAGCCGGGTCGTTTGGATATTCTCCGGTTCGCTGCCAGCACCATTCGCTTGGGCAATGCTCGTGAGATCCGCGATCACCTGATCATTGTCACGTGCAACGGCCAAACTGCGGATGCCGGTGAGCGCCGCTGCGTCGGCCGCCGTTTGCATACGGCGACGTTGCATATAAACATTGCTGCCGTCAATCGCAATGCCCGCAAAACCGATCAAGACCATCAGCACCAATGCCAGATAGATCAACGTGACGCCCTTTTCTTGGCGTCGCACTTGCTCAACCTGATTTTGGAGTCTAGTTATTATTGTTTTGAAACTGATCTTCATAGTAGATCGCCATTCCTTGAGCGTTAATAGAGCACTGTCATTGTCGCTTCAACGTGCATGTTTATCGTCAGTGGCCCAATCGCCCCGAACAGCAAAGGATAGGGGTAATCCACGGCGACAGTCACTTCATCACCGGGGTCATAAGTGGTGCGATCAGGCGTGACGGTGATTTGGCTGATGTCCAAATTGGTTGCCTCAGCAGCCGTCCACGCATAAACACGCGCATCCTCAACTGGGTTGCTCGTGCTCGGGTGCGTACTCAACCAGCGGGCGCCTTCACGCGCTCCATTGGCGAGTGTAATATAGGTAACAAAACTATGACCCAGATCAAATGTCCCTAATAAAAACACGAACAGAAACGGCAGTACCAGTGCAAATTCAACTAAGGCATTTGCTTGTTCTTTACGTAATAATTTAATCATAACGCCCGCCTACCTCAGTTATATGAAAATACGCCCTTGTTGTCGCTTGCCGCAGACACAAAGGGCGTATCAAACTAAACATAGTTCACAAACGGTTGAAGGATTTGTTTGGAAGACTTTGGTCGTTGTTATTCTCGATAGGATCAAAGTCTTCCTGATTATTGCAAAATTAAATAGTTTA
>JAPLGZ010000126.1 GCA_026389895.1 Chloroflexota bacterium | reverse complement strand
CTGATCATCCCGGCACAGGTCAACTATGTCGGCAAAGGCGCCAACATCTATGATCTAGGCTATCATTATCATGGCTCGATCAACGTCATTACCAACTTTATTCGCACCAGTTGGCTCTGGGAAAAGGTCCGCATGCAAGGCGGCGCATATGGCGCCTTTGCCAGCTTTAGTAAACAGTCCGGTATTTTGACTTTCCTTTCGTATCGCGATCCGAACTTGCTCAACACCCTTGCTGTTTATGACCAGACGGCCAGCATCTTGCGCACGGCCGACCTAAATGACGATGAATTGACCAAAAACATCATCGGCGCGATCGGGGGTATTGACGCCTATCAATTGCCCGATGCCAAAGGCTATTCGTCATTGATGCGCACTTTGCTTGGCGAAACCGAGGCCGACCGCCAGCAGACGCGTGATGAAATTCTTTCTACATCGGCGCGTGATTTCAAAGCCTTTGCCGATGTACTCGACGCGGTCAAGGAACAAGGCCGCGTGGTGGTCATGGGTTCACAAGAGGCGCTCGAAGCCGCCAATGCCGAGCGACATGGCTGGTTGAAGTTGCAAAAGGTGATGTAATCTACCAAACAGACCGAAAGCGCGCAAACAAAGATGAGTGAACAACGCGGTGACTTTGACAGCCCATGGAAGGATATATTAGAGTACTATTTTGAAGAATTCATCGCGTTTTTCTTTCCACTAGCCTATACGGAAATCGACTGGACGCGCGGCTATGAATTCCTGGATAAAGAACTCCAACAGGTCGTGCGCGATGCTGAATTTGGACGGCGGTTCGCCGACAAGTTGATCAAGGTTTGGCGTAAGAATGGTCAGGAACAGTGGGTGCTGATCCATGTGGAAGTCCAAAGCCAGCCAGAGATCGACTTTGGCAAACGGATGTATGTATACAACTATCGTCTGTTTGACCGTTACGATCACCTTGTCGCGAGTCTAGCTGTATTGGCCGATGAACGGAGCAATTGGCGACCGGATCAATTCAGTTATAGTTTGTGGAACTGTGAAGTAAACTTCAAATTTCCCATTGTCAAGTTGCTCGATTATGTCCAGCAATGGGCGGTCTTAGAGGCAAGTAATAACCCATTCGCGATAGTCGTCATGGCACATTTGAAAGCGCTGGAGACGAAACGTGATCCGCAGGAACGACATCTATGGAAAATGTCGCTAATGCGCCGCCTTTACGAACGTGGCTACCAACGCCAGGATATCATCAATTTGTTTCATTTTATCGATTGGGTCATGCAACTGCCTACGGATTGGGACGAACGCTTTCGACAGCAGATGAGTGAATACGAGGAGGAGAAACAGATGCGTTATATTTCTAGTATTGAACGGCTGGCACTTCAAGAGGGACGCCAAGAGGGTCGGCAAGAAGGACGCCAAGAGGGTCGACAGGAAGGACGCCAAGAGGGTCGGCAAGAAGGACGCCAAGAGGGTTTACAACTTGCCCTCCTGCATCTGCTTCAACACCGCTTTGGCACAGTACCTGAAACAGCGACGATAAAGCTCCAAACGTTGAACATCCAGCAACTAGAACCGTTATTAGATGTAGCTTTAACGGCCAATACGCTGGCTGAATTCATGGCTAGTTTGCCACCTGACCGCAATAATGAGTCGGCGCCGTAGAATTAGCTGCTGGTATGCAGGCTCATTCCAATAGACAGTCATAGATCATCAGCAGTGGGTAGATAGGTAGGTAAACAGGGATATAGGTCGGTATAGTCTGTATCCCGTTTACCTATCTACTTGTCTACCAAAGGGCCATATGTGCCCACCAATTTCAGTCATACTAGGATCTTTTTATGAAATGAACAAGTTTTCCACAGTAACGGTGGCCGCCGCCCAATATGGCGTTGAGTTTTTGGGGAATTGGGAGACGTACGCGCAGAAATTAGCGCGCATGGTGGGTGAGGCAGCGCAGCAGGGTGCGCAAATTTTAGTCTTTCCCGAATATGCCTGTTTAGAATTAGCATCACTCTTTTCATCCGAAATTTATCAGGATGTGCATCGACAATTAGATGCCGTACAGACCTATCTGACAGCGTTTATCCGGCTCCATTGTGACTTAGCGCAACAATATCATCTGTACATTGTGGCCAGCAGTTTTCCTGTTCAGTTGGGTGACGATAGCTTTCGCAATCGCGCTTATTTCTGCAAACCAGACGGTTCGTATGACTTCCAAGACAAGCTGATCATGACCCGCTTTGAAAATGAAGTCTGGTATATCAGCCCTGGGGACGAAGTCAAAATCTTTGAGACGGTCTATGGCAAAGTCGGCATCACGATCTGTTATGATGCAGAATTCCCGTTGATCACCCGGCGTCAAGTCGAACTAGGGGCCAAAATCATCCTGGCGCCGAGTTGCACCGATACAGTTGCCGGTTATAACCGCGTACGAATTGGCTGTCGCGCGCGGGCGCTGGAAAATCAATGTTATGTAGTGATGGCCCCGGTAGTTGGTGTTACAGATTGGTCGCCCGCGCTGGATGTCAATATTGGGGCGGCGGGCATCTATTCACCAGTGGATGCCGGGTTTCCTGGTGATGGTGTGCTGGCGATGGGTGAGTTAAATGCCGCCCAATGGGTCATCGCCGCACTAGATTTGCACCAAATTGAGCAGGTGCGCCAACAGGGCGAAGTGCTCAACTATCGCGACTGGGACAAACAAAACAACGTCATTGACGACGTTCATTTGAAAGTTTGTAATTCGCACCGAGAATTACGAGGGCTTCCAGCGTCAGTGAACGGCGCTGATTAGGCTATTAGGAGAATAACTATGCCACCAATTCGTTTAGCGCACCTCAGCGGTGCACCCTACGCGCTGGGTTATGCCCACGGTAAAGCTTTTGCCGACGAGATCGCAACTTTAACCGAAGAACGAATGCGCCTAAGTTGCGATCCCTTCTGGACTGGGGGGCGTCAGGCCAACTATGCCGAAGTGATCGCACTGGGTAAGGCTTGCCTAGACTATCACGAGAAATTTTCACCTGAACTGATGGATGAGCTTCGCGGGATGGCGGCTGCCACCGGTCTCGGGGTGAACGAGTTGGTGATCATGAATGGGTTTACCGACTTTGTGGATACAGTCGCCAATCCCAAAGCGGTGCGCGACGCCATGATCGCGCAGAGCAATCCTCCGCCCCAGCAGACGCCTGATCAAGCCGATGCGGGCGGCTGCACCGCGTTTATCGTTGAGCCATCGATCACGGCAGACGGCAAAGGTTACATTGGCCAAACGTGGGATATGCACACCACAGCCACCCCACACGTGATCATGTTGGATATCCAGCCGGAAAACGGACCAGCGCTGCTCACTTTTACGATTACCGGTTGCGTGGGTATGGTGGGACTTAATGAACATGGCGTGGCGGTGGGCATCAACAATCTGCTGGGCAAAGATGGCCGCGCGGGTGTACATTGGCCGTTTGTCGTGCGCAAAATGCTGGCACAGCGCAATGTGGAAGCAGCGTTGGCGGTGCTGACGCGGGCACGACTTTCCGGCGCGCACAACTATGTGCTGATGGGACCAGACGAAACGGGTGCGCTCCAGGGTTATAATATCGAAGCAACAGCGACGCGTTGTCATGTGACAGAGGCACAGGGGTTTGTTGCGCACAGCAACCATTGTCTGATTGACGGTCTGGTTGCCTTGGAACGCCCACGCAAAGGCGTCTCGCTGGCCAGCACGCAAGCGCGTCTGGCGCAGGCCAATCATTATTTGGACGAACGGCGCGGCACGATCACCATTGATACGTTGATCGATCTGACCCGTTACCATGAAGGTGAGGCTTTGTCAGTTTGCGCCCATGCCCAACCAGGCTATGATGTCGAAAGTTCAGGCGCCTGCATTATGTCGCCCACCACGCGTGAGTTATGGGCCGTGTGGGGTAATCCGTGCCAAAACGCCTATGAACGTTTTGTCGTGGAAGGTGTGCGTGTATGACAACCGGTTATACGATGCGGTTTTATCAAGACGAGGCTGACTATGCGCAGATGCGCGATTTGTTGCGCGCGACCTATGCACTTACGGTACCGCCACTTAACTGCACCATTGGCGATCTAGACTGGCGGCGTTCGATAACGAATGATCCAGAACTGATGCGCAAAGTGCAGTTATGGTTTGACCCACTGGGTTTATTAGTAGCCTTCGTCTGGCCCGGCAAAACGCAAATTGATGTGATGATTCGCCCCAATCATCGGATCCTAGAGCAGGATATTTTGGAGCGAGCTGAAGTCGAATACCGCCAAGCGCTCGCGTCGGATGCCACCAATCGGGCTTTCCTCTACTTTAGTTATACAGATGATGTCGTGCGCAACACCCTGTTAATGGAACGCGGCTACGTGCGCACC
The DNA here is from genome assembly GCA_026389895.1 of Chloroflexota bacterium. Lineage (GTDB taxonomy): Bacteria > Chloroflexota > Anaerolineae > Caldilineales > Caldilineaceae > JAPLGZ01. The sequence goes on along the minus strand of JAPLGZ010000126.1, from coordinate 6,721 downwards.
GACAACTATTACCCCTTTCACGCGCAGCCATTGAATCACATGCCAGGTGTGCCAACGTTGCCAGCGGGTTATACAATCCGGCATGTGCTGGATGAAGCAGACTTGCCAGCCCGCGTCGCAGTGCATCGTGCGGCCTTTCATCCTTCGCGCATGACGGTGGAAAAACATCGCCAGGTGATGGCCTCGCCCACCTATCGGCCAGAACTTGATCTGATTGCAGTGGCCCCGGATGGCACATTTGCCGCCTATACGATTGTCTGGTTGGATGAGTTCAACCGCATGGGGATCTTTGAACCGGTTGGTTGTCACCCCGATCATCAGCGCCGTGGATTGGCCGGCGCGGTGATGATCGAAGGGATGCGCCGTCTATACCAACTGGGCGCGACAACGGCGCATGTCGGTGCGTGGCGCGAAGATTCGGCCGGGGCGGGTTTGTACCGGTCGCTTGGTTTTGAAGTAATGGGCAGAGAGTATGGTTGGGAGAAACAACTTTAACATGGAACGACAAATTTACATTCCACCCGGCGGGCCACCACGCGTGACCTCACCGAGTGCTGAAATCTATGCACAAATGGGTGAGGCCAATATCTTCGCGATGCTTGAAGATTTCTATCTAGAATTAGAGAAATCTTCGCTTCGTTCGATGTTTCCCAAAGATGTAGTCGAAGCGTCGAAAAAATCGGCTGCCTTTTTTGTCGGGTTACTGGGCGGACCGCCACTCTATCACCAACGGTATGGCAACCCGATGATGCGCGCCCGCCATATGCCTTTCAGTATTGATGAAGCGGCGCGTCAAGAATGGCTCCGCTGTTTTGATCACGTATTAGCGCACGCCGTAGAGAAGTACAATTTTCCGGCTGAACATTTGGCAGGTTTCCGCGCCTTCCTTGTGGGGTTTTCGGGTTGGATGGTGAACACGGCGCCGTCAGAGACGGGTGAGGGAAATTTAGAATTGTTTGGCGATTGAAGAGCAGCAGGATTGAAATCCGCGGCTGACAAAACAGGAAGTGCCCTCAGGCACTGGGATCCTAGTCGCTGAGGCGACTTGCTATTGTCAGCCGCGGATTTCAATCCTGCACTAATGGTCTATATACGTCGTAGGATGGGTGAGTCGCTCAGAGAAATTACCTCAATAGCTAACCGCCACGCGCTTCTCAATCTTTCCCTCGTCTAATACCATGCCCAGGCCAGGCAAAGTAGGTAACGTTACCAGGCCGTTTTCCGGCTGATAGATCGTGGTTTGGAAAAATTGTTTACCCGGTTGGTAGCGCAGCAGATATTCAACGCGCGGGACTACGGCAGGTGACTGAGCTGCGGCCACATGCAAGGCCGGCAACAGTGAATGACCATGCGCCACAACTGGCGTCTCAAAGGCGGATGCCAATGCGCAAATCTTCACCTGCTCGGTAATGCCGCCCGTCCAATCAGGATCATTTTGGAGGATGTCCACGGCCTGACCGACCAACAATTCTTTGGTCTGCCAGCGGGTATAGACATGTTCGCCCGTAGCAATTGGGACACGCGAGGCTTCGCGCAGTTTGCGTAACTCGGCCACACGTTCCGGTGGAATGGGTTCCTCCATCCAAGCGGGGTGCAACGGTTCTAAGGCACGCACCATCGCGCTGGCATAGGTGACATCCCAGCCCATAAAGGCGTCGAACATGAGCGTATAGAGCGGACCAACGGCCTCGCGCACCGCTTGCGCCATCGCCAGGTTCTGCTCCATACCTTCGGCGCCATCCGCTGGCCCATAACGGAAGAACCACTTCTGGGCCGTGAAACCCTGGGCTTTATAGGCTTGGGCCGTTGCGGCGGCATTGGCTGGTGCGGTTGAAAAGCCCAGCATGCTGGCATAGGCTGGCACAGCAGATCGCGTTGGGCCGCCCAACAAGCGATAAATGGGTTGCTGCCAGGCTTTGCCTTTTAAGTCCCAGAGGGCAATATCAATGGCGCTAATCGCCGTCATAAATAGGCCAGAGCGGCCATGCCGGTCGAGGCGCACCATTTGGTCATGTAACATTTCAATTGCCAGCGGATCTTGGCTGAGCAAGAAAGGGCGTAAAGTTTTATGGATATGAAACGCCTGCCATTCCTCAATTGGACCGAATAGCCCCGAGACGCCTGCATCAGTCTGAATTTCTAGATAGAGTGCGTGAACCAGATCGCCAGGTTGATGGCCTGTGCCGCCAGATTGTTGGTTAAATTCTGGATAAAGATCGATTGGCCGCGCCTGCCGGTTACCAGCGGGAAAGGTTGGGCCAGTCCAAACGCCGCTCACACGAAACAGGACAATGTCGGTGATTTTCATAAAGTCTCCTCAAGTGGTTGACAGTAAATAGGGCACTCCTTATAATGCCAATAGCTGGATCAAATTGGCAAATTGTTGACTGGGTGATCTAGTGCAGAATCAGGAGAGGCACCGATTGAAAACTTGTACAAAGTCGAACTTAGGCAACCTCTGGGTACCTTTAGGTGAGGCTTTAGCCCACGTAGTTTGATCCAATTATGCCAGCTATGCACTTTCCCGTTACGGCAGATTGCAAACAGCAGTAGGAACGTAGTAAAATGATATGAAAGCTCCATGACCATCCTAGCAGCGGTTGTGACAACGTACTATTTTACCCATCATAAACTTTCTTTGTCACCGAGCAAAGGTTTAACGAGAATTTAATTCCTCAGGAGGCAGCATCAATGAGTACGACCAAGACACAATCTGAGACCAAAGCAAACGGCGCAGCGAATGGCTTTAAAGTCATCGGCACCCGCCCGATTCGTCCCGATGGCATCGACAAAGTAACCGGGCGCGCCCAATATGGGGCGGATATTCATCTGCCCGGCACCCTGTACGGCAAGATGCTTCGCAGCCCACATGCACATGCCATCATTAAGTCGATTGACACGAGTGCGGCCGAAAAGTTGCCTGGCGTCGCCGCAGTCGTTACGGCCAAAGATTTGGCCGAAGCCGAAGATAAAGTTGAAATGTCGGGTGAAGGTGAAGTCAACTTCAAATATTTGAGTGACAACATCCTGGCTCGTGACAAGGTCCTTTATCACGGTCACCCCATCGCAGCCGTCGCGGCGATTAATTCAAATGTCGCCGAAGAAGCACTCGCCCTGATTAAGGTTGAATATGAAGTGCTACCCCCTGTGCTGGATTGCGTCGAGGCCATGAAAGAGGGCGCGCCGATCTTGCTAGAGGGCCTGCGCACAGATGAGTTGGGCAAAAAAGGCGATAAACAGACCAACGTAGCCGCCCATTTCCAACACAAACGTGGTGACTTGGAGAAGGGTTTCCAAGAAGCAGCCGTCGTTGTCGAGCGCGACTTTACCACTGCCATGGTGCACCAAGGCTACATTGAGCCACACGCCTCCACCGCATTCTGGCGGCGCGATGGTCATGTCTTGGTCTGGACCAGCACCCAAGGCGCCTTTGACATTCGCAACCAGGTAGCCGAATTGCTCAGATTGCCCATTTCCAAGGTCCGCGTCACCCCCACCGAAATTGGTGGCGGGTTTGGTGGCAAATTCACTGCCTATACCGATGTACCTGCAGCGCTGCTCTCCAAGAAGAGTGGCTATCGCCCCGTCAAGTTGGTGATGTCACGCACCGAAGTGCTTCAGTCCACCGGCCCAACCTCTGGCTCGCACATTCGTGTCAAAATGGGTGCCGACAAGAACGGCAAAATTACTGCCGCTCAGACCGAGATGATCTATGAAGCCGGTGGCTACCCAGGTTCGCCCGTAGGTGCGGGCGCTGGCGTCATCTTCGCCCCATATCGCCTGGAGAATGTCCAGATCGACGGTTATGATGTGGTCAACAACAAGCCCAAGACCGCGGCCTATCGCGCACCAGGTGGCACGAATGCGGCCTATGCTTGTGAAGCGGTGATCGACGAACTGGCCGAAAAGCTCGGTATGGATCCGTTGGAATTCCGCCGCATCAACGCTGCGGTTGAAGGTGATCGCCGCCCAGACGGTCCGATTCATGGTCGCATCGGCATGGTGGAAACCGTGGAAGCCGCGCTCAATCATCCGCACTACAAAACACCTTTGACTGGCAAATTCCGCGGTCGTGGGGTCGCTTCCGGTTTCTGGTTTAACGGTGGCGGCAAATCGAGCATGCATGCCTCGGTGGATGAAAGTGGCAGCGTCAATTTGATCGAAGGCTCGACCGATATCGGCGGCTCACGCGCTTCGATCTCGATGATGTTGGCCGAAACCCTTGGCATTACAATGGAAGACATCAATCCACAAATTGGCGATACCGAGACGGTTGGTCACAATGATGGCACGGGCGGTAGTCGCGTCACGTTTGCCACAGGCATGGCCGCTTATGAACTGGGCAAAAATATCGCCCAGACAATGAGCGAAAGCTTGGCCGATATGTGGGATGTGCAGCCAGATCAAGTCAAGTTTGAAGGCGGCGTCTTCTCGCATAATGGTGATAGCCTGAACTTTAAAGAAGCGGCAGCCAAACTCAACGAAGCCGGCAAGCCCATTGTCGCCAGCGCTTCTGTACGCGCCGGCGGGGTTGGACCTGGTTTCGCGACGCATATTGTTGATGTCGAAGTGGATGCAGAAACTGGCAAGATCAGCATTCTGCGTTACACCGCCACCCAAGATGTGGGTCGCGCCATCCACCCAAGCTATGTCGAAGGCCAGATTCAAGGTGGCGTAGCGCAGGGGATCGGCTGGGCAATCAACGAAGAGTATTTCTATGATAAGGACGGCCATCTGCTCAACTCGTCCTTGCTCGATTATCGTATGCCCACCGCGCTCGATCTGCCGATGATCGAGACTGTCTTGGTCGAAGTGCCAAATCCAAACCATCCGTACGGTGTACGTGGTGTCGGTGAAGTGCCCATCGTGCCGCCCGCGGCCGCCGTGGCAAACGCCGTCTACCATGCAATCGGCGTCCGCATGACCGAGTTGCCAATGAACCCGGCCCGTGTGATGCAGGCCATCTGGTCAAAACAAAAGGCGTAAACTCCGCGCTAGCGTGGCATCCAGGCAAGGAATGCGGAAGATGCAATTAGCAGGAATTGGTTCGCTTGCAACTGAGTAGTCTAATCGAAAACGGGTAACAATGCCCGGTGCATATCAACATGCGCCGGGCATTGTGTTAAGAGTGGGGGAAAAACGGTACACAGAGAAAAAACAGGAGAAATTGGTTTTTCTCTGTGTAACTCCCATTCCTACTGATCATGAGTTAAGGAGAGAAAGACCCATGCCACCAAAAATTTCACTGCAACTGTACACCTTGCGCGACGCGTTTGCGCAGGATTTCGCCGGAACATTGGCCCGCATCGCGGCGATTGGTTATAAAAATGTCGAAAGTGCCTTTTTCCCAGAAAACATCTCGATCAAAGAAGGCGCACGTTTGATACACGATGCGGGCCTGACGGTAATGGCAGCCCATGCCGAATTGCCGCTTGATGAGCAAACCACCCCTGTGCTCGAACAGGTGGCAGCACTTGGCGCCACGCGCCTGGTCTGGCATGGCTGGCCACAGGACCCCGATTATAGCTCGGTTGACGGGGTCAAACGGCTAGTCGAGCGTTACAATTTGGCCAATGCGGTCGCGACGACGCATAACTTGCAACTGGGTTTGCACAACCATTGGTGGGAAATGGAGCCGGTCGAAGGCCGCTTTCCCTACCAAATTATGTTACAAGAGCTTGATCCCACCATCTTTTTTGAGGTTGATACCTATTGGGCCAAAACGGCGGGTCTGAACCCCATCCGGATCATCCAAGAGATGGGCGAACGGGCGCCGTTGTTGCATATCAAAGACGGGCCCGCCATCCAGGGCCAGCCAATGGTCGCGGCAGGTGACGGCACACTGGACATTCCAGCCATTGTCGAAGCGGCCAATGGCAATGCGGAATGGCTGATCGTTGAACTAGACCAATGCGCGACGGATATGTTCACGGCTGTAGAAAGAAGTTTTCAATATTTAGTCGGTCAGGGATTGGCCCAGGCATAAAGCAGACGCTAAGCAGCGCGGAGACATGATGAACCTACAACGCGAAGAACAGCTTGAAACGGCCATTAATCAACTGAAGCGCATCAAGTTGGGTACTATGCCCACACCGCTAGAAGCGTTGCCCAGGCTGAGCGCAGCCCTTGGCGGCCCGCCCATTTACATCAAACGCGATGATTTAACCGGCTTGGCATTCGGCGGCAACAAAACCCGTATGCTGGAATTAAGCCTGGCCGACGCGCTCGACAAAGGGACAGAAGTAATCGTGATGGGGGCGGCCACCCAATCGAACTATTGCCGGCAACTGGCCGCCGCCTGCGCCAAGTTAGGTCTTGAACTACATTTGCTGCTACGCCCCGAACGTCCTGTGGACAAAACCGAAGTTCAAGGCAATCAGCTCTTGCAACGGCTCTTTGGCGCCCACGTAACGATTCTTGAAGATAACAATCGCGCCAAGCAACAAGCGGCCATCGCCGCCGAAGCGGAACGTTTGCGCAAAACGGGCCGCAAAGTTTATGTACCGCGCCAGCCCGACACGGTCGATCTAGACGTGATTGCCTATGCCGAATCGGCCCTGGAGATCGTGCGTCAGTGCCGGGAACTGGGCATTCAACCCCACTATCTTTATGCCACCGCATTCGATACCACGCAGGCCGGCCTGGTCTTCGGCATGCATTACTTGGGCAAACCAATGCATGTACGGGGGATCACACCCACAGAAATGCCATTGATCGAGCG
>JAPLGZ010000759.1 GCA_026389895.1 Chloroflexota bacterium | reverse complement strand
CGATGCGGGTCAGGCGGACGGTATCACTGCCCATTGGTTGACCATCACGCATGGCGCGGACACGCCAGTAGTAAAGTTGGTGATCAGCGAACTCCTTCGTCAAGGGGTTTTGGATGGTTGGCGTCGCCGCCAGCCCGGTGGTCGTGATCTGAAAAGTTGACGTTATAAAAGATGGATCGGTTGAAAGGGTCAATATGTAATAATCAGCCGCGCGGGCCAGGGCTGGCGAATGGCCCTGCGGCCAGGCATGCGCGGTATCCCAGATAAAGAGCGGCCAGGCGACGGTATGATCATCGTGAACCGGGAGCGTGATACTGTCGGGCAGCGCATAAGGCAGCGGATAGACTGGATTGGGCGAAGTGGTATAGTCAAACTCGAAGGTAGAAATATCACTCCACGGCGTCAAATTATCTTGAGCATCGATCCCGCGCACCCGCCAGTAATAGGCCGTCTTGAGATAGATGATTGATTCCTTAAATTGGGTAATGGTGGCCGTATGGTTGTTATAGACCTTGCTGTCGAAGAGTGGCGTGGCAAAGGAGAGACTTTCGTCCACCTGGATTTGATAGCGCTCGATGCCAGGGATGGGGGTCCAACTAAAGACCGGATACGACTGGGTAAGGCTGTTGTTGGGCGGCGCGAGCAATTGTGGTTTGAAATTCCAACGCATCCGAAAACTCCGGGTGCTGCTCCAGTCGCTCGTATTGCCAGCATCATCCACCACTTGGACGCGCCAGAAATATTCCGCATCGTTGGCCAAATTCTGTTCCCAGACAAAAGCTGTGTTGTAGGTCGTGTAGAGGGTCGGTGACGGGAAATCGCTCTCGGTGTCAACCTGCACGCGATAGGTCTTTGCCCCTTCCACCGCCGTCCAGGTAAAGGTGGGCACAAAGGAAGTCTGCAGGCCATCTTCCGGCGCGATCAGCGCTGGCGCGATATTCCAGCGAAAGATAAACCGATTAATATTGCTGGGGCGACCGGCGTGTCCCTGCGCATCGATGGGCGTGACGCGCCAGAAATAGGTATTGGTCGCCAGGCGCTGGGGTGGGGTATGATTGGGTGTGATCGTCGTGGCGCTATAGGTCACCGCCGTAAAGTTCCTGTCGGGACAGATTTCAAATAGATAGGTGGCGGCGCCAATCATCGGTTGCCAACTAAAATCTGTCGGGGCAAAAGCGGTGCGTTCTGCGCCATCGGTTGGGGAGATCAACTGTGGCGTCAATGCGCCGCCATTACTCCAGTCTTTGGTAAAGGTGCGCGGGGTCGAGAACGCGCCCCACTCCTTATTGAAGGCACTCACCCGCCAGAAATAGACGCCATCCGCCAGCGCCGTTAGGGGTGTAAAACTCAGCCCAGCCGTGGTCACATCGATCACGGTGCTCGCAAAGCCGGCGGAGAGGCTAATCTGCACATTATATTTGGTGGCGTCAGCCACGGTCGACCAGACCAGCGAGGGCACACCAACCGGCGGGTTCGTGACGCCCGTCGTCACCGCGTTATCTTCGGGCGAGAGCAGGACAGGCACACCAGTGGCCTGTCCTGCATCTGGCGCCTGCGCCGGTTGGGGCACGACATTGGCGGCCTGCAACGGCTGGGTCTCAATTATGGCAGCCAACAGCCCCAGGCAGAGAAAGACGATTGTGACGCCCAACATTTTTTTTACATTTGCCATTAGTTTTATAGTATTCCTTACCCTGGCGGAGCCAGAATCAAAAGGGCGGTCAACAAGAACTACGCGAACGATTGCTCACCCATCATCTGCGTCGCGTTGACGGTTCTCTGCGTTGATATTCATGGTACGCCGAAAGAAGCGTCACACAGAGGCACAGCAAACTTTGCTGGTTGCAATACAGCCGGAGCCCCACCCTAACCCTCCCCTTGGGAGGGGACTGATCGCATCGCAGGCCCAAAGTGGGCGCCCGAGAGCGCCATCACGGACAAAAGAACCGACACCTTCTGTCCACCAAACGGCTCCCTCCCAAGGGGAGGGCTGGGGTGGGGCTCCGGCAACGTTATCCACTCTGTTCCTATCGTCTGCGATACATGACATTTTATTCCGTGGCGCTCTCGGGAGTCTCTGCGTGCGCCGTACAAACGAACTTTCCCGGCCTACCCTGAAATCACATTGAGCACCGGACTTTTAATCGGCGTAGGGGCGTGCCCTTGCGGCCAGATATCTCACTTGCGACCGGCCCAGCCCTCGTTAGTATAGCAAAAACGACAAGCAAAAGCATCGGCCAAATCACTCAAATTTCGAGCGTCCGCTGGCGTGGCCCAGTGTGGGCTTATAATTTTCGTGTAAATCAGACGTAAGTAAAATGTAACATTGCAATAATTATGTAAACTAGTACTAAGGTACGACTATACATTGTTGCCTTTGCGTAGTATATTTTACGTATGTAAAGCTTACACGAATCACCCCATTTGGAAACCCGGGTGGTCGAGTGAGCCACATAATCAGCAGCATAAGATTATGTGAAACCAATCATTGCTGGGACTTGAAAGTCCAGGCTTGGATGGGCAGATTCAGCCAAGCTGAACGACCTATCCAAGCTAGCCACAAATCTAAGTTCGACGGCATCGCTGTCGTGCGCCATTCTTCGCTCTCCACACCCTTCATCGTTGCTCCGCCAAGAATTGATTGAGCACAGAGCGTGACCGGTACAAGGCAGGCATTGGCGGTTTATTGTTCCACTAACTCTCTTCGAAGTTCACACTGCACATCGCTGTTCCGCAAAGTTCGTATCCTGTAACCATCGTCGTATAAAACATCGTTGTCGAAAGCATGACCCAACGGTTGCGCGCCAGATCTGGTGCGTCCAACGGGTTCCATTGATGCAGCGTGGCCGGTCAGGTTGAGCAAACCACCGCAGCGCTGAAAACAAGTGCTCTCTGCACTGGATCTGCTGCGCGCCCCGATTCACCCCCAACGCGCCGCTCTACAGCCAGCAAGCGAAGCTTTGTGCTTTTTTAGGCAACGCCAGACCGATTGGCCACTAGCCATCTGATCAAACGAAAGGAAAATGATAAAAAACTTGGAACTGCGCGCCGTGGTGGCGCGGCGGCTTAGGGATCACGCGTCACAAGCCGAAAAAGGCCAGTCACTGGTTGAGTTTGCTCTCGTGTTGCTGCTGTTGTTGCTGCTGACCTTTGGCATGATCGACTTTTGCCGGGCGGTCTACACCACCAGTGTCATTCAGGCCGCCGCCCAGGCCGGGGCACGGGCCGGCCTGGTCAGCGTGAGCGGGGTCACGGCCGCCGTGCAGGGCAAATTGACTGGTCTGGACGTCTCCAAGGCGCAGATCACGACCGTGATGCTGACCAGCGAGCGCATCCAAGTAAAAGTTACCTATCAATTTGAATTTATCACACCGCTGATCGCCGACCTGGTCACGAATGGCCGGCTCGATCTAACCAGCAGCGCCAGTATGCTGATCAATTAACCAATGCTGGCTTTCACCATCCAACTCGGTCTGCCGCAAGTGCGGCAGATGTATCAACACTATCCATTCTTTTATTTCAAAGGAGTTTTAACATGAACACGGTCTCTA
>JAPLGZ010000665.1 GCA_026389895.1 Chloroflexota bacterium | reverse complement strand
CTACGAAAACGGCGATTTGCGCTCGATCAAACTGGGCGATCAGGAGATTCTGCGGCGCATCTATGTGGCCGTCCGTGACCGCAATTGGAGCACCGTACCAAATCTTATTGCCCATGTGCAGATGGTGGTAGACAGCGATGCTTTCCAGATTACCTACACAGTCGAAAATCACCAGGGCGACATCGATTTCCGGTGGCGGGGCGCGATCCAGGGTGACTGCGCCGGCACGCTTACCTTTCAGATGGATGGTGAGGCCCATTCGACCTTTCTGCGCAATCGGATTGGTTTCTGTGTGCTCCACCCCATGCATTGCGCGGGTGTTGTCGCGCGCATTACGTATACGGATGGGCAGATGGAAATGAGCGCTTTTCCGGTCGCCATCGCGCCGCAACTGGTGGTCAATGGCGAAATCAAGCCTGTCAGCCCCTTTAACGAGATGCAAGCCGTCGCCCATGAAGTCACCCCCGATCTTTGGGCCGAAGTTCGTTTTAGTGGCGACATTTTTGAGATGGAAGATCAGCGCAATTGGACCGATGCCTCTTACAAAACCTACAGCACACCGTTGCGCTTGCCTTTCCCAGCAGAAATCCAGCAGGGGACAAAGATCACCCAGGCGATCACCCTGACCTTGATCGGTGAAGGGAAAACCAGTCTGCCAGCCGCTTTGCCAACCGCCGCGCCGCAAACGATCCCGTTTCAGCGAAAATTGTCAGCCGTCAGCCAGCCTGTGCCTCAGCTAGGGCTGGGCGTGGCAAGTCATGGCCAGGCACTTAGCCCACTCGAATTGGAACGCTTACGCCAACTCAAGCTCACCCATCTGCGCGTGGATTTGAAGTTGGCGCAACCAGATTATACCGCCGTCTTACAGCAAGCGACAATGGAGGCCCGCGCCCTCCAAGTCACTTTGGAAATTGCCCTGCATCTCACCAATGCCGCCACAGAGTTGCCCGCCCTCGCCAAATTGATCGAGGCGCTTAGACCACCGGTTGGCCGTTGGCTGATTTTTCAGGAAGGCGAGCCCGTCACTGCGGCCTCGTGGGTGCAAATGGCGCGTGAATGGTTGGCTGATTACGCCGCTGATGTCCCGATTGGTGGCGTAACCAATGTTTATTTCACTGATTTGAATCGCAACCGGCCAGCGGTGCAAGCCCTGGATCTGGTTGCCTATTCGCTTAATCCGCAAGTGCATGCCTTTGACAACCAGTCGCTAATCGAAACGTTGGCGGCGCAGGCGGCCACCGTGACCAGTGCTCGCCAGTTGATAGGCGATTTACCCTTAGTGATCAGCCCTGTCACTTTACAACCCCGTTTCAATCCAAACGCAACCGCCCCCGAATCTACGCCGCTGCCCAATACGTTGCCCTCCTCGGTGGATCCGCGCCAGATGGCGCTCTTCGGTGCGGGCTGGACATTGGGCAGCCTCAAATATCTGGCCGAAAGCGGCGCAGCCAGCATCACTTATTATGAGACAACGGGTTGGCGTGGCGTGATGGAAATTGCCACGGGCTCGACCGCGCCAGAGAAATTTCGCTCGCTCCCAGGTGCGGTCTTCCCGCTCTATCATGTCTTGGCCGCTGTGGGTGAATTTGCCGGGGGCGAAGTGCTGCCGACAATCTCCGGCGATCCCCTTCGTCTGGATGGGCTGCTGCTGCGCAAAGCTGGGCAGACGCGCCTTCTGCTGGCGAATTTGACCAACCAGCCTCAACAGGTGACTGTGCAAGATCTGGGCGAGCAGGTGCATGTCCAGTTTCTCGACGAGACCAACGCCGAAGCCGCTATGTCTGCGCCGGAAACTTTTCGCACGCAAGCGGGCGAGCCAAAATCTTCGCTAAACGGTGAACTCACGCTGCCGCTACGGCCTTATGCCGTTGTGCGGATCGATAGCGGAGAAATTAACGAAAGCCGCCCCGCATGACAGAAATTGTCTGGGCGCTTCATACGAGCCGACCC
>JAPLGZ010000416.1 GCA_026389895.1 Chloroflexota bacterium | reverse complement strand
GGGTGAGGCGTTGTTATTAAATAAATCATTCACAGATTGCGCACGTTGCGTAGATGTCCCAAAATCTGCGTAATCTGTGACAGCTGTGGGTAATAAAATCTAGTGAGCCTTTTTATCACCTTTGAAGGACCGGAAGGCAGTGGTAAAACGACACAGATTCGCCTGCTAGAGAATTTTTTAAAAGCATGTGAATTTGCTATACTTGTTACGCGCGAACCGGGTGGTACAAGGATTGGCAATGCCATTCGTGCCATTGTCCTTGATGCCAACCATACTGAAATGAGCCCACGTGCGGAAGTACTGTTGTTCAATGCGGCGCGTGCCCAAATTGTGGATGAAGTGATCCGCCCGGCTTTGAGCAATGGGCGGATTGTTCTTTGTGACCGTTATGCCGACAGCACATTGGCCTATCAAGGCTATGGACATGGTCAAGATTTGGCCTGGCTGCGCCGCATTATCAATTTTGCCACCGCTGGCCTTCAACCCGATCTCACCATTTTCCTGAACATTGACCCAGATGAAGGTTTAGGCCGCAAACAAAGTGGCGCCGCGGAAGAATGGAATCGCATGGAGCAGAAAGCGTTAGCATTCCACCAAACTGTGCGTCAGGGCTATCTGCAATTAGCTGCCGCCGAGCCGGCGCGTTGGCTGGTGGTTGATGCAACGCAGTCAATCGAGGCGATCCATGCGACGATTCAGCAGCGCGTGGCATTATTGTTGGCGACAGGGTTAGGGCGCAAGGGGTAGGGAGAAGAGTCCGCTACGCCCTATGCACTAAACCGGTTGGCCCTGTGCCTCATCTGTTTTAACAGGCTTTGTTGTGACGGGCGGTCAAGTCATTCACCGCCAACTGTACCTCTGCTCTAATTCTCTAAAATTTACAAGCGCGCAATTCAACTTCACCCAACGGAATTTCAATGAAGCTAGTCATGGCCATTGTCAATAACGATGACAGTCGCAACTTAATTGACCGCTTGAGCAAACGCGGCTTTTCGGTTACGGTAACCAATACCCTTGGTGGCTTTTTGCGCGTTGGGAACACGACCCTCTTTTGTGGCGTTGATGATGCCAGGGTGGAAGAAGTGGTTGGCGTGATCCGCGAGAGTTGCCCCAACCGGACCCAGTATGTCACACCGTTGCCACCGGTCATGGAACCGGGTGAAGTGAATATCCCAACGCCCGTTGAGAAAAAAGTAGGAGGTGCGACCATTTTTGTACTAAATGTAGATCATTTCGAAAAAGTGTAATGCCTCACGCATCGTTGACTCAACATCCATTTGCATTACTTACCAACTCCGGAAAGGAAAAACAACATGGTCGGCAAAAGTTTCCCACGCTATCTGTTGCGCGGCAGTCGATGGCCTTTGATCTGTGCTGTTCTCGTTTTCGGTCTTATCAGTGTCATGGCGCTAGCGGGCCTATTGTCGCTGACCGTGTATGCTCAAAGCCAGAGCGGTCAGGTCATCACCGATCCCACCCAACTGGCCGCCGGCGAAATCTTACGCCTCACAGGTGGCGAAATTAACCAGATCGCTTTTTCTCCACACGATGCTTCAGCCAGCAGTGGAACGGCGGCGCCGATGGCCGTAGCGGCAACCAGTGCCGGTCTGTGGAGCATCAATCTCACGCCAGGGATTACCGTAGGGAATAGTAGCCAATTGCTGGACAGCGCAGCGATCACAACTGTCTGGTGGGCGCCTAATGCCCATCTGCTCGCCGCAGAAACATACACCGGCACCGTACAGATCTGGCAAACTACAGAAACAACGGTCAAAGTGAGCGCCATTCAAAGCAGCACAAACAAGATTGTGACGGCGGCTTGGTCGCCGGATAGTCTGCAATTAGCGACTGGCAAACAGGATGGCAGCGTTGAAATTTGGAATACCAACGCTCAGCTACAGGATACAAAGATCGGCCATACAGCACCCATCAATAGCTTATCCTGGTCACAAGATGGAACAATGTTACTTTCAAGTGCCAAAGATGGCAGCGTGCGCGCGTGGACAGTCCAAACTTTGACTAATACAAACAGCGTTTCGCCGACAGCCACGCTCTCGCCGACGGGCTTTATCTCGCCGACGAATCAACCCCCGTCCGCGGCTACACCGACAGCCACCTCGGTGCCAATCCAGGCAATTATTCAGACCGATGCCCTTAACATTCGTTCGGGTCCCGGCACGACCTATACCAAGATTGGCTCAGCCAAGCTAAACGACCAACTCAATGTGATTGGTCAAGTGAACGCTTGTGTTTGGCTGAAAGTGCAAACCCCCAGCAATGACCAAGGCTGGATCGCTGGTTCGGCCCAATTTGTCACCTTAAGTGCGGCCTGTGATTTGATTCCTACTGCTACGCTGACCTCGACAACGGGGGTTACGTCGACAACTGCCACACCACCAACAGCGGCTACCAGCGCGCCGACAGGCACAGCCGCATTACCGGCCAATCAAGGCTGCTATCTCTTTCAAAATCAGCTAGGGGTTGAGTTAAATATCACCGTTACTCGTTCCGATAACAATCAGAGCACGGTCTACAGCGTGGCTAACGGCCAGGAGACACCGGCCTGTCTGGATCCTGGGCATTATACGTATACGGTCGATGCGCCGCCACCGTGGGCTTCGATCAACGGTCAATTGGATGTCACTGCGGGCGCGCGTTTCTTGATTCCTGTGCGGGCCCAGTAAATTTGTAGGGGCCAGGCATGTCTGGCCCCTACAAGGATTATCCTACTCGTCAAAGCTAGACATCCCCAACCCACCACCATCGTCGCCGCCCATCGCACCCATCTCAGGCATCGATTGTTCAATCGCTTCGGGACTTTCTCCCGCCTCTAACCGTCCGATCACCTCGTTCATTTCGGCATCCAGTGGTTCACCGGTCTCATTGCTCATACGCCGCATAAAGCTGGCCAGCGCCTGCGGATCTTCGCTTTCCAACCCCGACATCAATGATGGATCCGCCATCTCTTCAACGCGGCTATCTTCCGATTTCAGGACGGCCACTCGGCTGACCAAACGGCGCAAGTGCGCACCTTCACAGTTTGGACAACGGGCCGCTTCATCGCTAGCCATGCTCATACTACGAAAAAAGACACTTACTCGTTTGCGACAATCAGAACAGTAATATTCATAAATTGGCATACAGCGCTCCCAAATGTTAGTGTATCATTTGCCCCCGCGTAGATTTTCGTTGGCGGCGCAACTGGCTTATACTCTTGTAATCTATATCCTTGATATAATTCGAAAGTTTACAATATAATCTGAACTATTAGGATTATACCGGTTCGAAATGTTAGGAGCAAAACATTGAATCCGGTCTCTGATACCGATCATGAAATTGAAGCTTTATACACGAGCCTGAATAGCCCCAGACCCTTACTGGTGGTCTTGTCTGGGCCAAGTGGTGTTGGCAAAGACGCAACGCTTGCCAAGTTGAAGGAATGCAACTATCCTTTCTATTTTGTCGTAACAGCCACCACGCGCCCCATCCGCCCAGGCGAAGTAGATGGTCAAGACTATCATTTTGTCTCGGTGGGTGAATTTGCCGAGATGATTGAAGAAGGCGAACTGCTAGAATATGCCGTGGTCTATGGTGATTATAAAGGCATTCCGAAAAAACATGTACGTCAAGCGTTGGCTAGTGGGCTGGATGTGATCATGCGGATTGATGTCCAAGGCGCCGCCACGATTCGGCGCTTGGTGCCCAATGCCGTCACCATCTTCCTGACCGCCGAAAGCGAAGGGGAATTGGTGCGGCGTTTGCAAGATCGCAAGACAGAAGATGCCGGCAAACTAAAAATGCGGATTGCCACGGCGCGCCAAGAGCTGAAACGAATTGTTGAATTTGATTATGTCGTGGCCAACCGGGTGCAACAGTTGGAAGATACTGTCCAACAGGTGCTTAGCATTATTAACGCTGAAAAAAGCCGAGTTGACTGGTCACCCGTGGAGTTGTAATGAATCTGAACCAACCGTATTCCCAACCGGACGACGAACAGCTTACCTCTGCCGTAGGGCAGCTCGAATCCGGTGCATCTGTACCGCTGCGCCCGGCCTTTTACATCCCGATGGCCAAGCCATTTTGGACGCGCGTGCTCATTGGCTGTAACTTGCTGGTCTTTATTGGCATGATTGCCTATGGCTATTTTGTCTATCACGACCCAGATGGCACCAGCAATACTCGCGTCTTAATCGATTTTGGCGCGAAGGTGAACCAATTAGTCGCCCAAGGCCAGGTATGGCGGCTCTTCACCGCCATGTTTATCCACATCGGCGTGATCCATATTCTCTTTAATCTCTACGCCCTCAATTCGTTGGGGCCAATGGCCGAAGGTTTCTTTGGCCATGTGCGCTTCTTGCTCATTTATCTGATCGGCGGCCTCTTTGGCAGTTTGGCCAGCTACGCGTTTTCGTCGGCGATTTCTGCTGGCGCATCTGGGGCGATCTTTGCCTTAATTGGGGGAACCACGGTCTATTTTCTACGCTATCATAGTAACTTTGGCACGCGGGGTCGCGCCATTTTGCAGAATATGTTTGTCGTGATCGTCATCAACCTGATCTTTGGCCTGAGCATGCCCGGCATTGATAATTGGGGGCATATTGGTGGTCTGGTCGGCGGCGCCTTAGTCGCTTGGGGATTATTGCCCCGTTACCGGCCACCCACCGTGGTGCAAGTGGGCCCGCAGCCGATGGTCGAAGAACATACTTGGGGGCTTGAAGCTGCCTGGGTGATCGGCTGTCTTGTCTTGTTGATCGCCGGTGTGTGGCTGGCCACCCTCTATCCAATGACGAGCCTCACGCGCTAAAGCGCAGTCAACGAACGTAAGTAACATCAACTAATAGCCTGTTTGAAAAGCAGCTGCGGTGATTGAAATCACGTGCTACTTTGTTTGGTTTGGCAGAGAGCGCCGGTTGCGACGACTTTAGTCGCCAGCCGAATGCTTACAGCTTGCGTTTTGCACCTCTTCAATT
>JAPLGZ010000010.1 GCA_026389895.1 Chloroflexota bacterium | reverse complement strand
CGCAAGGCGTGTAAACGTTGTTCCTCATCATTGTAGGCCGTTAGGATAATGATGTTGCTTCCGTCATACGTTTGGCTATTTTTGATTTCACGTGTTGCTTGTAGACCATTTTTGCCAGGTAAGTTAATATCCATCAAAATGACATCTGGTTCAAGTTGCAGCGCGCACCTGACAGCTTCATCACCATCGGTGACTTCGGCTATGATCTCAATGTCTGGTTCTTCATCCACCATGCGGCGCAAACCTTCGATGAGTAGCGGGTGGTCTTCAACGATCATTAGCCGAATCGGCGCTCGCGTGATTAATTCTTTCGGTTTGTTATAGCTTGTTATGGGGTTTGGTAGCAATAGGCTACTTATTTCTGAGTTTCGCAATTTTAATCTCCTATCCACCTGTCAGTATGAAAAGCCGAGTTTTGTCATCGTAAGGGCTACATCCAAAGCTGACCCACGCAAGTTAGCCATTTACCTTGCCTCTATTATTTAGTCAATTTTGATAAAATGCCTCAGTCACCTAACGGGTTTATAACCTAGCCAACTGACTAGCTTGCTATTAAGTAAATCTAGCTTTCTTTGGGGGCTTAGTGCCACGCAGGGTATCGCGAAGGTTACTCAAATCCGACGTTCGTTTACCAGAACGCCCTTGACAGCTCGCAGCCCATTTACGAGGAAGGCAGTGAATAATGGCATAAAATTGCGCCTGACGATCACTACCCTGATATGGTGCAGCGAGGCGTTGAACCAAACCGAGGGGCGCTACCTTGCCGCGCTTGAAACGGCGCACGAATTTGCCGTGACGGAAAACCAACTGGCGATTCAGTATGATGAGGGGAAAATTGTCCTGAAGTTTACCGGTGTTGCGCCGACAACGGCCAGCACGCCGCCGTTCGAGTCTTCGCGCCAGGTGACTCCGGTTGCGCCTCCAGTCGTAAAGCATCAGGAGAAGCGTCAATAATTTTCCATTGCCAGCGCGCATTTCCTGGGCGACAAAATGGGCGTTGCAATTCTTGCCTGCGCTGATATATGCCTTGGCTGCACTGGGGACGAGCCACGGTGGGTTACGCGCCAGACTCACGCGCGATGGTGAGTGCAGCGACTGTTTCTTCAAAAAAAATGAGCGCTTCCTTGTACTTTCTTTCAATTTCCGCCACGGAGTTGACTTGGAAAAGCGCTTCTAATCGGCGCAGCACGTGGCTCGGCAAATGCCGCGAGATATGCACAATAAAATAGTCAGGATGGAGCGGTGTATACTGCATCCGTAATACTTCAACGAGTGGATTGAGCAGCCATTTTTGGTAATATCCGAAGGCCTCCAGAAATTCATCTCGCTTTGTATATTTGTCTAGCCGAGAAACTTGCGCCACGGTATCCTTTAAGGTTTGCAGGCGCTGGTGTCGTGCCAAGGTGGCCAGTCGTTCTTGCGGACTAACGTAGCGGACCACATTGGCTTTATCGAATAAAACAAGCGGCTGCTCAATCCCGTCACCGGCCACAAACTCACTCCCACGATCCACCAGTAGATTAAAATCGATAAGCAGATAGGCCGATGTGTCTGCCAGGTGGAAGATCAGGTGCAGGAAATCCTTTTCATCGCGCAATTTTTGCTTGAAGTCAATTGGGCCCAGGCTGGCAAGCGCTTGCTCAGCCTGGGCTGCCACCTCTGCTAGGCTACCCGCTACGACCGAGCAGCAGAGATCAAGATCCGAGTATTCGTCAACCGCGTTCGTAGCGTCGGCCCCTTCCAGCCACAGGGCCAGAATGTTCGGATCTGGTTCAAGGTGGGCGCGCAAAGTTGTGATAATGCTGTTTCTGCTACTCATCTCTCATAACTCCTTCAACTTGCCCCAATCCGTGGCGTATGCAAGGGTGCGCATCCCATTCATCGCTCGCGACAAAGCCGACGACATGTATCGACATGAAAACAACCTGAGTTCCTGTTTTCATTCTCATCAGCCCGGGCGCAAAGTTAGTTCAGTGTGGAACCATGCCCCAGATCCCCCAAACTATCAACAATAAAACCACCACCAGCAATAATACGCTCACGAATATGGCGAACTTGTCATTCATCGGTTCTCTCCTTCTGTCGCCGCCGATCTCCGCCGTGCAGCCAGCAATCTCTGGTCACACGGATTACGCCCAGCGGGCAGCAAACCACAAGCCTTATTGTATATGAATAGGCTTTGGCCTGCTATTTATCGGCGTCCGCCGCGTGGCCACGCGGCGGACGCGCCTTGCTCTGGTGATTTTTGTGTTTACTGGGTGGTCGTAACTGTTGAAATTTCGGGCAGCCAGGCGACTGGTTCAACAAATGGGGCAACAGCATCAATCAAGACATTGGCTTCGGGTTGGTTCGTAAACTCCTCGACCAGCCCACGATTATCGACGGCGCGCACCTCAAATTCATAGAGTGCGTCGTCTGGCGCCATAAAGCGCACACTGGTGGCCGTTGTCTGCTGCTGCCAAAGCTGCCAAGGCCCGCCATTGACCCGATATTGAACATCATAATATTGTACACCCGAGCCCCCATTATCGCTGCTTGTCCAGGCGGTGGAGATCGTGTTCGTGTGAGTAATCAAAGGCAGGGCGCTAATCTGGGCTGTAGGTGGCTGTGTATCCACGGTGGTCGTTGCTTCGGGGTTGCCAAACGCTTCTTCATTCCCCGCTTTATCAACCCCACGGGCGCGAAAATCATAACGCCGGCCATTTTGACTGTTCGGAAACTCGGCGTTGTTGGTTGTCACTTTCGTCTGCCAATCGATCCAATTGCCGCCATCAACCCGATATTGAACATCATAATGGTCAAGGCCAGATGAGCCGCGGTCGGCGCCATGCCAGGCCACGGTAAAGCTGCGTGCGACAAAAGCCGGCAACGGATCAACCGTGACGATGGGTGGTTCGGTATCGGCCACCATCGTATAACTGATGATCAAGCGCGGGAAAAAATCGGTGGTAGTTTCACGCGCATAAAAAACTCGTTCATGTTGCTGTGCCTGCTCATCGCCAATCAGTTCCAAGCCCTGGTTGTTAAAAGTGCCACTGACCCAGCCCGTCACCCAGTCGGTGAGCGCCCATTCATAGGTGTTGGTGGCATTCCCAATCGTAATCCCTGCGCGACTATCCGTTGCCGCGGGTTCGCTGTTCCAGGTGACGTTGGCTTCATTCCACGCCCCCGTGATCCGCCGCAGGGTTGTGCTCATCGGCGTATCCGTAATCGGGGTGGAGAAGGCCAGGTGAAGTTGCAAGCGCGCATCTTGAATGGTGGCACCGGCGGGGATCGTATTGGCGAGGTCAAAGCGGATGAGCAGCCGTTCGGCGCCCAATTGGTCACCGTTATTATTGTAACCGAGAAATAAAGATTCGGTGCCAAAATTCTGGTTGGGGCGGTTCGTGGCGATATAGCTGTCGGCGCTGGCTGGCAGTTCTACAACCGTGGTGACGACGCCTGTGGCTGACGCTTGGAGGGGCGATACCACTGGTTCACGGGTTGGGGCAACCCGCTGCAAACCCCGCTGAAACTCAGTTGACGCCGGTGGCGAGTTCGGTGGTGGCGGGGTCTGCGCGGCCAGCGGTTGGCTAGCGCTGGCTAACCATAAGAGCGCCATACACAGACCCAAGCCGCAGTGGCTTGCCATTCGATACCAAGACCGTATTTGGGACCGGATTCGGACGCATGTCATACCTTTCATCGGATCTCCTTTTATCAAGTTAAGCCAATAGATTACTTGTTCAAGTTTTGCGCGAATCTGGGGCTGGCTAGCGCACTGGGCATTGACGGAGCGACCAACCACAGATGCCGCGCAGCACTTGAACAAGTTACGATTGAGGATCCGCAATGAATCCTCATGAGCACTGAATGGTTGCTATGTGATTGCGATGTGGGCTATATAAATAATACGCCCAATAATTGAAAAAGCGACGCTCCTCTTTTCGCGTCCTACAGCGACGGGCTACTATCACCCAAGCGCCGCAAAAAATGCTCAAAATAGCCGAAAAATAAGGGGGAAATCCCTAATTCGCTACAGATTATTAGGAGGTTGATCGATGATAATAATTGAAGTATACTAACTTTGACATTTAAGCAAAGGTTTAACTCTTCTGGCCTGCGTAGTACTGTCCATTCTGTCAAAGCCTCTAAGGGGCTAGCTCGGCAGATTTTCGAGTATATTGGCTGGCGAAACCGTAACACCACTGCTACCCCGATGCCTGCGGCAAAAGTCACCTGGATCGACCCACAAATTCAGGATCCATAAGCGATACCATGGATCGTAAAAGGCGCGGATTCAGCAGCTACGCCACGGCGCATTGAATATAGCCTATTGAGGCATTACTAAGCATGGATGAGGATCTCGAACCTGACAAAACACAAAACGAGTTGTGGGAGCGCCAAACGCAACACCAAGAGCGCGCCGCCTACTTACGCCGCTTGCAAGCCGGCGATGGCGTCGTTTGGGAACAATTCATGGCCGAGTGGAATCCTAAATTGTATAATTATGTGCAATATAGTGTCCGCTCTGCCGAGGATACAAAAGATGTATTAAGTGAAACATGGCTGGCAATTGTACAGGCAATTCGTAATTTCGACGGCAATGTTGCCTTTTCGACCTTTGTCTATTCAATTGTGCGCCGCAAAATTGCCGATTACTGGCGGGGCAGACAGGTTACGCTCGAAATACCTGAATGGCTGTCTACAACTGGGCCCAGTGACTTTAGTATGGCCTTCTATGAAGCGTTGGGGCCTTTATCCGAAGCGGAACGGCAAGCGCTGATGCTACGTTATCATGTTGGTTTGAGTGTCACGGAAGTTGCCACAGCACTGGATCGTTCGTATAAAGCCACCGAATCTTTACTCAGCCGTGCACGTCAACAATTTCAGGCGACGTTCATGGAAAGTGTCAAACCGTAAGTAATATGGCCGATAATTTGACTGATCAAGAACTGCACGCATTATTCCGCGAGCACATGCCGCTGCAACCGCTGCCACCCGAACTGGCTACGCAATTGCAACAACAGGTGTTAGCGGCAGTGGAGATGACCTTAAAACCTTCATCGCGTACAGACGCGTCTACCATTTGGTCTGAGTCTGAGCCATCACTCCGCTTTGAGGCTGTTCATCCAAACGATCAAAAATTGCATGCTTTATTTAATGAACACATGCCGCCGCAACCGCTGCCAGTGGATCTAGCCGCGCAATTGCAGCAACAGGTATTAGCGGCTGTGGCCACCACCTTAAAATCCACATCAGTGACGGATGCGTCAAACAGTGCCGCTGCGCACACCACCCATTCAGCCAACCCCTTACCGCGACAACGTTGGAACTCACACCAGGCAAGGCGGTTGTCGATTCGCCCGTGGACAAGATGGCTGACCCTGTTGCGCGAAAAATTTTGGTCTGCACCCTATATAACCTTAGCTGGTGCAGCCTTGACGCTGCTCATGGTCATTGGGTTCTTTAGGACAGAAATTGCCCGATTGCCCAAGGCAACCCCAAGCCCAATGGTACAGGCGAATGGCGCTACAGGCGTACCAGCGCCAACTTCGCCACGCCAGGCAATGGTCATCGTCACCGGTGGCACAGCCACTATTGAAAGACAGACGGGTGAAACTGAAGTATTAGTCGCTGGCACGGCCAGAAAGGCTTTGGGTCCGGGTGATCGGCTGATCACGGGCACTAGCACCGCGCGCATTGAATATTTTGAGGGCCAGAGTACGACGGTAGAACCCGGCGGCGATGTCGTATTGCAGGAATATACCGAAGAAGGCCCAAGTACACGCATCGCATTGGTTGTGAATACGGGCAAGACCAGCCATGAAGTCGATACGGCGCTGGCAAGCGATGACCTGTTTGAAGTTCGTACACCAGCAGCGATCGCATCAATGAAACAAACCAAGTTGACGGTCGATACACTTTCACCAACGCAGACGCACATCGAAGCCGAAACCGGGTTGGCTCAGGTTGTCACCAACAATGGCGGCGAAGTCGTGGTGGCGGCTGGCCAACAGTTAACGGCAACCGTAGGCACAATCACGGTTGTGGTACAGATGACGGCAACGTTCACGCCAACAGCACTGGATAACAAATCATTGTCGCAGTCTGACCCAGTGCTGATAACCAACACGCCTGTGCCTAGCGTCCCAACATGGCCTGCCCTGCCCAGTATATTCCCGGTGGCAGGAACGGCAACTGCTCAAATCATCGGCCCATTCCCACCAACGCTTACTGCGACAAGCACGCCAGGTCCGCTGCCAACAAAGACGACTGCACCAACAGTGGCGCCGACGATGGTCGCAATTTTATCGGCGACGCCAACCAGCGTCCAATCACCGGTGATTGGGCTGACGCCGACATCCACAGGGACGCCGACCAGCCCGCCGGTCTTAATACCGAGCCCAACACCAGTATCAACATTGCCACCTATCATCATCATTCCGACAAATACGCCGACCTTCACAACGGTGCCGGAACCGGCGACCAATACACCGTTGTCGCCAACGTCGACGATCACGAATACACCGCAGCTACCAACCCATACGGCGGCGCCATCGACGGCTACGGAAGCACCAACAACGACAAAAACGTCCGTACCATCAACCGACACGCCGACGAGTATACCGACGGCGACCGATATACCAACGGCGACGGACACACCGACGGATATCCCGACGGCGACCGATACACCGGCGCCGCCAACGGACACACCAACAGCGACTGACACACCAGCGCCACCAACGGATACACCGACCGATATACCAACGGCGACCGATACACCAGCGCCGCCGACAGATGTATCGACAGCCACCAATACGCTAGATGTATCAACGGACACACCCGAACCGGCAACGGAGACGGCTACACCGGAACCACCAACAATCACAGATACACCAGAATCGCCAACCGAGACGGCGACCGATACAAGTGAGCCGTCTACGCAGCCGATCACAGGCTAGCCCTGGTTGTCATGTTCCTAGCTAGCCTGAAATCAGGTTGAGCACCAAACTTTTGATCGATTCTAGTTTAGGCTTATCAACATGAAAATGTCAGCCGTGTATAGGGCTGACATTTTCATGTCTACAGAATCCTATACGCTTACGCGATTATTGCGTATCCATGTATACTTGCGGTTGCAAAGAGTAGAACTCGAAAAACCAAGCATCAGACATTGCGCTTGCCTGGAATAAGTGTGCGATGCATTGATATTCCAGAACAGGTCAGCAGAGGATAAATTTATGAGTACAAACTTTCAAGCACAGCTAGAGCTTTATGCCGATTTGCTCATCAAAATCGGTGTCAATTTACAACCAGGCCAATCTTTGCGCATTGGCGCAGAAGTGGCCCATCGCGAATTTGTGCAACTGGTTTGCACGGCAGCCTATCGAGCCGGGGCACGCTACGTCCAGGTCGATTGGACGGATCCATCCACCGCTCGTAGCCGTCTGCTCTATAGCCAACCTGAATATCTGGATTTCTTTCCAGCCTATGAAGTGGCACGCCATCGCGAAATGGCCGATGATCGCTGGGCGCGCATGGCCCTGGTCGGCTCCGAATTTCCGACAATTTTTGATGATGTTGACCCCGCGGCCATGCGGCGCGTTGCCAGTGTCCGGTCACGAAAGATCAAATTCTATACCCAGGTCGTTATGGCCAATCAGTTGCAATGGTGTGTGGCCGCCGTGCCCACCGCCGCCTGGGCCCAACAGGTCTTTGCCAACCTTGCGGCGGACGAAGCGATGAGTCAACTCTGGCAAGTGATCCTAAGGATGTGTCGTCTCGACCAAAGCGACCCTGTCGCGGCGTGGCGCCAACACGACTACAATTTGAAGCAAGTGGCCAATTTTATGGCGCGCAACCAAGTGCGTGCGATTCATTATTTTGATCCAACCCCTGGCCCGGATGGCAAACCGGCCACCGATCTGCGGGTCGGTTTAACTGACCGCCCCGTTTGGATTGGCGGATCTTCATTCACACCAACCGGTGTAGAATTTCAGCCGAATATGCCCACCGAAGAAGTGTTCACCACACCGCACAATGCCCGCACCGAAGGTTGGGTGCGCACTTCGAAGCCAGCCTTTCCTTTTGAACGCGAGGTGGATAACGCCTATTTCCGCTTCACGCAGGGTGAATTAGTCGAATTCCAGGCGACAAAAGGTCAGGGCGTGCTGGACGAATTTTTCCAGATTCCTGGCGCGCGCCGGCTTGGCGAAATCTCGCTGGTGGATGAACGCTCGCCTGTGAACCAGAGTGGGTTGATCTTTTATGAGACCCTGTTTGATGAAAATGCCGTCTGTCACATGGCCTTTGGGCGCGCCTATCCCGAAGGGCTAGAAAATGGCTCCACTCTGTCCGAAGAGACGTTGCGTGCCCAGGGCGTCAACGAATCAGACACTCATGTCGACTTTATGATTGGTACACCCACCATGCAAGTCACCGGCATTTGCCAAGATGGGCGCGAAGTGGTCATTATGGACAAAGGACAGTTCACCACAGAAGTGTTGGGAGGATAAATTTTATGACCATTGAAGACGTTTCTTTCAACATGGTACGCGAGACCATGGCAAACTTTCCGATCCACCAGTTGCCGGCGGGTTATCATTTTCGCCCCTATCAAACTGGTGACGACCGCACATGGACGGATATTCAAATCGCGGCTGAACCCTTTATCAAATTCGATGACGCGATGTTCATGAAAGAGTTCGGCACCCAATTGGCCGCCCTGCCGGCGCGCATGTTCTTTGTCGCCACGGATGCGGGCCGTGCCGTCGGTTCGATTACGGCTTGGTGGGATGCGAATTGGCGGGGTACGGGCGACTGGGGCAGAATCCACTGGGTGGTGGTCCATCCTGAATATCAGCGTCGTGGGCTGACGAAGCCAATGATGACCCACGCCATGCAGATCCTGGCCCAGCACCACACCCGTGCCACCTTGGGGACATCATCTGGTCGACTGTGGGCCGTTAAAGTCTATCTGGATTTTGGCTTTACACCTGATTTGACGGAATTGACGAACCCAAAAATTGTGGCCGCATGGCGCAATTTGCAAACCGTTATCCAGCATCCCCAACTAACCGCGATCCTCGGCTGAAGCCCAGGTGCGACAGCCTGGCAAGTTGTCTGTCAGTTTGTTGCACCTGTGGTTTGTAAGTTCACAGTAAGAATCAACTAGTTGACAGTAAGCATTAGCAGTGCTATGCTTGCCCTGTGTGAAGCAACCATTAGGTGCTCAAAAACTGAGATATTTTATTAGCTGAAGTATTTTATTATTTGTCAGTGAACGTTTGTTAGAACACAAGTTTGTTAGAACACAAAGGAAGATTTGGGTGTAGTTCCCCGAGTCCAAAATAAAGAATGAATCCGACGTACCAGATCAATCAAGTGGCTGAAAGTCAGCCTGACGCAGACGACAGTATTGTGCCCATATCTACCAGGCGCCGCACCGATAAAGTGCGGTCGGCAGGGTCGAAAATGGGCAGCGTCACTATCAACAAACAAGGCGCCAAAAATCGCCTTCATAGCAACCTTTGCAGAGAAGCTTTGTGGAGAGCAAGCCAGGCTAGCCGGTTGGTGCAGCAGGCCATGACGAAACAACAAAGAGTTCATGTCAAGGGATCTGGGAAATTGCTAATTTCGCGCGCATTTGTTCTCCAGCCATCAGTTCTTATCCTGTCATTTCATCACATGCCAGCGTAGAGCAGAGACACCAGCCCCTTACTGTGAATGTCTTTGCCCATCGTTTATGCCAGCTAACGCCAACCATGTCCACGGTTGGCGTTTTTTATAGTCCGCTTCCTCTCCTCATCCTTCTCAGCCTGATCCATCTATGATTCCGGCTTATACAACACAGGTTACTTTGTGTTGCCTTCCGCCCGTGAATCAGCTAAAGCGATCTACAGCAAATTGCTCTGCTTGATCAAAGTCGTGGACCCATCTACGGCTTTGATCAAGCGTCAAGCACCCTGTAGATTACGGCTGTGTAGCCAGCAAGGACTTTGCGCGGTTCAAAGCCGACTGGTCAATCATTATAAGTACAGAGGAGGTATACCATGGTCGATCCCATCGATATCGGCACGGCGCGCGAGCAAGTGCTTAACTTACTGGAATCCAATCACCCTGATGACGCCGTTAAATTCCTCATGAGTTTACATCCGGCCGACAGTGCAGAGATTATCACAGAACTGGAGTCTGATGATCAAGCCGCCTTGGTGGAACGCCTAAACTCGCTCGAATTAGCCGAAGTTTTTGGGCAAATGTACGAAGGCGACATGGCCGAAGTTGCGCAACATCTGAATACGGAAGATCTGGCGAATGTGCTGGATGAAATGGAGGCCGATACAGCCGCCGACTTATTGGGCGAATTAGAACCAAAGGAAGCCGCTGAAGTATTAGAGCAGATGGACGAGGCCGTGCCCGTAGCCTCATTGATGAGTTATCCCGAGGATAGCGCTGGCGGCATTATGAATCTGCCACCACCCTCTTTGCGCCGTTACATGACAGTCGCTGAAGCCGTTATCTTTTTAAAGCAACATTATCGGGATGCGAGTGAAATTTTCTATCTGTATGTATTAGACCGCGATGACCACTTGATCGGTGTTGTCAATTTGCGCGCGATGATCCTGGCCGAAACGAACCAGACGATTGACGAGATTATGTCCACGACCGTGATCTGGGCGCATGTCGACACCGATCAAGAAGAAGTGGCGCAGATGTTATCGCACTATGACCTGTTGGCCATGCCGGTGGTGGATGCCAACGAAAAATTAGTCGGCATTATCAGCGTTGATGATGTTGTTGACGTGTTGGAGCAGGAGGCCACGGAAGATATTTATCGTCTAGCTCAGATGAGCGAAAACAGCGAGATCTTTAGCCCGCTCCGCCGCGCCGTGCCCAACCGCTTATTCTGGTTGATTGTAAATTTAGGTACGGCGTTTTTAGCCTCTGGTGTGGCCGCCATGTTTGAAAAGACCATTGCTGTCGTGCCAGTTTTAGCCGCGCTGATGACGATCGTTGCCGGCCAAGGCGGCAATGCCGCGACCCAAACCATGACCATTGTGATCCGGTCCTTAGCGCTTGGTGAGATCAGCGTGCGCGACGCCTGGCCCGTTCTGTACAATGAATTTCTCATTGGCTTGGTCGATGGGCTGGCGATTGGCACGATGGTCGGCGTGGCTGCCTGGCTCTGGAAAGGCAGTCCGATGCTGGGGATTATCATCAGCCTCTCGATGCTGGGCAATATGTTGGTGGCTGCCTTTGCTGGTGTGCTAATTCCCACCGTGCTCAAATTGGCCCGCGTCGACCCTGCGCTGGCATCAGGCGTGATCGTAACAACCTTCACCGATTGTTGTGGGTTTGGTCTATTCTTGGGGTTGGCCACCTATTTAATTCACTGGTTGGTATAAATGTTGTAAGCGTATTATCAAATTGGCTACTTGACAATGGCTAAAAATTATGGGATACTTTCTGTAGCTAGGCAACTTTAACCAATTGTATCTTTGTTCTGGTTTGGTTCGACAGTGAATATAAAAGTGTAAAGCTTAATAAGATTCACCCAACATTGGTGCACAGCCCAGCCTGACAACGCTATCCTGAAAAAAAATGGAGGTGATGCAAATGGATCATAGTATCAGTAATCGTCCGGTAGCATCACTTCGGGGACTTAGTCTCTAAGTCTCTTACGTGATGCTACCGGGCAACACGGAAAAAACCCCGCCAAAGTGGCGGGGTTTTTTCTATTCTAAGCAGGTCCATTGTGTAGTGAACCATTGTGTAGCGACAAGCATACCGATGGCGATCCTTCTTTCGCTCATCCAATGACGCCTCGTTTCTCACCTTAAAGTGTGCTTTTTTCAATCAGCCCAACTTCCCCTTGGCGGCCCAGCAAATCCTGCTTATCCTGTCTCCACACCACATGCCATAAATCGGCCATTTGGCGGATAGATGATGCCCGTCTTTTTCGCTATAATTTCGCTATAATATAGTGGCTCAGTACAGATTTCCCCTTGTGATGAATGCTCAAACAGGTTTGTACCCATATGGAACACGAAAAATCTTTGGGGAGGGACTTGCCCATCCAGCCGGTTCGGCTACCAAAGCTGCTTTTTTACAGTATAGTATTCTCAGCGTCTATTTTGTTGGGCAATCTGCTCATCATGTTTTTTATGCATGATGAGCAGCTAAAGGTCATTCTCTTTCAACTCCCTTATCCATTGTGGGATTTACTAGCCGCACTGGCGCTTTTTTATGCGGCCAAGCGGTCTGCGCCTCATTCGCGACGCCTCTTGCTGGCTTGGGGCATACTAGCCGTCGCGCGCTTGCTGCTTTGCGTTGGTGAAGTTACGATGATTGGGTTGGCCCTTCAGTTGGGCGCTGTGCCGTTTCCTTCGCTTGCTGATGGTTTTTTCCTCTTGTTTTATCCACTATTTCTGATTGGTATTCTCTTTTTACCAGCCAAACCACTAAGCAGTCGCGAAAAGCTAAAAACGTTGCTCGATATGAGTACGGTAATGCTGGCTTCGGCCCTGGTCGTATGGGCTTATTGGCTTGGCCCGCTGACCGTATCCATTCGGGAGAAGAGCGCATTCGTTCGTTTTCTTTCGTTGGCCTATCCGGTTGGTAATCTGTTGCTGCTCGGTGCATTGTTAATGCTTTTATATCGTCAGCCTGCCGGCCAAAAGTCACGGCCTTTGTTTCTATTAGCCCTTGGCATTGGCATCCAGATTGTGATCGCTTGCATCTATGGTAACGAATCCCTTGCGGGGACTTTTAAGATGGACGGATGGCTAGGTATTGGCTGGCTATTGCCCAATATTCTCTTTGGCTTAGCCGGCATTTGGCAGGCAACCACCGTACAACCTGTGTTAATCGAGGAAGCTCTACAGGCAGCAAAATCCGATACGCAGCTCCGCTTGAATACAAGCGCCACCTACTTACCTTATGTCTGTTTAGTCGGTGTCTATCTGTTATTAATTTGGCGCCATTTTGAGCCCCTGCCCATCAGCTTTGGCTGGATGGCGGTGGGTGTCAGCGCCATTATTGGGTTTGTGCTACTACGCCAGGTGCTGACCTTGCAAGAGAATAGCCACCTCTTTGCCCAGCTACAAGGGGTCTTGGCTCAGGTGCGCCAACAGACAGTCGAACTGGGACAAACCAATCAAGCGCTGGCTGTGGCGCGCGACCAGGCGGTCGAAGCCTCGCGGCTGAAGAGTGAATTCTTAGCCACTATGAGCCACGAGATCCGCACCCCCATGAACGGTGTCATTGGTATGGCGGAGCTACTGCTCGGCACGGCGTTGGATGAAGAACAACAAGACTACGCCGCCGTTGTACTCAATGAAGCCGATCATCTGCTCAGTATCATTAATGATATTTTGGATTTTTCCAAGATTGAAGCTGGCAAGTTGCTCTTGGACCAGCAGGATTTTGCGCCACTCCAGGTGGTAGAGAGTATTGCCGAATTGCTGGCTGCCCAGGCCAATGCCAAACATCTTGCGCTGATGACCTTTGTGGCCCCAGACGTACCAGCTACGGTGCGCGGTGACGCCGGTCGGCTGCGCCAAATTTTACTCAACCTCGTCGGCAATGCTATCAAATTCACCGCCCAAGGTGAAGTAGTGGTAGGGTTGACCCTCGAAACCTCCACCCCCACCCACGTGACGCTCCGCGGTACGGTGACAGACACGGGCATCGGTATCACCAAAGCGGCACAGCAGCGACTCTTTCAACCGTTTACCCAGGTCGATGGCAGCACTACCCGGCAGTACGGGGGCACCGGTCTTGGCCTCGCCATTGCCAGCCGATTAGTTAATATTATGAACGGCGCCATCGGCATCGAGAGCGAAACGGGTAAAGGCTCAACATTCTGGTTTACCATCTGTTTGGAAAAGTCGACTGCCACCTTGGCCACTACGCCACCTCACCCCGTCGAGTTGGAAGGCCTACGGGTATTGGTTGTTGATGATAATGCCACCCATCGCGACATTCTCCAAACCTATTTGCGCACCTGGGGCATGGTTGTCGATGTAGCCAATCAAGGCACAACGGGTCTAATGCAGTTGATGCGGGCTGCCGAGACCGAACCGTATACGCTTGCCATTATTGACCAAATGATGCCTGGTCTAGATGGAACGTTACTTGGCCTGGCCGTACGAGACGAGCCAACGCTAGCCGCCACACGGCTTATCATGTTAACCGCCTTCGATGAGAAAGGACAGGGACAACATGCTTTGGAGATGGGCTATGCCGCTTATCTAACTAAGCCAGTCAGACAAACGCGCCTGCTAGAGACGATCATCCGAGTCTTGGCCACTGCGCCAGCGCCTGTTACTGCGCCGCCATTGCCCGTTAATGCGGTGCAAGCCACGCCAGCCCAAACGGCTAGCGATCTCAATTTGGCGCCCATGATCTTGCTTGTTGAAGATCAGGTGGCCAACCAAATCGTTATGCGCCAGCAACTCAGTCGGCTTGGTTATCGGATGGAACTTGCTCGTCATGGTCGCGAGGCGCTCGAACGGCTGGCCCAGCCCCACCATAACTACCAACTTGTGCTTATGGATTGCCAGATGCCCGAAATGGACGGCTTCGAAACTACGCGGTGCATCCGCCAGCGCGAACAAGTGGAAGGT
>JAPLGZ010000400.1 GCA_026389895.1 Chloroflexota bacterium | reverse complement strand
CGTTTCATAGGCCATCACATAGAGGATCGGCGCAAAGGTCTCCTCACAGACCAAAGCTGTTTGGCTTGGCATCCTGACAATGGTTGGTTCTACAAAATTAGGGCCTTTTCTGGTAATCGATGACCACCCGTCACGATTTCCCCGCCCTGTTGTTGGGCCATAGCCAGCGCTGCCAACATGTTTTCCAACGCTTGGGCCGATGCCAATGGCCCCATCAAGGTTGTCCCGTTGCTCGGATCACCAATCGGCACGCTTTTGTAAGCGCGGGTAAGCCGCTCGAGCAAAGCATCGACAATTTGTCGATCCGCCAGAATTCGCCGTGTAGATGTACAGCGTTGACCGGCTGTGCCCACCGCACCAAAGACGATCGCGCGCACCGCCAAATCCAAATCGGCATCGGCGGTGACAATAATCGCATTGTTGCCACCCAACTCTAAAATTGTCCGCCCCAACCGTGACGCGACCGTTTGGGCAACGTGGCGTCCAACCCGTACAGAGCCGGTAAAACTAATCAGCGGCAGGCGCTCATCGCGGATCATGCGTTCGCCGATCTCCTCGTTGCTGCCAATCGCCAAGGTAAAGATCCCGCTCAACCCATGGTCCGCCATCACTTGGTTGGCAATGTGTTGCACGGCTACGGCCACGAGTGGGGTTGTCGGGGATGGCTTCCAGATCATCGTATTCCCACAGACTGCCGCCAGTGCCGCATTCCATGACCAGACTGCGACAGGAAAATTAAAGGCTGTAATAATCCCGGTCGGCCCTAACGGATGCCACTGTTCATACATGCGATGGCCCGGCCGTTCTGAATGCATGGTTAACCCGTATAATTGGCGTGACAGACCGACGGCAAAGTCGCAAACGTCAATCATTTCCTGCACTTCACCCAACCCTTCGGCGCGAATTTTCCCCATCTCGAGCGTGACCATTTCGCCAAGCGGTTCCAAATAGTCGCGCAGCGCGTTGCCCAGATCGCGTACAACGAGGCCCCGCTTGGGCGCAGGCGTCGTCCGCCAGCTTTGAAAAGCTGTTTGCGCGTGCTCAACCACCTGATTATAGGTTGCGTCTGTCACCTGGACGACACTGGCGATCAACTCTCCGGTCGTTGGGTTATAGGAGTCCAACTTGGCGCCCGCCACATCCTCAATCCACTGGCTGGGGCCACTACACGCGCCAGGATTGATTGCTTTTAAGTGCAGTTTTTCTAATAAGGCCTTCATCAATGTTCTCTTTCGCTTGGCTTCGTGAGCAGAATAGTCGCATCTTTGCGCCGGGCGTTGCCCTGGTTTGCGGACTGTTCAACGCACGCGCGCGTGGTAACGTTCTACAATGGTTTGACCGGCGGGGCTGAGGACAAAATCAATAAACGAGCGGACCCAACCGCGCGGTTGACCGCCACTGATCAGATAGAGCGGTTGGGTTAGAAAATAACTTTGATTCTTGATATTTTCAACAGAAGGCAGTTGATTTTCCAGCCGCACAATTCGCACCTGTTTCTGCCCTGTCAGTTCTGTGGCAATGGGCGTTGCCGTGGCCGAAGGATCTGCGGATTGCGCCGCCAACGCATCGATCACATACGCACGCGAAACATAGCCAATCGCACCGGGATTTTGTGCCACATAATCAACGACATCTGCACTGCTTGGCATAACCACCGCTGTCAGCGCTACTGGTTCAGGCCCCATCACCTGCGATTCAAAGAGATACCGGCTACCGCTACCGTCTTCACGGCTCACCAACTGCACTTCGCTTGGCTCGCCACCCAGCATAGACCAATCTATAATTTGCCCACTAAACAGGTCACGTAGTTGTACAAGCGTGAGGTTTTCGATTTTATTGGCCGGGTCTACGATCAGCGCCAAACCATCTAACCCAATCGGAATATAGACAAAGGCCGAGGATTTTATCCTGGAAGCGCCCGCTTCCAGAGAAGCGGGCGCAGACGTTGTTGCGGTTGTCGTCATCGCGGTTGGTGGGAGCAGCGTGCTGGCTGCCAGGTCGACCTGACCTGCGCGCAATTGTTCCTCGCCCGCTACACTTGAACT
>JAPLGZ010000048.1 GCA_026389895.1 Chloroflexota bacterium | reverse complement strand
GGACGACGCACATAAATGGCTGGTTCGCCCTTGTCGCCACCGGCGCGCATGTTAAAAATCAACGTGATTGGTTCTTTGCCTGGTGTGGCTGCGCCGGCGCCCGTGGTAGCGGCGGGAGCGCCGGGGGCGGCTGGTGCACACGCAGCCAAACCTAGCGTCAGACTGGTTGCGCCTGCCGCCATCAAAAACCGGCGGCGACTAAGCGTAGGCTTTTTCTGCATAGAAGGTTCCTCCTCGGTAAATCGAAACGGTTCCTGTTGGATTCTATTGGATGATGATTTGTTGGGCAGCTTTAATTTGGGTTATAGTGGGTCGCCTATAGACTAGCATAGTCTAGGGCCCATGTCAAAATGCCAAAAAATAGCCTGGGATCCTGGACGCCAGAAACCTTAAATCGAACCCACCAACGGACGCGACAGCGTCTACGCGCAGAGGAGGAGACAATGCAACTTGACGAACTACCCATGCGGGTCGCCGCCGGTCAATTTTCAGACTTGACCGATGAGATCGTTAGCTTTACCCACCAGGTAGGGCTGCAGGATGTGCAATTCAATATGTATGGCAGTGGCGGCGCACTGCCAGGTACGGAGCGCTGGGAATACATGGATCTACTGCGGCTGCGCACGCGCTGCGAGGATGCGGGTCTACGGCTCAACGCGATCGAGAACACGCCACCGGAATTCTATGACAAAGCAATGCTCGGTTTGCCGGGCCGCGACGAGCAGATCGAGAACATGCAGTACACGATCCGCAACATCGGGCGCGCAGGCATCCCGATCTTCGGCTATCACTTCATGCCGAGCCGCGTCTGGCGCACATCAAACACAACGCCGGCGCGTGGCGGCGCAGAGGTGACGGCCTTCGACATGGCGTTGGTCGAGAATGCGCCCCTGACGCATGGCCGTGTCTTTACGGCGGATGAGATGTGGGCGAACTATGAATATTACATCAAGGCCATCCTCCCTGTGGCAGAGGAAGAAGGCGTGCGGCTGGCCCTGCACCCCGACGACCCGCCAATGGCGTCGCTGGGTGGTGTGGCGCGCATCATGAGCAGCTTTGAGGGCTTTCAGCGGGCGATGCAGATCGGCGACAGCCCCAACCACGGGCTCAATTTCTGTGTCGGCACCTGGTCCGAGATGGGGCCGGAGATCGTGCCACAGGCGATCCGCCATTTCGCCGCGCAGGGGAAGATCTTCTACGTCCATTTCCGCGACGTGCTGGGCACCGTGCCTAAGTTCCGTGAAGCCTTTGTAGACGAGGGGAACCTCAATATGTTCGAGATCATGAAGTTGCTGCGCGAGGTCGGGTTCAAGGGCTTTATGCTGGATGACCACGTGCCGCATATGGTCAACGACAGCGGTTGGGCCAGCCGGAGTCGCGCCTATGCCATCGGGCAGATGAATGCGATGCTGCGGATCCTGAACGGATGATAATTCAGCGGCCCATCTCCGGCGCATCTCTGGGGAGATAAGCAGAGGTCGTTAGCCTAAACTCATTTGCGACAGTCAAATTTCCAGTTTATAATACTATACTACAGAGTCACATGGGTAGGTATTCATTTTGCCTACCGTGTATGTTAGCGAATCGTGTGCGTGTCTAATCGCTTCCCTAGTTAGATTGACACTGCTTGGTGAGCTGCCAATCCTGAGCCAGCAACCAAGTATCTAACCCTATCTGACGCTACAAAATCGTAAGAGGAGAAATCTATTTTATGAAACATCGCACTATGGCTTCGTCGTTGATTGCCTTCATGCTGATTTTTGGGCTGGTCACAGCTTGTGCCGGTCCCCAACAACCAGCCGCCGCCCCCGGTACACCCGCAGCAGGCGCAACCGCTGCCGAAGCAGCCGCCAGCCCCACGCCTGAAGAGGTCATCGCCTTGGCCGCTGATGTGCCACCTCTAGCGCCTGAGGCCGAAGGTATCACCTACACGGATGTCCCGGCCCTGGCCTATAAAGGCGAACTCACCTTCTATGCGCAATCCTACACCCCGATCCAGCCGACTTCGAATACACCGAATCCGCCCCATTACTTGAACCGGATCATTGCGGAATATCAGAAGTTACACCCCGACATCAAAATTACGCTGATTCCACCACTGGCGCCAGGCAACGACTATATTACCTGGGTGCGCACCCAAGCAGCCGGCCAGCAATTGCCCGACATTGTGTGGCTCCAGGCTGGTCAAGTCAATGAACAATTGCCGAAGGGTATGTTTGAACCGTTGACGCAAAAGCTCCAAGAACCCAACCCCTACATTGCCGCGGGTAAGCCAGGCCACGATAAGTGGTTTGACGCCTTTGCTGGCTTTGTGATGGAGTTTGTGCAAGCGACCGACGGCAACTGGTATCAGGTCAATGGTGATTATGTAGGTACGGCGATTTTCTACAACAAGGATATGTTCACCAAAGCCGGCATTGATCCCGCCAATCCGCCCAAGACTTGGACTGAATTTATCAATGCACAAAAGGCGCTCAAAGCGGCCAATCTGGGTGCATTCGCCTTCCCGATGGGGCCCAGCGCCTTTATCTGGAGTTGGTGGCACCGCGTAGGGGCCACCCAGTTCTATGGCGATCAGCTCGACAAGATGAATGTCGATAAGAATCAATTCCGCCTCAGCGCCTACGATATGGCGCGCAACTATGGCATTGGCACCTGGAAAGCGACGGACCCACGCTATCAAGAGACGTTCCGCATTCTGAAAGATTGGTCACAATATTGGGTGCCAGGCTCGCTCAGCATGAGTATGGAAGACGCGTTCCGTTTGTTTGTGAACGGTGATGCCGCCATGTATTGGAATGGCAGTTGGGCCGTTCCGCAGACCCAGAACAACAAAGATATTAAATTCCAGTGGGGCAGTTTCCCACTGCCCGGCTTCGATAAGGAGTCAACCAAATTCTACACCGGCGCGGCTGTACCGATGATCGGTGGACCGTCTGCCGCCTTTCAATACAGCATTTCGACGAAGCAAGCGGATAGCACAATGACGCCTGAGAAGCTCGAAGCTGCGGCGGATTTCCTAAAATTCCTCACAGCGCCGCAAAATGCGGGTCCGATGGTCAATGACCTGGGTTCCTTCATTCCGACCATTGTTGGGACGACTCCTTTGCCTTCGATGTCCGAATTGATCAAGGCGATGTCCAACACCGAGACGATGGGCTTGATGGAATTGACCATCGAAGAAGGTCAGGCCAATCAACGTTACTTGCAGGAGTTTATGGGTGGTCAAACCACGATGGAACAATACATGGCCAAAGTGGACGAGTTGATGAAGAAAACGGCGGCCGATCTCGCCGAGCAGAACAAATGGGATTGGAACACGCCACCCGCCAAGAAGTAAGTGGCTGAGCCAAAGGAAAGCGATGCCGCTATAACGTGAATTAAATGATGAGTGAACAGTGATGAGTGAATGGATAATTTCACTTGTCACTGTTCACTCATCATTCTAGTACAGAAGGTGTAATCGATCATGAGTGAACAGGCTATCAAGCAAGCCAACCCAGCCGTCCGGCCCAAGGTGCGCCGCGAGCGCTCGCTCTGGTACACGCTGCAAAAAAAGGGCTCGCTTTATCTATTCCTAATTCCCACGACGATATTTTTGCTGGTTTTTATGTACTATCCAGCCATTACTGCCGTGCGCCTCTCGTTTTACCAATGGGATGGCTTTAGTCCGGAACGTTGGGTAGGCCTGGATAATTTTGAGCGGCTATTTACCGACAGCGTCATGCGCGCCAGCATCAGCAACATGTTAATTCTGACCCTGGTGCGCGTGGCCATTGTTTTGACAACCCCGTTGTTGGCCGCCGAGTTGGTTTTTCACTTAAAAAGCCAGCGTTGGAAATATTGGTATCGGGTGCTATTTGTGATCCCGCTGGTCGTGCCCGAAGTGGTGACCTATTTGATCTGGCAGTTTATCTTTAACCCATCGGTGGGGTTGGCCAATGTCCTGTTCAGAAATGTCGGGATCGGTTTTCTGGCCAATGATTGGTTGGGCAGCCATCGCACCGTGTTGCTTAGCCTGGGTTTGGTGGGCTTTCCGTGGATCGCAGGCATTAATTTCCTGATCTACTTAGCCGGTTTGCAAGGCATTCCCAGCGAAATTTTTGATGCTGCCGCGGTGGATGGCGCGATGGGTTTTCGGCGCTTTTGGATGATCGATCTCCGGTTGATCATGGGGCAGATTAAACTATTGCTGACCTTGAGCATCATCGGTACGCTCCAATCGTTTGTGTTGATCTTGATCATGACCAACGGTGGCCCCGGCTATTCTTCGATGGTGCCGGGTCTTTTGATGTATCAAGCGGCATTTCAAGATGGCCGCTTTGGCTACGCTTGCGCGATTGGTACGGCTATCTTCGTCGTGATTTTTGTCTTGACGTACATCAACATGCGCTACATTCAGCCAGAGACGGAATATGTACCGACCTAATGGCTTAGGATTTTGGAATAAATTATGAAAGTAAAAATTCTGCGTCACGATTTTCCATTGCATGTGATTTTGGTGATATTTGCCATTTGCACCTTCTACCCGCTGGTCTTTACGCTATTTACCTCGTTTAAGGACAATAGCCAGTTTTTCAGCACCTTTTGGGGGCCAGCCTTCCCACTGCATTGGTCAAATTATACCGACGCCTGGCAGCAACTCTATCCGGTATTGATCAACACGATTTTTGTGGGTGTGATCAGTGCCTTTGGTGTGGTCTTTCTGGCCTCACTCTCCGCCTATGTGTTTGCTCGGCACCGTTTTCCAGGCAGCAGCGCGATCTTCTATGCGATTATTGCGCTGCTGATGATCCCAAGCGTGTTGACGTTAATCCCGCTCTTTCTATTGGTCAAGAATATTGGCCTGTTGAACACCTACTGGGTGCTGATTCTGCCCTACATTGCCGGTGGTCAAGCCTTTGCGATCTTCGTTTTACGGAGCTTTATGGCCGCGTTGCCCGAGGAGATCTTTGAGTCAGCGCGTATTGATGGGGCCAGTGAATTCCTGATCTATCGACGCATTGCCGTCCCAATGGCGAAGCCAATCCTGGGGACATTAGCCATTCTTGCCCTGCTCGGCACTTGGAATGACTACATCTGGCCATCCGTCACCTTGCGTAATGCGGATTTATGGACCATTTCGCTCA
>JAPLGZ010000713.1 GCA_026389895.1 Chloroflexota bacterium | reverse complement strand
GGCAACACCGACCAATACATCGGCGCCACCGACCGCAACGCCGACGGCGCCGGCCACCACGCTTTATGCCACGGTTCAACAAGTGCGCAGCCACCTGGCAACCCTGTTGCCCAGTGGCGATAGCAAGACCGACCAGGCACTCCAAAAGGCCATCGCCAAACTCGACCAGGGCCTCACCCCTGCCTTCTGGCAATTGCCCGATGGCAACCACCTGTCCAACCAGGGCGAGAAAGCCTTCCACCGCCTGCGCGATGCCATCAAGGAATTACGCACCCTCAAATCACCGCCAGCGACCGTAACCGCGGCCATCACCACCTTGACCGGCGTCGGGCGCACGCTGGCCGAGCAAGCCATCACCGAGACGACCGCAGTGGGCGGCAATGCCAAGCAACTGGCCAAGGCGAACAAGGAACTGACCAAAGCCCAACAAGACCTGGCCAAGCAGCGCCCTGACCTCGCCTTCTCCCACTACGAAGAAGCCTGGGAAACCGCCCAAGCCGCCAGTGGTGTCGTCCTAGCCGCTGCCGAGCCAGATGACCCAGCGGCTGCGGATGATCCCGCCGACGCTGACCATGTTCACGACGACGTCGATGACGAAAATCCCGCCGACCCGACCACCGTCGTCCAGCAACTTTTCCTACCCCTGATTACCCGCTAGCTAGAGACAGGAGATACGAGAGCCGCGCGTCTGCTCTCGTGTCTCCCTTTCTTCCCACTTGCTTCCTGTACGCTTCCCCATTTAACGCTAGTCGCCGGTTTTTATAACGGTAGACCCACTTTTTATAACGATAGCAGCCCTTTTTTATAACGGTCACTCTGTATCATGGACTCTGTCTGACCAACAAACAACCGATGAGATAGCAAAGTAGTAAAGACGCAGGGCGATTCCCAAAAAACAGATATATCGCATCTCTTCAATTAATCTGGCGGCTTGCGGACCAAGCAGGCACTAGACCAACAAAGCAAGGAGACAATCTATGGAGATCCATTGGGCAAAACTCAGACGCCATCAATCCCTATTAAACTGGCTACGGCTTGGTGTGCGTTCGCCAACGCGGTTTAGATGGCTGCTCACAGGGCTGCTCTTAGCCGTCGGGCTGCTCGGCATCTTGTGGTGGCCTTCGACAAGCACAGGCCACGCCGCCTTGCCTTTTACAACCCCCGACCCCGTCACCGCGGCCTGGGAAAAGGCCAAAGCGGCCGGCAGTTACCATTTCACCAGTGATGTAACTCAGGTGACGATCCCGCTCGCCACCCTGGCCAACGTGGGACGCAGCAGCCGCAGCGACACCGTACGCCTAGAAGGGCAAAACAACCTGCGTGATCAACGGCTGGAGCTAACCCTCTGGAACGACAGCGGCAGCGTGGCTGCCCCGAACAGCGGCACGAGCGTCAAAGTTGAAAACGGTCAAACCTTTGTCCGTCAAGGTGATGGCAACTGGC
The DNA here is from genome assembly GCA_026389895.1 of Chloroflexota bacterium. Taxonomy (GTDB): domain Bacteria; phylum Chloroflexota; class Anaerolineae; order Caldilineales; family Caldilineaceae; genus JAPLGZ01. The sequence goes on along the minus strand of JAPLGZ010000713.1, from coordinate 219 downwards.
AATTGCACGACGATGCCATTGAGAGTATTGCCCCACAAGGCGACTTGATGCTCTACCTCACCGCACTGCGCAATGTAACCGCATTGGGCCAAGAGACGCGCGGCCCCACGGGGCACGCCATCACCTGTGCGCGTTACGGCTTCGAGATCGATGCTCCCCGCTTGGCCGTCTATCTGCCTGACCAGAGGGAAGCAGCGGCGCGCGCGCAGGGCGATCTGC
>JAPLGZ010000274.1 GCA_026389895.1 Chloroflexota bacterium | reverse complement strand
CGAGCCCAAAGTTGATCAACTGACCCGCCAGTGGTGTTCCGTTGCTGGTTAGGCGCGCGGTGACGGCCGCCTGCTCCCCAAAGGCGCCAGCGTTTGGCGGATTCTGTAGGGTAATCGTCGTGGCCTGTGCTTGCGGCTGGCCACTGCTGGGTGGAAGGGGGAGCGCGCCAGGATCAATGCCCGGTGTGTAATAATCACCCTGGTTCGTATCCAGGCTGATCAATCCCGTCCCACTGGCCGCCTGCACAATGAAGCGCAAATCTGCCGGTTGTACACCAGTCAAAGTGCCTTCCCACAAGCCCGGATTGTTCGGATTACGGATAAGATCCAGCGGTTGCCAGGTCGTTCCGTTGACGGTGCTATAGGTGACCCAGACCTCCTGAACACCGGCCACCTCATTGCTGCGATTTACCTCAATCGAAAATTGCACCGTGTCGCCACTTACTTGGGTCCCTACGTGTGCAATGGTCGGCGGCGCAGCGAGTGCGGCCGCACTCTTGTCTTGGCTATAATAAAGTCGGAATTGCATGGATGTAAAGTGGCGTAGCGTACCCGTCACAGAGCCAGCCGCATTTGATTTATATTGGACCGGCGTCACCATGAGCCGGATAGTGCCATTGAGAGGATCAGTCAGATAGTCGTAGTAGTTGACTTGCCACGGCTGCACCGGGAAGAAAAATGGTGAGTAGAAGACTGGATGACTGCCTGCCAATTCGGTGGCTGGGACGCTGGTGTGGGGCTGGATATTTGATTCGTCTGCGAAGACCCCCCCACGGAAGCCAACCCCGCGCACAACACCATCAACATTGGTTACATTGGCGATCTCTAATGGCAAGATCGGATAACCAGGACGAGCCACCACGCCATTCGCACCGGTGTAATAGACCGTCTGCACGGGTGCATTGTTCGCAGCATTGATCAAGTCCTTGGTCACCCTTTGCAGCGTGGGGGTTATGGTGATGTCTGCTGTGTGCAGCTTGAGCGTTGCGCCGGGTGTCCCAGCCAAAACTGGCGATGTGCCTGATACCACCGGTGGCAGGGTGGGGGCAGCAATCCGGTTGGGCAGATCCACGCTTAGCATGGGCAACCCAAAGAGGGTAGAAACAAGAATCGTCTTTTCAAAGATGCCATCGATCTCCACGCCCGTAGTCGCCAAATAGTCGCGTTTGGCTGTTAACAAGGCCTTACCGATTGCCACGGGGCCTGTCCCGATGCGCAACTGTTGCGTAAAGTTGAGATAGAGGCGTTCGGAATACTCCGTGGCATCGGCGTCGCCATACTGGTAGCCCGTGCCGGCAATCAGCGTCGCGCCTTTGCGTGCGAAAGCCTGCGTCCAGTCTGGCGGTGCATCGGTTACACCCGGCACACCTTGATCGTTGACAATATTGTAGCCCGAATGGCAACCGCTACTGTAGATCAACGCATTAGTAAAATTGACCGGCGACGCGGCGATTTCTGCGGCGGAAACGGTCGTCGTGTAATCAGCCGCCAATAACCGGCTGGGATTGAAGTGACCAGCCAAGAAGATCAGGTCATGGCGACTACCCAATAGCAAATTTCGCAATTGATCGGCGGTCCAGGAATGTGGATCTTCGGGCGGTTGCGCGGCCGGGTCGATTAATGAATCGATTGTCGGTGCCGGTCCGCTTGTGGGGGTCAGCCCATCTTGTAGCTGCTGGAGGACTGCCCGCGAGCCATCTTCGAGGAACCCATAACTGGTGACCAGGGCCGAACTGGGCCGTGGTGCGACGCCCGCACCTGTACTTAAATAGGCATCGACCACGGTGCTCGCTTCTGCTGCCGTTTCCACCAAGCGCCCCACTGCTAATTCGGGAAGAGGCAGCGTTCGATCTTGGAGTGAAATCTCGGTTCGCGCGCCGTAGGCATCTTGGCTCAATACATATTTCAGCCGCAAATTGGCTTCCGAAATGCTGTTATCGAGAACTGGCGGCTCAAAGTCAGATTCCGGTGACACAGGCGAGCGGTCAGGGTAGCGGAAGAAGGGAATCACACCGTCGTTGCCCACCAATACAACGTAGGCCAAGGCCGAATTCAACTCCCAATAGCGCTTGATAATACTCTGGGCCTCAGTTGCCCACAAATTTGTGGCATAGGGACAGCCGCTATTAGCAATGGCCTGGTCGCGCACCGCTACAATCCGCGGATCCAGGCTCAGATCCACGAGCACACCCTGGACTTCACTGCGTCCTGCCAGGGCTTGGAGCTTGCTGACTAGGGCGCTCTTTTCGGCGGCGCTCCCCTCCATCCGGTTGACATCCTGGAGAATGATGGTCTTAAAATTGCCAGCCGTCGGATTCGTCCCACTGGGGGGCAGGTTGGCTGGTATGAATGAGCCGCATGCACCGCCCAAAACGGTCACTTTGAGTTGAAAGGGATCTCGATTATTAAAGGTGCCATTGCGCCCACTAACCCGGATATAATAATCGCCCGTATTGTTCCACGTGTTGAGCACCACATGTTCGTCTGCCGTGCCATCTTGCGCCGAGAATCCTATTAATGTT
>JAPLGZ010000744.1 GCA_026389895.1 Chloroflexota bacterium | reverse complement strand
AGCCGCCAAAATTTGTCGGTCTGGGCAATTATCAAGCTTTATTCCAAGATGAGGAATTCATCCGCAGCCTCAAGAATACGCTGCAATTTGTGATTGGCTATGTGCCGGGCACACTGGTAGCGTCGCTGCTGATTGCCTTTTTGCTCAGTCTGAAAATTAAATTCCACAAAGTGTACCGGGCGATCTTCTTCTTTCCGACGGTCATTTCGATTATCGTCATTTCTGAAGTCTGGCTTTGGATCTACGAACCAAAATTTGGCCTATTGAACTACTACCTGGGCAAGCTTGGTCTACCGAATAACACGGCCTGGCTGGGCGATCCTAACTTGGCGATGTGGTCGATTGTCATTATGTCGGTCTGGGCCGCCTGCGGCTATTACATGGTGCTCTATTTGGCGGGTTTGTTGGGCATCGATCGCACGCTGTACGAAGCGGCCGGGATCGACGGCGCAGGCACGCTGAGCCAGTTCTGGTATATCACCCTACCCTTGCTGGCGCCGGTTACCTTTTTTATTGTGACCATGTTGGTGATCGGTTCATTTCAGGTCTTTGGGCAAATTTATGTTATGACGCGCGGTGGGCCGCTCCATGCCACCGATGTGGTGATCTACACAATTTATAACAATGCCTTTGATCGTTTTCTGATGGGGCGTGCGTCGGCGCAGGCTTACGTGGTGGGTTTGATTATGTTTGTCATCACCGCCATTCAGTGGCGTTTCTGGGGTCGTGGCGCGGTCAACGAGTGAGCCACAAGAGGAGGGGCCATGAATTCGGAGGTTGTCACCAAATACAGACCAAGTGCCATCCAGCAAAGTTCAGCTCGCCGACGTAGCTGGCGCAAACTGAGTGGTCTGCTCGGCCAGGTTCTAATCCATGCCGCCTTGATCGTGCTGGCTTTCTCGATGTTGGCGCCGTTTTTGTGGATGATTTCGACATCACTGAAAGTTCGCGGCGAAGTCTTTACGGTTCCGCTGGAATGGATTCCGCGTTCATTGCATTTTGAGAATTACCCGAACGCGCTGAGTGCCGCGCCTTTCCCACGCTTTTTCCTCAACAGCCTGATCATTGGGGTGAGCATTGTGTTGGGGCGACTGGTATTTTGCAGCATGGGGGCGTATGCGTTTGCCCGCTTGCGGTGGCCGGGGCGTGATACCGTCTTCCTTGCCTATTTATCAACGATGATGATCCCCGGCCAGGTGACGCTAATCCCTTCGTTTCTGATCATCCACTGGCTGGGTTGGATGAACACCTACTATGCACTGATTGTCCCTGGTTTTGCCAGCGCGTTTGGCACCTTTCTACTGCGCCAGTTTTTTCTGACCATTCCCGGCGAGTTAGAGGACGCAGCGCGCATTGACGGTTGTAATCGGCTGCTGATCCTGCGCCATGTGATCTTGCCTCTATCCAAACAGGCGCTCGCCGTCCTCAGCCTGTTTACCTTTATGGAGGCCTGGAACGAATTTCTTTGGCCATTGTTGGTCACCAATTCAGACAGCATGCGCACGGTGCAGGTCGGCCTCTCTGTGTTTAAGGATCAATTTTACATTATCCAGTGGCCCGAATTAATGGCGGGCACAACGGTGGTGACGCTGCCCGTACTCATTGTCTATTTGCTAGCCCAGAACTATCTGATCGAAGGCATTGCTATGTCAGGTTTGAAAGGATGAAGGATGCCTCACCCCCTACCCCCTCTCCTGAATCAAAGAACTGAGTTCAGAAGAGGGGAGCACAACAAATGCAGTTGATTGTCTCCCCTCTTCTGAAACAGCCGGGTGCCCTTCGGGCGCGTTCAGGAGAGGGGCAGGGGGTGAGGACGCTCTACAAAGTTTACCAACCATTCGGTTTATGCGCATCAAATTCAGGAGGAGCAACATGAACACGCAGGGGAAATTAAGTCGTCGAGGTATGCTAAAGATGCTGGGCGCGGGCGCGGGGATAGCCGTCCTTAGTGCCTGTCAGCCTGGGATCGCGCCGGCGCAAACCGGCAGCACAGGGTCAGCGGCGCAAGCAGATGCGGCCAATCTGACCTATTGGTTTTTTGTCGGGGGGCCCAACCTGGACACCCAGAAGAAGTTGGTCGAGGAATATAATAGCACCACCAAGGGCGCCAAAGTAACGCTGGAACATACGCCGGAGATCAAAGAAAAGACCCTGGCCGCCTATGCCGCCGGTGCGCCGCCCAATGTGACCTGGTATCCGACGGGCGGTTGGGGCGCGCTGGGGTTTGCCAACACGGGCGGCGTGATCGAGCTTGACGATTACGTGGCCAAAGATTACGCCGATCAGAAAGCCGATTTCTATGACTTTTTGTGGCAAGCCAATGTTTGGAAAGGCAAGCTGTGGGGCATGCCGCTCGACACCAACAACTTGGCCTGGTTCTACAACGAAGACAAGCTCACCGAAGCTGGCGTTAAGCCGTTGGACACGAACCCCACTTGGGATGAGTTGGTTGAAATGCTCAAGGCGGTGACCAAGCCCGATCAATGGGGATATCAGGTCAGCCCCGAGGCGCGCTATTTCTATGACTTCCTGAAGCAAGCCGGCGGTGAATTGGCGAATGAGGATTACAGCAAGACGCTGGTGAACAGCCCTGAAGGCGAAGCTACCCTGAAATGGCTGCGCGATATGGTCTATGAATGGAAGATCAGCCCGAATCCACCCATGGAAAAAGGCTTTGAGACCGGCTCGGTGGTCTTCGAGTATGAAGGCTCCTATCGCATCCCGCCCTATCGCCAACTGACCGATATCAAGGTTTCGGCCATGCGCACCACCAAGAACAAGGCGCCATTTACGGTGAACGGTGGCGAGAGCTTGCAAATCTGGAAAACCAAACCAGAGGTCCAGGACGCCAGTTGGGATTTCATCAAATGGATGACGAGCACCGAGACGGTCACTAAGTGGTCGATTGCTTCAGGGTATCTGCCCGTGCGTAAATCTGCGGCGGCTTCGGCAGATTTCAAGAAGGTGTTGGACGAAGATCCATTGCGCAAGGTCTTTGTCGATGAGCTGGAATACGGCGGCTTCTGGTTAGCCACGCCTTTTGGTGATGAAGTCTATAGCGCCGTCACCGACGCCGTCCAAACCGTATTACTCAAGGACGCAAACATCAAAGAGACGCTCGGTAGCTTAGAAACCAAGTTAAATGACGTGTTGGCCGGCAAGATTTAATTCATCACCAGACCAGTGATTTTGCAACGAATTTTAGGGAAAAGTTGAGAAAACGCGTAATAAAAGCGCCTCACCCCCTAACCCCCTCTCCTGAATCAAAGGGCTGAGTTCAGGAGAGGGGGAACAGAACAACTGCCGGTCGCCGCTTCTGAAACAGCTTTACCGTTCAGGAGACCCTCCGGGGGTGAGGCGCT
>JAPLGZ010000271.1 GCA_026389895.1 Chloroflexota bacterium | reverse complement strand
AAAGAGTGAATAATTGTGCCAGCCGGTCTCACGCAGCGCCTGGAGCATATCCTCCCAGACGGCGTCGTGGGATTTTTTATATTCGGCTAATTTATCTGAGTTTACTTTGAACAGAAAACAGACGCGTTGCATGGTTGGTTCCTTTATTGGTGAGCTAAAAATATTATTTGAACACAGGTGAATCAACAGAATCAGGCATACCGTGGCGTGAGGATTCTCACGCCACAACACACATTAACAGGATGGGGATCGTTATACCGACATCGCCAACGCCTGGACAAAGAAGGCTAGACAGTCGCTGCCCTCTTCGATAATTTTTGCAGTCGGCTTGCCGGCGCCATGGCCGGCTTTTGTTTCAATGCGGATCAACGCTGGCGCCGCGCCAGCCTGGGCGGCTTGTAAGGCAGCGGCAAATTTAAAGCTGTGCGCCGGAAAAACCCGATCATCGTGATCAGCCACGGTGATTAGCGTTGGTGGATAGACCGTGCCCGGTTTGACATTATGGTACGGTGAGTAAGCCAGCAGCGCGTTAAATTCATCCAACTGCTCCGGTGAGCCATAGTCAGATGTCCAAGCCCAACCGATCGTAAATTTATCGAAGCGCAGCATATCGAGCACACCCACACCCACCAAACAGGCGCCAAATAAGGCAGGCCGCTGCGTCAGACAAGCACCCACCAACAAGCCACCATTGCTGTGACCGCCAATGGCCAACTTTGGTGAACTTGTATACTGGTTTTCAATCAGCCATTCCGCCGCGGCGATAAAATCGTCGAACACATTCTGTTTTTTGAGCTTTATCCCCGCTTCATGCCAGGCTTTGCCAAATTCACCGCCGCCGCGCAGATTGGGTTGGGCATAGATGCCGCCCAACTCCATCCAGACCAGATGGTCCACGCCAAAGCTGGGGGTTAGCGAGATATTAAAACCACCATAGCCATACAAATAAGCGGGCGTATTTTTGTCTGGTTGCAAGCCACGTTTGTAACTGATAAACATCGGCACACGTGTGCCATCTTTGCTCGGATAGAAAACTTGCTCTGTCACATAATCAGCCGGGTTGAAGCCTAGCTGCGGTGCCCGAAAAATTGTACTTTGGCCGCTGACTACGTCGTAGCGATAGATGGTAGTTGGCTGCGTAAAGCTCATAAAACCATAAAATGTCTCTTGATCAAGCTGGTCGCCAGCAAAACCCCAAGCGCTGCCAATGCCGGGTAGTTCAACACGGCGGATCATATTGCCCTGTTTGTCTAAAACTTGCACCAAGCTATGGGCATTGTGGAGATAAGCCGCGACGAACTTTTGGTCAACCAAGCTGACGCTCTCTAACGTATCCGTTGTTTCGGGGATGATCGTCTGCCAAGCGGTGCGCGCCGGATTGGCAAGGTCAATCGCGATCACCCTGGAGAGGGGCGCATCAAAATCGGTGAGGAAATAGAAGCGTGAATTATCATTGCCAATGAAATGGTACCTGGCGTCGAACGTATTAAGCAGTTCGATCACCGGATGATGATCCGTTTGCAGATCTTGGTAGAAGATGCCATTTTCCGGGTCGGTGCCACGCGAAACATGAATGATTAAATACCGCCCATCCTCGGTAACCTGGCCGCCAAAGCCCCATTCTTTTTGGTCTAAGCGTTCATAGATCAATAAGTCTTCGGCCTGGGGCGTGCCCACGCGGTGATAATAGAGTTTGTGATAATAGTTGGCTTCTTTGTACGCCAACCCTGCTTCCGGTTCGGCGTAGCGGCCATAAAAGAAGCCCTGATGATCATGCGTCCAGGCTGCGCCAGACCATTTGATCCATTGCAAGTGATCCGCGCAGTCATGGCCACTATCCACCTCGCGCACATGCCATTCTTGCCAATCCGAACCAGAGGCCGAAAGGCCATACGCCAACAAACGGCCATCTTCGCTGATCGAATAGCTGGTGAGCGCAACGGTGCCATCGGCGGACAGTTGGTTCGGATCCAACAAAACCTGGGGCTCAGCCGTTAGTGCATTCATCCAGTACAAAACACTTTGATTTTGTAGACCGTCATTGCGCGTGAAGAAATAACGGCCACCGCGTTTACTGGGGGCAGAAAACTTTTCGTAACGCCACAGCTCGCGTGAGTTGATTCTCCTCCGCAATCCAGGTTCTGGTCGCTGGTGCGTCGATCTCTTCTAACCAGCGATAGGGGTCGGGCACAATTTGGCCGTGCAATTGATCAACCGTCGCTTGGCGTGGGCTCTCAGGATAGATGAAGGGGCGCTGTGGCATCGGGCTTCCTTTCTGGCATAGGTATCAGTTCAATGGTCTCGGTGACCAGGCTGGCAAGATCGCTGGCGGCATGGCGTTGCCCGGTGGGTGTGAAGGGACCTTCAAGCAGCTTTGTATAGCGGGCCATGAAATGTCTGGGCGCCAACGGCAGCTTAGCAAGTTCATGCTCGGCGCGCTTGGCTGCCGGATCATACGTTTCATTGATCGCAAACAGCAGCGCATGCAGCGCATCACAAATGTGCCAGAGATAAAACAAGAAACTTGTGACACCCAACTCACGCTGCGCACAATCCTGTAAATCGGCCATCCATTCATGCAGAATGGGCAATTTTTCACGAATAAGCGCTGCTTGTAGTTTCGGGGGATAGGGTGCTAACGTTGCCTTCAGTTGCGCAATCACATGCAGCGGATCATACAATACAATCGCAGTGGCTAAAAGTCCCAACAATGTATACGGGCGAAATGTAAATTCGGGTAGCGAAAGCGCCCCCTCCTTGGTCACTTGGCGGACAACATTTGTGACCCAGCTTTGCGTGTTGTAGGAAAGTTCGATGGGCATCTGGTTCAGCACCAGCCGATCCGCTTGCGGGCTCCATTGGCTCACCCAACCGGCATGCGTTTGATGGACTTGCAGTTCAGTGCTGCCTGGCAGGCCGGCAAAGATCGTTTCTCGCCGCGCCTCAGGGATAATTTCGGGTGCGCAGAGCACATAGAGATCGATGTCGGAATGGGCATCGTAGACTTCAAGTGCATAGGAGCCAAAACAGAGCAGACCGACAACGCTGGGTGATTGCGCAAGCACCGCAATGACTGGCGCGGTGAGTTGGCGAACTTTTTCCACTGTACTCAGCATGGCGGCCTTCTCCAGGGTTGCTTCCTCTGGCGTAAAGCACCATTGTACCTGCAAAAAAGTATATTTGGCAACGTAAAAAAAGGCCGGGCGTGATCGTCATCACGCCCGGCCTTGGAGATTCAGGGGAGAGGTCGCAGGTCTTATCCCATCACCGCTACTCGGTCGGGTACAATCTTGTAGATCACGCGCGTTTCGCCAGGTTTCAGGGGTGGGTAATCTGTCCCATTATATTTGCGCGACAACTTGTTAATGTGCTCAAATGCCCCTTGCTCAGTCATCTCTTCGACATGACCTTGGATGCCAACATAGCGATAAGGATTGTCGGGGTCTTGGATGCTGATGGCGATTTTTTCGGGGTTTTCAGTGATATTGCGATCTTTTTTGCGCCCTTTGGCTGAATTGAGCAGGATATAGTTACCATCATACTCCACCCAGACAGGCGAGACTTGCGGCTTACCCTCTTTGTTGACGGTAGCGACATGCGCAAACGAGCGTTTTTC
>JAPLGZ010000075.1 GCA_026389895.1 Chloroflexota bacterium | reverse complement strand
GTGACAAAGGTGACGCAAGGGCGATCGATCTTGCGTTGTGTGAATTCATTCGCCAATGTCTGCTGCAACATGTAACCAATGCCGCCTTGGGTGTGAGCGTCAATAATATCCAATGGAATCGTATGCAATTCGCCAGCGGCTAGTTCACTGCGGCGCAGGTTAAACCCAACCTGTGGACCATTGCCATGCGTGACGACAACAGTCCAGCCGGCGGCGACCATATTGGCAATATGGGAGGCCGTTTCGCGCACAGCATCCCATTGGTGGATCAGGTCGGGATGACGATTGTCTTTGATCAGCGAATTACCGCCAATCGCAATGACGGCAGTTTTGGCGAGCGTGGTCATGAATTTTCTCACTTGGTGGATGAAGATAGCGCTAGAGATTGGAGATTAGTTATATCACCTTATTCGCCAATCACCAATCTCTAGTGCATAGTATAGAAGAGAAGCGGCTACACAGAGAACACGAAACAATATCAATAAAAATTCCTCTGTGTAGGCTTTTTCTCTGTGTTCTCTGTGTAACCGCTTTCCCAATGCGTCGAATGAGTTTCTAGCTATCCACCCGTTCAATATGCGCGCCCAACTGCCGCAATTTATCATCAATTTTTTCATAGCCACGGTCGATCTGGCGAACGTTGCCAATGGTCGTTGTGCCTTTGGCGGCCAGCGCGGCCAACACCAACGCCATCCCGGCGCGAATATCGGGGCTGCTCACGGGTTGGCCGGTAAGCCGGCTGGGACCGATCACGACCACGCGATGGGGATCACAGAGGATGATCTGTGCGCCCATGGCGATCAATTTATCGACAAAAAAGAGGCGTCCATCGTACATCTTTTCATGAATGATCACGGTGCCTTGGGCCTGGGTTGCCGTCACCAAGGCAATGCTCATCAAGTCCGGTGGGAAGGCAGGCCAGGGGGCATCATCAATTTTAGGCACAGCGCCGCCAAAATCGGGCTTGACGCGTAATTCTTGTTGATCTTCCACCACCAGTGTATAGGATGGCTCAGCGCCAGCGGTCGGCTCGCTTTCCAGATGCATCTGAACACCCAGACGGTCGACAAAGACCATCTCCATCATCCGCAAATGCTCGGGCGCCACGCCAGCAATCCGCAGTTCGCCGGCCGTAATCGCGCCCAGACCGATAAAACTGCCGACCTCGATAAAATCGGGGCTGATGCGCATTTCGCCGCCACCTAGCCGCTCTTGCCCATGAATGATCAGGGTATTGCTGCCAATGCCTTCGATGGGACAACCCATTTTGACGAGCAATTTACAGACATCCTGCACATGGGGCTCGCTGGCCGCATTGCGCAGAATGGTCGTGCCTTTGGCCAACGCTGCCGCCATGATGCCGTTTTCGGTCGCCGTCACCGAGGCTTCGTCCAACAAAATATCCTTGCCCTGCAAACGCTGGTCGGCGCGCAATTCAAACTTGCCATTGCTGCTAAAGCGCGCCCCCAAGGCTTCAAAAACTTGCAAATGGGTATCAATCCGTCGCCGGCCAATATCATCCCCACCCGATGCCCGCTTAACCATAAAGTGTTGATGGCGCGCCAAGAGCGGCCCCATTAAGGTCAACGAACCACGAATCTGCGAAAACAGGTGCGCATCGGGCGTCGTACTGTTCACGTTGCGCGCACACAAGGTAACGCTGTCGTCCTGGCGTGTAATCGTCACGCCTAAACCAGCCAAGAGGCTAAGGACCGTATTCACATCGCCAATTTGCGGCACATTATGTAACGTGACCGGTTCATCGGTTAATAAACAAGCTTCAAGCAGTGGCATCGCTGCATTTTTGTTACCAATCGGTTGGATGGTACCCTGAAGTCGATGGCCACCTTCGATCAAAAAAGATGACATAACAAAACCTCGTTCAATGATAATTAGGCAAAGTAGATAAGTGGAAGTGTTGAACAAACGTGCTTCCTGGTAAGCTGGTTCCCTATTTATAATAGACAATAATGGCAAAGCCTGGGCTCGTCCGACCCTTATCCTGGGGAAACGCGCCCGGACGATGTGACCAGTGTCAATGATTTTAGATGAGAGGCTTTGTTAGCGTCAACAAGTTTACACTTACAATACAAAAAACAACCTGCGCCTTTTGATGTAACCGGTTGATGTAATGGGCGTCAGGCCAAGGGTCCAGTGTGCGGCGCCCCTTTTCGTCTACACCCTTTAGTTGACGATCTAGATCTCAGTTCACGATCTACATCTCAGTTCACGATCTACCCCCGCGGTTCACGAAGTTGAATACCCACTGTGGTTTGCGAAAGTTCTTGTTTGCTGAGAGAATAATCAAGCTCGGCAATCATAGATTATGGGAAAAACGCAGGACAGGATCAGATCAAGGAAAGAAAAATGAGCGTTGACCGAAACCTGAACAAGGGTGAGCCCCTAAGCCTAACGGACAAAAATGGCGAAACCAGAGAACCACGCTTCAACGAACTTGCCCCGGCCCTGCGCATCTATGAGAAGAATTTACTCCTCCGTCTGGATGAACTTGAGCAGAAACTCCAAGCCAATACCACAGCTATCCAGATGCTTGAAGAGCGTCTCTTCCAGGAATTAAACATCATCAAGCAGGCCCAAATCACCCAATCGGCGACCTTGGGCAACGTCAACAAAATTGTCCGGCGCGAGCTCTGGATGCGCCGGCTACGGGCGTTGATCGGCTGGATTTTTCTGCTGGCTCTGGTGGGTGGCGCACTTTATCTCTACTATTTTTTCGACTGGCGTTCGCTTTTTTCGTTTTTTATCTGAGCAATCACTTTACGCCGTTTGATCAAAAACACTTGACGCAAAGAAGCGCAAGGAAGGGCCAAACGTTTTTCGATCAGACGGCATATCGTAATTACTCTTTCTTGATCTAATTTAGGGAACAGACCATGCAACAAAGGTTATTCAATTTATTCCAGCAGGTTGGCGCGGCCCTGGGCGCTGGTTGGCAACAGTTACTCTGTGCACTCGCCAATTTGCGCCGCCGCATCTTTCGCAAGCGTCTGCCCGATTATCCTGTCATTGTCCTTGATCGAGAAATTGAAGAACGCTCACCCACATCGCCCTGGTGGCATGAATATTTGCCAGGCCGCAAAACGCCGCTGAGCCTCGAGGAACTTAGCCACACCTTGCAACGGATCGCCGGTGATCCGGATGTCAAAGGGGTGATCTTTTTGTTAAAAGGGGTCGCGCTTAGTCTGGCCCAGGCCCAGAGTATGGCTGCGCTCTTTGGTCGTTTTCGCCAATGGGACAAACAATATCATCCAAGGCAAGCCACCGCCAAGCAAATTATCGTCCATCTAGAGCAAATCAGCAGCGCGGGTTATGTCGCAGCCTGCGCCGCCGACAAGATCAGCGTCACACCGCTGACCACTTGGGAAGTGCTTGGTCTACACAGCGCGCCGACCTTTTATAAAACAACGCTGGCGCGTTTGGGCATTGCGATGGACGTGGTGAAAATTGCGCCGTGGAAAACCGCCGCCGATCAATTTAGTTGCGCCGACATGAGCCCTGAATTTGCCGATCAAATTGGCTGGCTCTTTGACAGTTTGTACAACGACATTGTCAATGCCATTCATACGGGACGCCATTTGCCAATCGAAACGGTGCAGGCATTGATTGACCAAGCACCGTGGAGCGCAGAACAAGCCCTGGCCCACGGGCTGATCGACGAGATTGCTTATGAAGACGAATTGCCGGTGCGGTTGGGTGCGCCAGATCGCCCGGCGTCGGTAGACTTTTATACGCGCATCCACAAACTGCTCTGGCGACAACCGCAACGCCATCATTCTCAAAGTATCGGTGTTATCAGCCTATTGGGTTCGATTATGACCGGCGAAAGTCGTTCCTTTCCGATTCCGCTACCACTGCTGGGTGAACGCACGATTGGCAGCACGACCGCCGAGCAACAAATTCGGGCGGCGCGGGCGGATGATCGCTTGGCGGCGGTAATTTTGCATGTAGATTCACGTGGCGGTTCGGCCTTGGCCAGTGATCTGATCTGGCATGAATTAAAATTGTTGGATCGCGAGAAGCCGGTCATTGTCTATATGGGTGATGTCGCCGCCAGTGGTGGTTATTATATTGCAGCGCCGGGGCGCAAAATTGTCGCGCAGCGGGCCACCCTTACCGGCAGCATTGGCGTGATCATTGCCAAGCCCGTGACACAGGATGCCTACGCGAAGCTTAGCGCCAATCGCCAAACGATTCAGCGCGGCCAACACGCCGATATTTATCAAGATACGCGCGCTTGGGATGCCGACCAACGCGACAAAATTGAGGGGAGCATTCGTGATGTGTATGGCAACTTCAAACAGCGCGTGGCCGAAGGACGAGCCTTAGCCTATGAGAACCTAGATGCGATCTGCAATGGGCGCGTCTGGACGGGCGCGCAAGCATTGGACCACAAACTCGTGGATGCCTTGGGTGATTTTCAGGTAGCGCTGGATCTGGCCTGCCAGGTGGCCAATTTGCCAAACGACGGCAGCGTGGCGACAATCGAAGTAACCGTGCCCAAACGTAAAGTGCTGGCCGAACCCGTCCAGGCCATCCAGGCGCTATTCGGGCTGGACAAGCCTCGGCAATTTAGTCAACTGGCGGAATTTGCCCTCACCGGTGAATGGGCCAGTTTGATCGGCAACGAACGCGTCTGGCTGCTCGCCGATGAGTTGCCGAAGATAAAATAAAAGGGAGCCTCACCCCCCGCCCTTCGGGCGGGGGGTGAGGCTCCTCCGCGTCTGAACAATCAATCACCACCTACTATCCATCATAAAATTGGAGAAAACACCGTCATGCTCGACATTCAGGCCATTCGCCGCCAATTTCCAGCGTTGCAAGAGTTGTACAATGGCAAACCTGGCATCTTCTTCGACAATCCCGGCGGCACACAGGCGCCCCAGCGTGTAATCGACGCTATCAGCGATTATTTAATTCGCCGCAATGCCAACACGCATGGTGTTTTTGAAACCAGTCGCCGCACCGATATTGTCATTGATCATGCGCGCCAGGCCGCGGCCGATCTGCTCGGCGCCGATGTGGATGAAGTGGTCTTTGGCAATAATACGACAAGCCTGAATTTTGCCTTGAGTCACGCGCTGGCCGCAGAGTTCGGCCCTGAAGATGAAATCGTGCTCACGCGCTTGGATCATGACGCTAACATTGCGCCGTGGCTGATGATGGCCGAGGATCGCGGTGCGCAAGTGCGCTGGGCCGACATTGATGTGGAGAGTTGCACCCTGGACATGGCGCATTTGCACTCGCTGATCACCGCGCGCACCAAGTTGGTGGCGGTAGGGTATGCCAGCAATGCCAGCGGCACGATCAACGATGTGGCAACGATCATTGATTGGGCCAAGGCCGTGGGCGCGTACAGTTTCATCGACGCCGTGCAATATGCGCCGCACGGGTTGATCGATGTGAAGGCACTCGATTGTGACTTTCTGGCCTGTAGCGCGTATAAATTTTTCGGTCCGCATGTGGGCTTGCTCTATGGCAAACGTGAACACCTAAATCGTTTGCGAGCGTATCGGGTACGTCCCGCCGGCGCGCAAGCACCCGATAAATGGGAGACGGGCACCAAAAATCATGAAGGCTTAGCCGGGGTTGGGGCAGCAATTGAATATCTGGCCGAGCTAGGCGTGTGCTATGGCGGGGCCAATGTCGATGCCCCGCGACGCGCCAAGTTGCAGGCCGCCTGGCCGGTGATCAAAGCCTATGAACAAATGTTGGTGGAGCGACTGATTAGTGGCTTACAGGCCATCAAAGGTGTACACATTTATGGCATCACCAACCCTGCGGAATGGCAGAGTCGGATGGCAACCGTCTCGATCCGCAAAGAGAATACGACACCCCAGCAATTGGCCGAAGCCCTGGCCGCAGCAAACATCTTTGCCTGGAATGGCAATTTTTATGCGGTGGCGCTCAGTGAACGGCTGGGCTTGGAAGCCAGCGGTGGGCTCTTGCGCCTCGGTTTGGTGCATTACAATACGATCGAAGAGATTGATGCCTGTTTGCACGTGCTTGAAAGCGTGAGCTTCTAGTCTGCCGGGAAGCGGTCACAATAGATCCTGTCAACCCTAACTGCCTGACCGCTTCCCAGAAGGCGGGCCATGAATCGAGACCGGCCCAGGCGATGAGCCCCAAAGGAGATAAAGTTCATGACAACGCCCCTCATATTTGATCCTACCCCAGAACCAATGGCTGATCCGCTCCGATTCACTAGCTCGGGCA
Source organism: Chloroflexota bacterium (assembly GCA_026389895.1). Lineage (GTDB taxonomy): Bacteria > Chloroflexota > Anaerolineae > Caldilineales > Caldilineaceae > JAPLGZ01. The sequence goes on along the minus strand of JAPLGZ010000075.1, from coordinate 1,252 downwards.
GCCAAAAATTCTGGGGACGGCTGATGGCCGGGTTGATGGCGCTCTGGATTGTACTTGTTTCGTTTGGGGCACAATTGATCGGCTGGGCCGGCCCTGCGTTGGGCTTGACCAGCACCATGACGAATGTACCCGTGTGGGCGTCATTTGCGCAGGCCGGGTTGATCGGCATCCCGCTTTTGTTGCTCGTTTTCCTTTGGCGCACCGCGCGCTATCGCGCTATGTTCCAAACTTGGCTCTGGGCAACCGGCTTTTTGTTGCTGCTCGCGCCCACCCGCTGGCTTTTCCCCACCCAAGGCCAGTTGATCCTCCTTTTACAGATCTGCGCCAGTGTAATTTGCCTGGTTTTGACCTGCTTATCCCAACGTTTTGCAACGGAAAGCCAAATTCAAAATGATCTCCCGCTGCCTTCCCGAATCCTATTGGCGCTGGGCGCGGCTGCGATCTTTGCCTATCCCTGGCTGGTCTGGGGCGCGCTGGGATCGGTGCTTGATAGCTTGCTCGGATTGGTGGCTGGTCTGCTATTCGGCTGGACAGCCAGCGCCATTTTACGGGGTTACTGGCTACGCTCGCTGCAATTTGAGACGCGCGGCTTGTTCCGTGACTTGGCGACAGGCGGGTTTGTGGCCGGGCTCGCTTTGCTGATCATGGCCAGCGCCTTTAGCTTCAACGGCGCGCAACTTGTCTTGATGCTGGCGCTACCGGCGCTTGGCTGGGCGGCGATTGGGCTCAGCGCCACACGTGAACCAACCCAAGCGTCTCTTCAATGGCGCGGCATGGCGTGGCTGATTGGGCTGGCCGCTGCGATTATGATTCTTTTGGTTGATCCAGATGGCATGGGGCTCGAAGTGCAGGATGGAATCTTGCGCTGGTCATTTCAGGCGGCGCTGGTTGCACTCTTGATCGGTTGGTTGCTTGGTCTAGTTGTCTTGGTAGCCCGCCACCATCTGGCAAACTTTCGCCCTACCCAGTGGACATGGCTCGCTGTGCTTTTGTTGTGGGTTGGTGGTGGTGCATTTTATTTTACAGCCGGCGCACCGGGCCTATATGGTGATCAAATTTTTGTCATTCTCAAAGATCAGGCCGATGTTTCTTCGGCCGCGACGATCAAGAATTATGACGAGCGCCGCCGCTTTGTCTACACCACACTTGTAAACCAGGCTGAGGCCAGCCAGGCTAATTTGCGCAAAACCCTCGACCAATTCGGCGTTGAATATACACCTTATTATCTGGTGAATGCGATCGAAGTACGCGG
>JAPLGZ010000865.1 GCA_026389895.1 Chloroflexota bacterium | reverse complement strand
CGCTTTATTGCTACTTGCCATTTTTGTGCTGCCTAACTTGCCTGGACGCGAGCTATCGCTTACCCAAATTCAAAAACGCACAGTTGCCCAGGCCGATTATCTTTCCGCTATTTTGATGGGCGTTTTTGACTCCCCGCAGACGACAACGTTCTGGCAAGCCTATGGCGACCCAGTTGTCAATGCACTTAGCCCTGAAGAACTTCAGATCCATATGCAGCAATATACAAAAAATGTTCAGGGCAACATCACTGCGCTCAAGGATCCCAACGGTTGGGTGCAACGCACGTGGCGTTATTGGAGTCGGATAAAGCTATCTCAGTTGTTTAACTGATTTTCAAACGCCAGCCCAATAGGGCGCAAAAACAGAGGGGTGACAATTTATGTCACCCCTCTGTTTTTGTACCCTATCTTTATAAAGCGGCGTCTCTAAACTGCATATGTGCAAATGTATGCAATCATTGCATATTTACTTCGCATCTCGCCAAAACAGTTAAAACTATACAGCTGAATCAGCGGCATCCAGTGGAGATCATGGTCCACGTAAGTGATTATCTATAAGCTGTCAGGAGTAAACGATTCTAGCGATTTGCAAAGGAAAAACGATTATGGTATTACACAACCAGGGAAAACAATAATCATTTGTCGACACAAAAAAATATCCTTGTGCGATGAAGCTTCCGGCTCCCGCCCTACCACAATACCCTAATCGATGAGATAGATTGCGCTTCTGTGATCAAAGGAGGTGACAAGCCCTAACCCTTTTGTTTTTGTCTGCCGGTGTTTATCTGCTCAAAGCCATCAAATATTCAAACCCAAGGAAATGAATTTATGCGCTCCCAAAATGTATCTCGACGTAAATTCCTACAACTCTCAAGTCTCGTGATCACTGGGGCTACATTGGCCGCCTGTACGCCGCCCGCCGCACCCCAGGCCAGCGGTGGTGGCGCCGCCGCACCTGCCGCACAACCAATCGAAATTATCGGTTGGTCGGTAAACGGGATGGACCCAGCCGCGGCCGTCAATAAGCCTTATCAAGACGCGATCAATGCCCATTTTACGGCCAAATATCCGAATGCCACCTTTAAATTTATGGATATGGGCTGGGATGAGAAGCTGCGTCAGAATCTGGTGACAGCCCTGTTGGGCGGCACACCACCCGACGTGATCGTGGGCGAAAACTATATCCAACCCTATGCGGAACAAAATGCCTTTTTGCCCATGGACGACTTGATCGCCGATATCAAAAGCGATATGGTCGAGGGCACGTACGCCGCCGCCGTTACCGGTGGCAAGATCTATGGCATCTCGCAGTTTACCGGCTGTTTCGGCTTTGAGCGCAACCCGGATGTGATCGAAAAGGCCGGTCTCGACCCTGAGAAAGCGCCTGCAACCTGGAGTGAATTGCTCGAAGAGGCTGAGAAAATTACAACGGCGGGTAAAGACCAGTTTTATGGTTACACATTGCAAGGGCCAGTTGGCTTCCTGATCGGTGGCATTTTGCGCTTTGCTGTCTATAGCAAAACGGCTGGTGCTGATCTGGACAAAGATGAGGGCAAAACTCCCTGGTTTAACAACCCCAAGAGTGAAAAGGTGCTGACCTTCCTGCGCCAGATTCACAAGTTTACGCCGCCGGGCCTCAGCTTTAACCCTGATGAAGGTCAGGTCTATAGCCAATTGTTCAAAGGCGTTTCGGCGATGCAGATCTGCGGTTCCTGGCACGTCAAATGGGCCAAAGATTCGGGCCTCCAGAATGCCAAATATTCACCAGTGCCGATCCCCGACAAAGATGGCATCCCCGCAACCGGTGTGGTTGGTAACGTAATTCTCTCTGTGATGTCAAAGACAAAATATCCCGAAGAGTCACTCTATTTCTGTCGTTGTTTCCAAGAAGATGACGCTCAGGACATGGCTTCCTCTGTCTTGGGTCGCCTGCCGTCGCGCCGCGGCGCGCTAGAGCGCCTCAAAGCAAAGGCCGATGAGGGCAATAAAATGTTTATCGACCTCTTGCTAACTGCTGATCTGGGCGTGCTACCCCAGTGGCGCAAAGATCCCCAGAAAATCTGGGCGGTCTACAATGATCTGATCACCAAACTGCTGACCACTGATACCGGGGTGACACAGTTGATGGATGAAGCACAAAAGTCGGCGGATGCCGTCGTCGCCGCTGCCTAGTCCATTCGTAAATCATTCGTGAATCGATGAACAATTATCAGTGGAACAGGGGTGATTACCCCTGTTCCACTGATAATTGCTGATTAAAAATGACCTTAGGAAGCCATAAAACAATGAGTACAACGGCAAAACAAGCAATCATTGCGTTGCCCCCATTATCCACGCACGAAAAGTGGACGCGCTGGCGCTATCGCCATCGCCAGGCATTGGAAGGTTGGCTGATCCTGACCCCCATTCTTCTCTACTATTCGATCCTGTTTATTTTTCCAGTCGTAGCAAACTTATATGTCAGCTTCACCAGTTGGACTGGCGTCTACGATAGCCCCAAGTGGGTTGGGCTGGCGAATTACAGAACCTATCTCAGCCACCCCTATCCCTTAATTCTCTTCAATACGACGCTCTTTGCCCTGGTCACGCTAATTGTGCAGACGGGTATCGCCTTTTTGATTGCATTACTGCTCAATGAAAAGGTCTTTGGGCGGGGCGTCTACCGCGCACTCTTTTATATCCCGACGTTGACCTCCGCCGCGATCATGGCGCAGGTCTTTTTTGCCTTTATTTCGCCCTTTGATGGGATCTTCAATGCCATTTTGAAGGCGCTCGGCCAACCAATTGTCGTATGGACGATCAGCACAGGCTGGATGCGCTTTTTTATTATTATCTATACGATCTGGCGGGGTCTCGGTGGGCCAGTCATCCTGTTGCTAGCCGCACTTCAGGGCATTCATCGCGAAATCTACGAAGCCGCGATGGTCGATGGCGCGCGCCAGTGGGCGTTGCTGCGCTATATTACGTTGCCAATTTTGCGCCCGATGCTAATCTTCGTCTTGGTCACCGGCATGATTGCCAGCTTCCAGATCTTTGAGTCGGTTCTGCTGATCTCTAATGGTGGCCCTTCTGACACGACGAATGTGATGTTGCTGCAAATTTACAATGACGCCTTTGTCAATGTGCGGTTGGGTTTGGCCAGTGCCGGCTCGATCATCATGGCGATTGTGCTGTTAGGCTTTAGTCTGACGAATATGCGCCTGTTGAGCCGCGGTCAGGCCGAATCGTAGAAACACTCAGAAAATAATTTACCGTGACGGCTTTACTTGATTGTCCACTTGGGCTATGCAACTCGTCACGCTATCGAGAGGAATTCAAATGCGCAAACGGGTGACTTGGGGACGAATTTTCGTCTACAGCACACTAATTGTCGGCAGCATTATTATGGCCTTCCCACTGGTCTACAGCCTGCTTGGCTCTTTTACCGACCTGAAAGATTTTTACGCCAATCCCTGGCTGCCGATCCCCCGCAAACTCTACCTAGATAACTATTCTGTCATGTTTACCCCGACCTTCAGCGCCAAAGTTCAACTCTGGCAGTGGATTTTTAACACGTTGATCCGTTGCGCCTGGTATATTGCGGTGCCTGGCGCGATTGCCGTCATCGCTGGTTACGCCTTTACGCGCCTCAAATTTTGGGGGCGCGACTTCGCCTTCCTCTACTTGCTCAGCTCGTTGATGGTGCCTGGGATCGTCTTCTGGATTCCCACCTATGTGATGATGGCGCGTTTCCCTGGCGCGGGTGGCAATACTTGGATGGGCCAGGGCGGTCACGGCTTTGTCAATCAATGGCCGGCTTTGTTGATCCCTGGCTTGGTCAATGTCTTTTATATCTTTATGTTACGCCAGACTTTTTATAGCATCCCCATCGACTTTGAGGAAGCGGCGCGTGTTGACGGAGCCAGTACCGTGCAGGTGCTCTGGACGGTCTACTTGCCGATGCTCAAACCCGTGCTGACCGTGCTTGTGATCTTCCAATTTGTGGCCATTTGGAATGATTACCAGTGGCCGTTGATTGTCAGTTCGGGCAATCCAGAAATTTGGACGCTGGCGCTGGGCATTCAACGCATGCTCTTTGTCGGCGCACAAGTCAAAGGTCTCCCCCAAGGCGGCACCGTGCAGGATTATCCGTTTGCCTTTGCCATGGCGACTGTGGCGACACTGCCCTTAATTGTGCTCTTCCTACGTCTCCAACGCTTTTTCGTGGAAGGCGTGCAGGGGTTTGCGTTGCGCGGTTAAAAGGTCGACTCGGATTTTAAGCAACCCTAAAGGCGGCCAACGAACATTCGTTGGCCGCCTTTGTCTAGCCACAATGGTGGTTGGCTTTGCCGACGGAAGAGCTCGCTGTGGAACTAAATGCCAGCGTAGCCGAGGAGTTAGCCTGGCCCTGTTTTCGCTCATTGCGGCGGCAATTAACCGCAACTTGGATCAGGCTAGTGCCCTGCACCATACCTTGACTAAATTCTGGCGACGAGATATTCGCACTGTCCATCTCCATGTCGATGCCGACAGCCCCA
>JAPLGZ010000468.1 GCA_026389895.1 Chloroflexota bacterium | reverse complement strand
CCATAACGTATACCATCATATGTTGCTGTACTGATTTTAAGGCAACGGCAGTCCAGCCGCCTGGTCTTCCAAGATCAACACCCAATCTTGCCCACGCCCCTGCGTCTGTGGGATATAGGTTTGGATGGCAGCACTTATCCAACGCTGCTTCCACAATCTCAGCGTCGACTTGAGTCACCTGATAAGCCTGTGCCCCTGTCCGTGATCTGACCGCACCCCATAGCTGCCCATCTACAAGGCGGACGGCGGCGCTACCCTCGGCGGTATAGCCTGGTAGGATCGCCCGCTCGTTGTTGCTCGCAAGGCTATCATAGGCTTATTGGCGGCGTTACCCAGGGTGCGATTCAATCATTTGGGTCGTCAGATCACGGCCAGGTCTTAGCTCTTTCTCATAGACATCGATTTGGCGGAAAATGTGCATGCCGGCTTTCGCATAGAGCTTAGTCGCCCCGGTCAGGCTCGCGGCATCGACCCCGAGCCCGGCTTTCGTAATGCCCCGGCGGTAGAACTCACCAAAACAGTGGTGCAGCAAGGCCAGCCCTAACCCTTGTTGACGCCAAGCCCGCCGCACCCCCAAGCGCTCGATCCAGCCCATACCGGGAAACTCGTTATTCTCGGGAAAGCAGATGGCGAAACCGGCGAGTTGGGATTCATCACGGACTAAACAGATCAGGCTTGGATCATAATGGGGAGTGCTTTGCAAGGCCTGCCACCAGCTTGGAAACTTCGCTTCTGAAGAGATGGCAACGTGTCCCCAATGATCTTGGAAGGCGTCTTCATCGGCCTGATAAAGGACGGCTTCCTCACCAGGCTGCAAAGGCTGGACGAGTATGCCCAGCGGCCAAACGGGGGATGGTGGCGGACTGGTCAGCTCGATCTGCATGTTGTAATAGCTGCGCACATAATGATAGCCATGCTCGCCCAACAGGACGAAGGCCGCCTGATGGGTGCTGATGCTGTTGGCGAGCAAGCTCACGCGTGCGCCGGCCGGTGCTTCGTCCAACCGTTCACGCATACAAGTCTCCGCCCATTGCGTGAGATAGCTGCCCAGGCCGAGCCCGTTATAGGCGGGATGAACGCTCACATAGAAGAAATTGCGCACATGGGGTGGATTGCTGATCAGATCGACGCTCGCTACGATCTGGCCGGCGGCGGTGACCACCACCCGGCTATCGCGGCGTGGGTCAAAGCTTGGCGCCTCCCACTCGGTTGTATACGCTTCCAGGGTGAATTCAGGTTGCCCATACGTTGCAGTCGCCGCTGCGCCGAGCATTTCGACAATCCCCGGCAGATCTGTGCGCGTCGGTGGACGAATGACAAAACTGTCAAAAGAAATTGGATCAAGGTTCATCATAACCTCTTTGTGCGCGTCAATCCCTACGACCGCTATACCGGCATGGTCCGACCGGTCTTCAGCCGGCCATAGTCAGCCCAGGCTTTGTTGGGCGCGCCCATCATCTTCACCCCCAAGACATCGATCGAGTAGTCGAGGCGTTGCTCCATCGTCAGGGCGGGGTCTGCCCAACTCGAATAGAAAGCAATGCCCTGCCGGTCGAGCGCGGCCTTGATTTTGTCGCGCGCGTCGTTCATATCCTGGGGATAGGGCGGGTCATGGGCATCAGGATGGCCGAAGGACATCCCCATATCGCCGGGACCCCATTCGGCAAAGCCAATCCCCGGCACGGCCGCAATGGCATCGACATTCTGCAGGCAATGGCGGTCCTCAATCTTCAGGCCCAGCAACAGTTCACCATGCGGGTTCAACGGCCACGGGTCGGCCACTTTGGCATACTCTGCGGTGGATAAGCCCCAAATGGCGTTCGCTGGACTTTGGCCACCCGCACCGCGCAACCCTTCACCAATCACCTCTTGCCCCAGCGTTTGAAAGGGGTAGCGCGTGATCTGCACAAACGCCGCCACTGATTCCGCCGTGCGCGTGTGGGTGTGGAGAATGCCATGAACGCCCGCAGCCAAAACGTGGCGCGCCTGCCAGGCATTGTAGCGCACTTCTTCGGGTGAGATGGCGTTGGCGGGCAAGGTACAGACGACGGTTGGCGTCAGGTGACCGCTGGCGGTTGGGCCGCCGTCCTTCAGTCCCCGCATAAAGTTCGTCAGCCCGACGGTGTCGAACGGATGGTGCTCAAAGTCGATGAGCAGCATGTCCGCCCAAGTCTTGGCGTCTTCCAGACCAGCTTCATAGGTCAGGCTGGAGGGATGCGTGGCGTAGATCGGCTGCCCCTCCGCCAGCAGTTCAATACACTTGTTGATTCTTGCCATTGCCGAAATCCTTTCGCTATAGGCCAGCAGTGCTTTGGGCAGTTGCCGTAATCAGATCGACTGCCGATAGGATGAAACGGGTTGAAGGCCGGAATGTGCGGCAACCCTTAGATCGAGCGCCGGCAAGTCGATTTTCGTGAGCGTGAAGAAGAATCGTACACCTGACAAGATCTGTTGTCAAGCATGTGAAATCAGGCGGGGTGCATTTCAGATTTAGGGTAAGCGACGGGTGCGTGGCACTGGCCAATACCACTTTCCTTTACCCAAGATCTGCTGGCCAGTGCCACGCACCCGCGTGGTCCCCAATCTGAAATGCACCCCGATCAGGGTCTGGCTTAGGCTGTCGTCTACGGGATGAAGGGGCGATTACGGATAATGGAGAGGGTGGATTTCCCGCTCCCGAACTACCGTTTCGGGAGCGGGATGAGAAGTAGTTGCTACTTACATCCAACGGCAAAAACGATTCAATCAGTCGGTTACTATTTGGCGGCTAACGGCAAGAAAATGTAGATGCGTTGCGGCTCGTTATTTTCACCGAGCGCGGTTGGTACACTGATGAGGACTGGGGCGAAGCCGCTGACACTGACAGTGGCGGCCTGGCCATTGGCCGTGCCGTTCGCGGTTACCACAAAATTTACTTGCTGCCCATTGTTGCCCGCCGCCGTCCAGGTGAAAGTGCAGCGCTGCACCGCGCCCACCGCCAACGTGAGCGGCGCGGCACACGGCGCATCGAACTGCTGGACCTCCGCCGCCGTAAGATTCTGGGCAAGGGGCTGGGGTGTCCCTTGAATGCTGGTCAACACGACCGCGATGGGCCCAACATTGGTGATGGTCACCTGATAGGTGACGACCGTCCCCGCGGTCACGGTGGCCGCCCCTTCCCGTGCAACGCTGACCGCGATGCGCGGCGCGGCCAGGGTGAAGTTCGCGGTAACGCCCTGGTTGGCGTCCATTGTCACCGCACACAGACCCGTGCCGCTGCACGTCCCGCTCCAACCCGTGAAGGTTGAACCTGTGGCTGGTGTGGCCGTGACGGTGACGACTGTGCCAGCGATGTACGTGCCACCGGGCGGGTCGAGACTGACCGTGCCACTGCCCGTACCGGCCATGGCGGGCGTCAACGTGTACTCGGCGAGGCCAACCCCCTGGATAACAAAGGTGTAGGGATTTTCGTCGGGGTCATTGTTGGCGATCGCCACGGTGGCGCTAAAGGCGCCGGCGCTGGTTGGGTGGAAGCTAAGGACAAAGCGGGTCGTGGCGTCCGCCGGCAGCGTGGCGCTGGGTTGGCTGCTGACCGCAAAGTAATTGCTGCCCGCGCCGCCCAGCGTAACGGCGTTGGCGCCCAGGGTCAGGGCGGCGTTGCCGCTGTTGCTGATGGTAAAGGTGCGCGTAATGGCCGCACCGCTAACGGCAACCGTGCCAAAGTCGGTGCCATCGCTGGCCGTGGGCGTGCTGTCGCCGTTGGCAATGGCACTGTCGTTGCCTTGCACCGCGATTTCGTACGATAGGCGAGCCAGCGCCACACGGTGCGCGGCTTTGCCGCCCGCCGTGGTGAAGTAGCCGCCGACATAGAGGTCACTGCCGCTCACCGCCAGGGCATAGACAGGGCCGCTCAGCCCCGTGCCCAGCGCCGCCCAGGTGGATGTTGTCGTGTCCCACCGGGCGATGTTGTTGGCGGGCATCCCACCCGCCGTGCTGAAGTAGCCTCCGACATAGAGGTCACTGCCGCTCACCGCCAGGGCATTGACAAAGTCGTCCACCCCCGTGCTCAGCCCCGTGCCCAGCGCCGCCCAACTGCTGCCATCCCACCGGGCGATGTTTTTGGCGCTGACCCCGCCCGCCGTGGTGAAGAAGCCGCCGACATAGAGGTCACTGCCGCTCACCGCCAGGGCATAGACAGCGCTGTCCAGCCCCGTGCCCAGCGCCGCCCAGGTGGACGTTGTCGTGTCCCACCGGGCGATGAAGTTGGCGCTGACCCCGCCCG
>JAPLGZ010000049.1 GCA_026389895.1 Chloroflexota bacterium | reverse complement strand
ACAGGGTTAAAACCCTGCGCTGACAGGTTCAGGAAGTCGCCTCAGCGACTAAATACCTAGTGCCTGCGCCGAGGGGGCTCCCGACTTCCTGAACCTGTCAGCCGAGCATTTTAATGCTCTAGCTCATCACGCATCACGCATCACACATTCTGTAACTCTGGATTCGGGTTACGCATTTCCGCCAAATAGGTCGTGCGCGGTTGGGTGCCTAGTTCGGCCAACATCCCATAATTGATCGGTAACTTCTTCAGGGTTGCCACCAGACTTTGGCTGTCATTGATGTTGCCAAAGACAATCGCTCGGGTGGGGCAAGCTTCTTGACAGGCCGTCAAGACTTCACCATCACGGATGGGTCGGTTGTCGGCCTTTTCTGCTTCATACCGCGCTTGATTAATCCGTTGAATGCAATACGTGCATTTTTCCATGACGCCACGTCCACGCACCGTCACATCGGGGTTATGCCACATCGCCAAGAGTGGGCTATCGTTTTCGGTATAGTCGAAAAAGTTAAAACGGCGCACCTTATACGGACAGTTATTTTGACAATAACGGGTGCCCACGCAGCGGTTATAGACCATCTGGTTCAACCCTTCCGAATCATGCGCCGTCGCCTCGACCGGACAGACCGGTTCACACGGGGCTTTTTCGCAATGCATACAAGGTCTGGGTTGAAAATACGTGTCCGGCGTCTCTGGTTCACCCACATAATAGCGGTCTACCTTAAGCCAATGCATCACCCGGCCCCGCTCTACACCCTCTTTGCCGACAACCGGAATGTTGTTTTCGGCGTTACAGGCGATGGTGCAGGCATTACAACCAATACAAGAGGTCATATCAATCGTCATGCCCCAGGCGTTGCCATCATACTTATACTCTGGGTAGAGTGACGGAGCGCTAATTTCTGACGACCCGACGCCGGTCTGGTGATCAAACTCATTCTGGACAAAATCGGGCTTGGCCTGGAATTGCGCCAAGGTGCCAAACCGCGCAATATCGCGTCCTTCTAGCGCATTTTGGCTTTGCGTAGACGCCAACGTATAACTACCGTTGGCCTTGACAACTTCCAAGCCGTCGCCAAACCAAGGCGCCAACGAGGTGCGAATGGCATACGTGTTAAAGCCGCCGCCGCGATCCGTGCCTGCCTCTGCTGCCTGGATGCGACCATACCCTAGATGCACCGTTACCGCATCGTCTGGATGGCCAGGAACGATCCAAATGGGTGTTGACAGCGTACGTTTTTGAAAGCGTAATTCCACCAGATCTTCGTTGTTGAGTCCAAGGCGGGCAGCGGTGGCCGGGCTGAGCAGGGCCGCGTTGTCCAAAGTGAGCAGGGTCAAATGGCGAGGCAATTCTTGCAGCCAGGCATTACTGGCGTAACGACCATCCCAGAGCGAAGAATCTGGGCGAAAATTGATCTCCAGGCTCTGGGCCGCTGCGTCCGTAGTAGCGTTGGCGGAGGCCGCTGGTAGGGTCAAATTAGCCGCTAGCGCCACCTGAATCGTGGGCAGCGCCGTTCCCGCCACCAGACCATCATGCAAAGAAGTCTGCCAAAAAGCCTCTTCCGTCGCTTGCGCCCGATTCGGTAGCTTCTGATAATATTGTGACCAGAAATCGCGTACAATGGCATACCCCGACCGCTCCGGCTGCTCGCCGAGGAGCGCCGCTAGCACTTCGTGGCGCGACTTGCTGTTAAACAATGGCGCAATCAGCGGCTGCATAATGGTGATCGTGCCATCATAAGCCCGCGTATCACTCCACGCCTCAAAGGCATGCGCCGCTGGAATATGCCATTGGCAGAGCGCCGAGGTTTCATCCGCATATAAACTGCTATGAATGGGAAATTTAACCTTGGGTAGATGCTCGGCAAACCCAAAGTCCGCTGGCGCGCTGCGCACGGGGTTGGCATCGATGATCAGCAACGTGTCCACTTTGCCGGCGATCATATCGTCGATGAGCAGATGCAACGAATCAAGTTGGATAGTGGGGTTCACCTCGACAAGTTCGGTGTAGGTCACCGTTGTCCCCACATTGCCCAGCGCCACGTTCATGGCCTGGGCCAGCGCATGGACAGCGGGTGACTGATGTTCACCGGCAATCACCAGGCTGGCCCCGCGATGTTGTTGCAAGTCGCGCACAAGCGCCTGCAACCAGGTCTGTTGCGCCTCGGGTAGGGCCGCAGAATTACCCCCCGTAAACTTGACCCCCAATGCCTGGGCCAGCGCTTGCGCAAACGCTTCAACCTGCCCGGCGCGCAACGTTAAGCGGTGGTCGGCCTTGGCGCCGGTAATGGTCGGCGTACTTTCCACTGCATAGAGCCGATTCATTTGGGCGTTTTGGGGCTCGGCGTCCCACAAGCGGCGTTGTCGGATAAATTCACGGGCAAAACGCAGACTGCCCGGATGGCTAAAGAGAAAGTCCGCATCCAGTGCGAGCACACGTTCCGCTTTATCAAAATGATAAAGCGGGTTCACCGAGCGACCAAACGCCAAGTGAGTCCCCGCCCGCACCTGATCCAGGCTGACGGCTTCATACTGGTGCAAATGCACTTGCGGAAAGGCAGCCTGTAGAGCTTGCAGTTGTGCGCCCAATGTCGGCGACGTGATGGTCTCCGTCAACACATAGAGCCCGGCACCCTGCTTGTTGCGCAACTCGTTCAGCTTGGGCCGCAACACATTTAAAAAGCCCTCCCAGGTGTTGATCTGCCCGCGGTTGGTGACGACCTGGGCGCGATCTGGATCATAGAGGGTGAAAATCTCCCCCTGGATCAAGGCGTTCGTTCCGCCCACGCTGGCCGGATGTTGGGGATTGCCTTCTACTTTGGTCGGGCGCCCTTCATGATTTTCCACCAAGACACCGGTGGCAAACCCGCCCCGCTCTATGGCCGTGGCGTAAAAGAGCGGCTTCCCTAAAACGAGTTGCTCGGGCTCTTTGACATACGGCACAATGCGTTCGGTGGGTGGCTGCGCGCCGCAGCCGCTCACGCCCGCCATCACCAAACTCATGCCCATTGCTTTCAAGAAGTTGCGCCGGCTGCTGCTATAGGTGCCAGCGGCTAAATGGCTGGGAAATTCTTTCCGTAACGCCTCTAAGAATTCCGGCAGATCCATTAACTCTTCCAAGCTGCGCCAGAATCCTTTTGCGCTGGCGCTTTCGCGCAGGCGCTCACGCATTTCGGCCAGAGTGAGCTTTTGATTGCTCATGCAGTAGACTCCATCAGTGTAATCAGGTGTGGCATCGAGCAGGCTTGCTTGAGCGTCCGATTGATCCTGGGGACGCTAGGCTTCGTTTGGGCCGCCGGTGCTGACTTCGTATAGGAACCAAATGCGTTTTTCGGTCAGGACTAAGCGCACTTCCAGCAAACTGCTCGTTGCATCGTCATTTTACTCATCGGCGATGTCGTGGCATCGCGCCAGCGCTTATCATGGGTTCGGGTGGCACAAAATCTGCGTCGTTATCACGGAGCGACTAGCGTTGACCGATGCTGCGGATGGTCGTGCCACCACTCTTCCGCACCAGTTCTGCCAGCGGGTCAATCCAAGCGAGAATCTCCGCCGCCTGTTCGTCGAGCAACATCATTCTCTGGCTGCACGCTGCTATTCATCGACCAACGTCGTTGCGGAGGGAAGCGCCTCCAGTCGTTCCAGCGGAATCGGCTTACCAGATATTTCGCTGACCCCATAAGTGCCATCCGCTATGCGCGCCAATGCCTTATCAATTTGCGCAACAATCGCCTGCAATTGCGCGCTCTCGGTTGATGTCTCCTCCTGATCGACCAGACGCGTGGCCGCATCATTCTGATCCGCCAGCGTCTCATCAAATTCATCATCTTCCGCCAAATGTCTTTCTAGCGCCTCAATTTGCTGGAGAGTGTCGGCGTGCTCCTGTTCTAAGCGCAGACGAAAACGTTTCATCTCGGCTGGGGTCATCTTCTACGTGCCTCCTCGGGCAGACCAATCATTGTTATTCTTTCCGCATGTTGCGCAAGCCATCGGCAAAAGCAGTTACACAGCGCGCGAACACAAGGGTGGATTTCTTTTTTTCGTGTAACGTTTTTACCTGCGTAACATGCGTTGTTTATTAAGCGTTGCCACGGCATAGAGCAACCTAGCGTTTACCGGTGACAGATGTAGCACTCGCTCAAACGGACCCCATTGGGAATGTGATACTCTTTGACCAATTGTTCGCCTAACGCCGTTTGGTTAGCTGGTTTCTTGTAGGCCATGTTAAACACCTGGTCGCGCGGGCGCACATTCTGTTCGGGATTGCGGTGACATTCCAGGCACCATTCCATCGTCATCGGTTCAGCTTTGGCCACCAACGCCATTTGATCCACTTGGCCATGACAAGATGTACAGCCAACGCCTTTATTGATATGCACACTATGGTTAAAATAGACATAGTCTGGCACATTGTGAACCCGATTCCAGACGATGGGCTGGTTGGTCTTGTAGCTATCACGCACCATCGCCAACATGGGGCTGTTGGTCCAGATTTGTGAGTGGCAGGTCATGCAGGTATGGGTGGGTGGCACACCAGCAAAGCTGGAATCTTCGACCGAGGTATGACAGTAGCGACAGTCGATGCCAAGCGCCTGTACGTGATGGGTATGGCTAAATTGCACGGGTTGCGGGACGACTACGCCAACATGCGTGACATACGGGGAATGCATAAAGGCATAGAGCACGCCACCGAGACCAATAATAAAAAAGAGGGCGCCAAAGATGCTAACCCGCGAAAATGTATTTGCACTGGGGTGAAATATTTGCGACATAGGCGTTAGTGAGTGGCAAAAGTGATTAACGCACGCTTTATCTATACCGGCTTTTGTAAGGCCTATTTATCCTACTAGGTAAAACCAATGATTGGAATATGTCATGCGAGGTCGATAGATACATAAAAGGATACATAAATTTTGCTTCACAAACTAACAACTAGTTGCGCCCATTGACCCCGCAGCTGACAGGCACTGAATTCCTAATCGTTGAGGCGACTTTCTAGCCCTGTCAGCCGCAGGGTCAATGGGCATTAATAATTTATTTCGGCAATTGGCGGGCGTACCGCAGCGGTTAAAACCGCCGCCTGATAGGCGAAACCTGCTGAAGCAGGTTAGAATGCCCATTACCGATTTATTTGGTTAATGACCATTAACCCGCGGCTGATTCCGATCATTTGTCTTGCTCTACTACGCGGGAATCGCCGATGTATCGGGGCGATCCCAGGCGCGATGTTTGCTGATGGCGTCGATAAAATTCTTGGCTACAGCCCCACCGTCCTTGCCAGTCACCACGCCCGGCGCAGAGGTCGCTTTTTGATCGAGCGCCGCACTCAGTAAGGTGTCACCTTCACCACTGGCCGCAACGGCCTTGTAATGCTTGTAAGCTTCCTGTACAAAGTGGATGAAATCGCCATTGGCCTTCATCGCATTGATCGCCTGCGCACCACCGGGCACGTAGACCGCGTCATAGAGGACAGAAGCCACATCCGCCAAGCGTTGGTTGACCGGCACTTGTTGGCCCTCGGCGCTTTTGATGGCGCCCAAGTGGGGCGCGATCACCTCTGCCGTGGCCCCAGCGGCCTTTAACGCGCTTTGCATGGCCGTAATATCAGCCCCTGTAGAACCGTCTGCCGTCAAAATCGCGATTTTGCGACCTTTTGCGGTATTCGGCACATATTCCAACTGGCTCAGCCCTTTGGCTTTGCCCGCGTTGGCATTCACCTTGCCAGCTTTAGGGGTTAGACCCAGTGCGCCCGATACATCCGTTGCCAATTGCGTGTCGACATTCGCTAACAGATCGACCATACGCTGCTGCACTGGTTTAACCGTTACCTTGGCCAGTTCGAACTGCAAGGCCTGGACAATGTGCTGTTTCTCCACAGCCGACATACTGTTGTAGAACATCGTCGCCTGGCTGAAATGGTCACTGAAGGTCTCGCTGCGCTGGCGCACCTTGGTCCCCGTCATCTCTTCTGGGAAGCTGACATACCCGCCTTGCTCGGCGGTCGCTTCCTTGGCATTGCCGCCCAACGAATTAGGCTCATAG
>JAPLGZ010000732.1 GCA_026389895.1 Chloroflexota bacterium | reverse complement strand
CCCGATCACGGCTGGTACGGGGATGGATGCGTTGGCGCACGCGATTGAGTGTTACACTTGTGCCTATGCCCAGGCCTGGCCCGATGCAGTAGCCTTGCAGGCGATGGAATACACGGGCGATTATCTGCGCGTCGCCTATGCCCAGGGCCAGAACCAGGAAGCACGCTACAAAATGAGCATGGCCGCCATGTTGGGTGGCATGGCTTATGGCACCGAAAGCGCTGGCGCGGCGCATGCTATGAGCCAAACTGCCGGTGGCGTTCACGACACGGTGCCACATGGGCCATTGACCGCGTGGCTGTTGGGGCCGGTCATGGAATACAATTACATGGGCGAGCCGCAGAAATTTGCGCGCATTGCCAAAGCGCTCGGCGAAGATACACGCGGTCTATCCGTTTGGCAAGCGGCGGAAAAGGCCGTCGAAGCGGTCTACCGGCTGATCAAAGATTTGCGGATTCCCTCGTTGCAACAACTAGGTTTCAGCGAAGACGAGATTCCACTGCTCGCCGAAATCGCCTTCAAAGACCCCCAGACCATCGGCAACCCGCGCGATATCAATTACAACGGCTACGTACAGGTCTATCAACGCGCCTTTGACCTTGGCAAATAACAAAAACCCCACCCCAGCCCTCCCCTGGTAAGGGAGGGAGCCGATTGGTGGACTGAACGAGTGACTTCTTCTGTCCACCAATCAGTTTCCTCCCTTACCAGGCGTCGACGTGAGCTCCGCCGAATGGGAAGGGTTAGGGTGGGGTTCCTGCCCTGTTAGCTCTATCCACAAACTCTGTTATCGAAAGGAAATCCCATGCGAGCGGTGCAAGTCGTCGCCCCCGGTAAAGCACAATTTGTCGAAACGCCCAAACCTGAATTGAAACCAGGCCACGCATTGATCCGCACCAAACGCGTATCGTTGTGCGGCAGTGATATTCATCTGCTCTGTTATGCCCATCCCGAGGAATATCCATTTCCGCCCGGCACCAGTGGCCACGAGATGGTCGGCGTGATCGAAGCCATCGATGCGCCAGGTTCAGGCATCAATGTTGGTGATCTGGCGATGGGGCTCTCCCCGACTAACCTGGCGATGGCCGAATATTTATTGGCGCCGATCGAGCATGTGTTGGTGCTGCCCGAAGGCAAGCCGATCGAACATCTGCTCCAAGGGCAGCAGTTGGGCACGATCATCTATGCGGCCAAAAAATTGCCCAACATTGTAGACAAAAATGTGGTCGTGATCGGCCAGGGTTCGGCCGGCCTTTGGTGGAATTTTATGCTGCGCCGCTTGGGCGCTCGCCGCGTGATTTGTGTAGACCTGCAAGCCCATCGCCTGAACTTATCCAAGCACTATGGTGCCACCCATACCATTCACAATACGGTGGTGAACCCGGTGCAGGCCGTCAAAGAAATTCTGAATGGTAGCTTGGCCGATGTGGTGGTAGAAGCCGCTGGCGAAGTGGAATCGATCAACCTAGCGATTGATCTGGTCAAACGGCATGGTTTTATTCTAGAGTTTGGCGTGCCGCGCGCCCACGAAATGCCTTTTAATATTGAGGGTTTCTTTGGCAAATGTCTGCAAATGCAGGCCATCGTCGGCGCTAGCACCGACCCCAACCAATCTTGCACCTGGATGGCATTGGATCTGATCAGCAGCGGCATTGCCGATGTCGGGCCAATGTTGACGCATCATTTCCCATTTGAGCAAGTGATGGATGCCTATGAATTACAGCGCACGCGTGATGAGGGTGCGGTCAAGATCGTCGTTGATATGCCAGAGTAGTTAACGCCTCATTGCAAATCGTGAATCATGAATGGTTAATGATTCACGATTCATGATTAGAAAAGGAACCCGTTTATGACCACCAGTGAGCATGTAATCGATTTACGGAGCGACACCATCACCAAGCCCACGCCAGCCATGCGCAAAGCGATGGCCGAAGCCGAGGTCGGTGATGATGTCTTTGGCGAAGATCCCAACGTTAACCGTTTGGAAGCGATGGTCGCCGAAATGTTGGGCAAAGAGGCCGCGGTCTATGTGTCCAGCGGCACCATGGGCAATCTGATCTCCATCCTCAGCCATTGTGGCCGCGGCGATGAGATCATTCTGGGAGACAAGTCGCACATCTTCTTGGCCGAGCAGGGTGGGTCGGCGGCATTGGGCGGCATTCACACGCGCCAGTTGCCCAATCGTCCCGATGGCACCTTAGACTTGCAAATGGTCGAAGAGAGCATCCGCGGCGACAACGAACACTATCCAACCACGCGCTTGCTTGCCCTCGAAAACACGCAGAATCAATGTGGGGGTCGGGTCTTATCGGTGGAGTATATGGATGCCGCTGGCGATTTAGCCCACGCCCATGATCTAAAGTTCCATGTCGATGGCGCACGTTTGTGGAATGCCGCGGTCGCCTTAAATGTATCACCAGCGCGCTTGGTGCAAAAGGCCGACAGCGTGAGTGTCTGCTTGAGCAAGGGCTTGGCAGCGCCGGTCGGTTCCGTCGTGGTGGGCAGTGCGGAGTTTATTCGCAAAGCACGCCGCAATCGCAAAATCGTGGGTGGTGGCATGCGTCAAGCCGGGATCATTGCCGCGGCGGGTATTGTCGCGATCACTGAAATGGTGGAGCGGCTGGCCGACGACCACACCAATGCCCAAGCGTTGGCGCAAGGCTTAGCCCAAATTGAAGGCATTTCGATCAACCC
>JAPLGZ010000427.1 GCA_026389895.1 Chloroflexota bacterium | reverse complement strand
TTGAACCAGGTCCAGACCCCAGTCATCGAGTGACGCGCGTTGGCGAATGGCCAGAGTCCGACCTTCAGCAAATTGATCAATGGGAACAAGCCTTGATCACGATACCCGGGACTTTGGATAGCGCCAATGATGCGGCGACGCTGGCGGTGATCACCACGAATTCAGACAACACGATTATCTGGCATATCCAGATCGTGGTGGAGCAAATTGTGCGGGGCACCATTAGTTTTTTATTTGCAGCCAATTGTGCCCCGTCTGGTCTAGCTCAGAGTAGTCTGGATATCGCAGTGCAGGTCTTTGCCGGCAATGCTTTACGCGCCCAATATCTACGCGCAAGTCGTGATCAACTAGAACGGGTTAATTTGTTATACCAAATTGCCCAATCTGTCACAAGCAGCTTGGAATTAAAATCGGTTTTTCACCAAACCACCGAGTTGGCAGCGTATGTAATTAATGCAGAAGCAGCCACCTTGTTTAGCATCGATTACGACCGCCAAGAATTGGTTTTTATGATTACCAAAGGGGCAGCAGCCCATTTGCTCGAAGAGCAGCGGATCCCGTTAGATAGTGGTGTGGTTGGCTGGGTGGCAACTCATGGTGAATCACTGGTAGTCAATGATACAAGCCAGAGCAAATTTTTCAATTCAGCAGTTGATTCGCAGACGGGATTTACAACCCATGACATTCTTTGTGTGCCGTTACGGGCTCACGATCGCACGATTGGGGTGCTGGAACTGCTCAACAAAGTGACACCGGGCGGCTTTACAACCGATGATGTCGAATGGCTGTCGATGTTAGGCCAACAGATAGCGATTGCGTTGGACAATGCCCAACTTTTTGCCCGCGAACAGATGAAGGTGCATGAGTTGGCCACCTTAAATAAAGTGAGCCAGACGATCAACAGTGAGTTGGATGCTTCGGTCATTTTGCATGCCATTACCCAAAGTGTGTTGGAGATTTCTGGGGCGGATCGCAGCGAACTTTGGTTAATTGATGCGCGCAAACAAGCCCTTCGCCTTTTTGCAAAGGCAGGCTTTGGGGTGGAGCCGGACAAAATAGAACGCGTGATGCCCATTCATTCGGGGCTGGCTGGGTGGAGTGTTACGTACAATCGGCCATTGACCGTCCGCCGGGCCGATGTAGACTGGCGACATGTGGCGCGTGAAGATCAGCCAGATTTGGATAAAAGTAGCGTGGCTGCGGTCCCCTTAAGTTACCGCGGGCGCGTGACGGGTGTCATTGTAGTCTATTCGTTAAAAGGCCAGGCCTTTGATGGAGAAAAACAGGCCTTACTGCAAACTTTCGCGAATCAAGCAGCCATTGCCCTGCAAAATGCCGAATTGTACCAAAATCTGCGCACCGATCAAGAACGGATCATCCGGGCGCAAGAAGAGGTGCGCCATCAGTTGGCGCGTGAGTTACATGACAATACCGCACAAATGTTAAGCCTGATCATCATGAACCTGGACATGACCCGTCGCCAGTTAACCAATCAAAATTATGCCAAGGCTCAATTAGAGATCGACGCGATTGAAGAGTTGGCACGCCAAGCTAACCGCGAAATCCGAACATTGCTCTTTGAATTACGGCCTGTAATTTTGGAAAGCCGGGGGTTGATTCCGGCCTTGCATGCCTATCACCGACAGTTGCAAGCGTCACTTGAATCAAAGATCCATCTGGAAATCGTCCCCTTTGATCTACCCTTGACCATGAGCGGCGCGAGCACAGTGTTTAGCATTATTCAAGAAGCTGTAAATAACATTCGCAAACATGCCAAAGCCAAGAATATCTGGATTCGCGTGCACGTCGACGGTGAGAATCTCTATTTTGAAATTGAAGACGATGGCGTTGGCTTTGATTTTGATACAACGATTGACAAGTATGGCGAGTTTGGTAGTTTTGGCCTATTTAATATGCACGAAAGAGCAAGCATGCATAGTGGTCGGCTCTCGATTCAATCGCCTTGTAACAAAGTCGGCCAGGGGACGTGCGTCAGTGGATCGATTCCCATCACCAGCCTTTTGACCAATCAGAATGCGGACCCTTACCTGCTCAATGGAATGCCGAGATAATTATGCAGCCTGCTTTTGCCTTTACCGTTCATAAAACAGAAGGCGCCGCCCGCCTTAGTACATTTCAAACACCGCATGGTCCGATTCAAATGCCGGCTTTTGCCCCCGTTGGCACCTTAGCCAATGTCAAAACGCTGGAGCCGCGCGATCTCCAGGCGGCCGGTTGTGAACTAATTTTGGCTAATACCTATCACCTCTACCTACGCCCTGGTCATCGCTTGATTGAAAAATTTGGGGGTCTTCACCAATTTATGGGTTGGCATGGTCCCATTCTCACTGACTCAGGTGGATTTCAAGTTTTCAGTTTGGGCGCTCAAATGAAGTTGGACGAAGATGGCGTCTCGTTTCGCAGCCATATTGACGGCAGTCGCCATCGCTTTACGCCAGAACTAGTGATGGAGATTGAACAGGCGCTGGGGCCAGATATTGCGATGGTATTGGACGAATGCGCCAATCCACTGGATCGGGATTATCTGCTCCAGGCGCTAGAGCGTACGCACCGGTGGGCCGAACGGTGTAAGAAGGCCCATACGCGTCCAGATCAGGCGCTGTTTGGCATTGTACAAGGCGGCATTTATCCAGATTTGCGCCAGCAAAGCGCCCGCTTTTTGAGCGAACTTGATTTTACCGGCTACGCCATTGGCGGTCTGGCCGTGGGTGAGACCAAAGAAGAGATGTACCGCACCCTGGACGAAACTTGTCCGTTTGTGCCCATTGATAAACCCCGTTATTTGATGGGTGTTGGCGCACCAGAGGATATTGTAGAGGCCGTCTATCGGGGCATTGACATGTTTGATTGTGTATTGCCCACGCGCATTGCCCGCAATGGGGCGCTGTTGACACCCGATGGCCGAGTCAATATCCGCAATGCCCAATATGCCGAAGATCCGCAGCCAGTGCAGCAAGATTGCACCTGCTATACCTGTCGCACCTTCAGCCGCGCCTATCTCCGCCATTTATACAAAGCGGGCGAAATTACTGCGCTACGGCTGGGCACCATTCATAATATCCAGTTTATGCTTGATCTCATGCGCCAAATCCGCGCCCAGTTGGCGGCTGGCACATTTGCAGAATTTCGCACGACCTTTCTCGCCCGTTATCAGATGAGCGATCAGACGGTTCGCCATCAACAACGTGAGCGGTATTTGGCAGCGCAGCGTTCTTGAAAGGCTACTTTGCCCATAATACGCTGGCCTCCAGAAAAAGTTAGTCGAGAATTAAACCCAATGATGCGAGGGCTGATTGGTTACCGGCGCGCCATCTTGTTGGGCGCGCTTGGTCTCATGTTGGTGTTGGGGGCGTGTGAACAGGCCGCAGTAAACCCGCCGCAACCAACAACCATCACAATCGCTGGGGCAACGGCCATGCAACCCGTGCTGCATGATCTCACCGCCGAGTTCAGTCGCCAACATCCTAACGTTCTCTTCAATTGGTTGGGTAGTTCAAGTGTAGCGGGCGAGGAACAATTGCGCGCAGGTCAGGTCGACCTGGCAGCCAGCACGCTGCTCCCACCAACCGCGATGACGACAACCGCAACACCGTCTGCGCCCGCTTCTCTCGACGCGGGCGCTTCCAGGATAAAATCCTCGGCCTTTGTCTATATTCCGATTGGGTTGGATGGTTTGGCGCTGATCGTAGACCCCGCCAATAAAATCGAAAACCTTACGCTTGTACAACTACGTGACCTGTTTAGTGGGCAAATTATAGATTGGTCCATGTTGGGTGGCGAGCCAAGCGCAGTGCAGTTGGTGAGCCGTGAGGACGGTAGCGGTAGTCGGTATCTCTTTGAATCGCAGGTGATGGGGCTTGAACCAGTAGCGCTGACAGCGGTGGTTATGCCAAGCAGTGCAGATGTCGTTGATTATGTGGCACAGAATCCCGGTGCGATTGGCTATGTTTCGCGCGCGTATGTGATCGATGCGTTGGCGGCGCAATCCGCAGATCCTTCGGCCACAGCAACGCCCATTGCCACAAACCTGACCGGACAGAAACAGGTACGAATTGTGCGGCTTGAAAATCAACTGCCTTCTGTTGAAAATATCAAGAATCAAAGTTATTTTCTAACCCAACCGCTCTATCTGATCAGTAGCGGTCAACCGCGCGGTT
>JAPLGZ010000453.1 GCA_026389895.1 Chloroflexota bacterium | reverse complement strand
ACCAAACCAGGCATCGTCACGGCTGTGGTGGGCGAATGTGAGATCACACTTGACCAGCGCCACATCGACGCTGCGTCATTGGCGGCGATGTTTCAAGAAGCCAAAGCGGCCAGCGAACGTTTCGCCCGTGAAGAGCAGGTGGAGGTCGCGTGGAGCCGCATCTGGCAGATTGAGCCGATCCCATTCCATCCTGACTTGATTGAATTATGCGACGCTGCCATTCGCGAAACGGCGGGCGCTGTGCATCGTTTGCCCAGTGGTCCGCTGCACGATGCCGCCGAGATCGCACGGGCGGGCGTGCCCACGGTGATGCTCTTCGTGCAAAGTTTGCGCGGTCTTTCGCATAATAAAGACGAAGATACGCAAGAAGAACATTTGGCGCTCTGTGTGCAGGCGCTGGACAAGCTGGCGACCAAGACGATCGAGTGGATCGTGGCTGACCAGCGCTAATTGTCTAGATCGTACTTTACGCCTCTATGTTAAAGTTTTATCTTACTCAGGTTAAGCAATGCTCTAACGAGTAGCGCAGGGGTGCCCAGCGGGCGCCCAGGGCGGCGGGCCAATCATCCGGAAACCTGCCAACACTTTTCGCCGTCGATTGCGTGCCCGTTCTCGTCAACGATAATTTGGTTGCACAGCCGGGCACGCAATCGACGGCGAATGTCATTGGCGGATTTCCCATTGTTGGTTCCGCCGCCGACCGCATACCCCTACGTTATCTCTATGATTGGCGTAACATGAGCTACTTTATTTGGAAGGAACCAATCCACGTGAAAGTCATCTACGCCGAAACACATCGCCAACATTATCCACCGTTTGAGATTTTGGAAGGTGGAGAAAAGGTGCCCATGTTCGAGTCACCCGACCGCATGGACATTATTCTGGCCGCGCTGGATCAGGCCGGTTGGGCAGAGATCGTTGCGCCGCGCGATTTTGGGCTTGCCCCGATTCTAGCCGTCCACGATGCTGAGTATGTCGATTTCTTGCAGCATGGTTTTGCCGATTGGCAGGTAGAGGGTGGTCAACTCAAACAACAGGCGCGTGATGTGCTGATGGGCACCACGTTTCCGCCGCGTCGCTGGCAACACAAGCCCACTTCGGTAGGTGGGCGCATCGGCTATTACACCTTTGACTTGAGTTGTCCGATTGTCGCCGGCACTTTCCCTGCCGCGCTTGACGCCGCCCAGTGTGCCTTGACCGGCGCGCAAGCTTTGCTAGACGGTGCGCCAGCTACCTTTGCCCTTTGTCGCCCGCCAGGCCATCACGCCGGGCGTGATTTTGCCGGTGGTTATTGCTATCTCAATAACGCCAGTATTGCGGCCCAATTCCTGGCCAACCAGGCCCGCACCGCGGTTTTAGATATAGATTACCATGCCGGCAACGGCACAGAGGACATCTTTTATCATTCCGCCGACGTGTTGACGATCTCACTGCATGCCAATCCGAATCGCCAATATCCTTATTTTGTGGGCGCTGCGGATGAGACAGGTGAAGGCGTTGGCCGCGGCTATCATCGCAATTTTCCACTGCCTGCTGCGATGGATGATGACGCCTATTGCGCAACCTTAGCCAATGCCCTGCAACTGATCCGCAACTTTGCGCCCCACTATCTAGTGCTCTCGTTTGGCGCCGATATCTTCGCCGGTGATCCACTGGGTGATTTGGCCATCACCACCGCTGGCTTCGGCCAGATCGGGGCGTTGATCGAAAATCTGGGTCTACCCACCCTGGTGGTGATGGAAGGTGGCTACAATATTGGCGAGTTAGGCGTCAATACGGTTGCCCTCTTATCGGCCTTTGCGCAACGCGAAACAGTCGGCCAGTAGGCCAATCATTACCCACCATCCATCCGCACCATCCATCACATACCGCCTGCTGGCCGACTATCTGCCTGGCCCGCGCCCAGAAAAGGAGCCCATTTTGAATCCGACCTCAACGCCTGCTCGTCCCACGTTGCAAATCGCCTTGACCCCTGGCACGATTGACCTGGCTTGGGGCCACCCCGCCGCCGAATTTTTGCCCGTGGCGGCCATGCAACGGGCGAGCACGGCCGCCTTGCAACGGTATGGCGCTGCGGCCCTCACCTATGGTCATCCTGCTGGGCCAGGCCCACTGCTTGATTGGCTCTGCCAGCGCATTGGGCAACGGGAAGGGCGCACGCCTGGGCTGCACGAAATTATGATCACGGGTGGCAATTCGCTGGGGCTGGATCAACTGTTGACCCTATGCACCGTCCCCGGTGATATTGTATTGGTAGAATCGCCAACCTATCACCTGGCGGTGCGCATTTTGCGCGATCATCCATTGACCTTGGTGCCTGTGCCAGCGGATGGTGATGGTTTACAAGTGGAGGCATTGGCCGAAACGCTCGCTGAATTGCGCAGGGAAGGGAAGCGGGCGCGCTTATTATATACCGTGCCCACTTTTCATAACCCAACTGGTATCTCCCTGAGCGCTGCCCGTCGCCAGACATTGATTGCCTTGGCCGAACGCGAAGGCCTGCTCATTGTCGAAGACGATGTCTATCGTGAACTGGCCTATGATGGCCCGCCGCCGCCTTCGCTCTGGAGTCAAGCGCCACTGGGTGTGGTCGCGCGCCTCGGCTCATTTTCCAAATCACTGGCGCCGGGTGTGCGATTGGGCTGGCTGACGGCCAGTCCATCCATCATCCGGCGGTTGACTGACGGCGGGCTGCTCGATAGTGGCGGTGGCATCAATCATTTTACCGCGCTAATTGTCACGCTGCTGTGTGAAAGTGGTGATTACGACGCTGGGGTAGCCCAATTTTGTAACACCTACCGCGCTCGGCGCGATGCCTTATTGGGGGGGCTGGCGCAGGCGCTACCACCAACGTGCTCCTGGTACAGACCGAGCGGTGGCTTTTTTACCTGGGTGATCTTGCCTACGGGGATGAACAGCCGCGCCCTCTTGCCACAGGCCGAAGCGGCTGGCGTATCGTTTATTCCAGGCCCGAAGTTTTACCTTGAGCCGCGGGGCGAAAACACGTTGCGATTGGCCTTCAGCTACTATCCACCCGCCTCGTTGGCCGAGGCGGGTCAAATTCTTGGGAATGTGATCCGCAATTTTGGTCGTTAGCCAGCACAGGATTACTCACGCCAAGGCGCAAAGTAGGGTTCGAGACCTGACAGGTGGAAAAAACGCCCTCCTGTCAGGTCGGGCGACTACGCTAATTCGCATTGGTGACTTAGTTGTTTTTCTTGGCGGTCTTTGCGTCTTGGCGTGAGAATTAAGGGTGTTTTAAGCCAGTTCATAGCCATTGCTCAAGCCTCGTTCACTACCTCATCCACCCGCGTGACAGATAATCGCTAAAGGTCCACCCGACCATGATGAGCAGCCAGACAAAACCGGCGGCCGCAAACACCCAGGTCAGCCGGCTGCTGTAGCGAACGTGCATGAAAAAGAGAATGACCAGCACCGCTTTGACCGCGGCAATGGCGAGGGCGATCAACTCGTTGAAGGCGCCCAGGTCGACAAAGGAAACCGCGACAGTGAGCGCTAATAAGAGCATCAAGGCCAAGAAGATCAGGTAGTAGGTCCTGAGTGCAGGAGCTTGGTGGGCAGTTCGTTCTGAGGTTGGTTGAGACGTCTGTTGAGTCATGGTCGACCTACCGTTATTGACGCAAAAGATAGAGCGTTGGGAAAAGAAAGATCCAAACGATATCGACAAAGTGCCAGTAAAGCCCGAAGAGCTCAACGGCAGTCGAGTCTTGGTCATAGCTGCCGCGCCGGGCTTGCCAGATCATCCTGGCCAGCACGCTGATGCCGATGATCATGTGCAAGGCGTGGACCAGGGTCATGATAAAGTAAAAGACAAAGAAGAGTTGCGTCTGGGCGGGGTTGGCGCCTTCCCAGGCAAAGTTAAAGGCTGGCACCAGGTGTTCCTGGTAATCCAGATAATATTCAAAGGCTTTGAAGCCCAGAAAAGCCAACCCGAGCACCAGTGTTGCCACCATTAAGCCAACCATGAGGCGGCGCGCTTTGTGCTCACCGGCATGGACCGCTAGCGCCACCGTGAGGCTGCTGGTGAGCAAAACGACCGTATTGATGGCGCCGATGCTCATATAGAGATGCCGGCTGGCCTCTTTAAA
Organism: Chloroflexota bacterium; assembly: GCA_026389895.1. Classification (GTDB taxonomy): domain Bacteria; phylum Chloroflexota; class Anaerolineae; order Caldilineales; family Caldilineaceae; genus JAPLGZ01. The sequence goes on along the minus strand of JAPLGZ010000453.1, from coordinate 6,016 downwards.
AATGTCGGCATAAGCCGAACGATAGATATAAAAGGCGACGAAGACGGCACCGAAAAAGAGCACTTCGGTGGCGAGGAAGGCCCACATGCCGAGCATATTCGCCTCGTGCTCCTGCTCAAAATCTTCAAAATGGTGAGCAACGGGTGGCCCTACGCTTGTTGAATGGAGCTCTGTCACGCTGCCACCTCCTTTTTAATTTGCCGGACACTCAGCGTCGTCTGCGGCGTGAAGGTGCCATCGGGGTTATATTGATAGGGCTCCGCCGTCACGATGGGTGTTTCGGCAAAGTTAAAGGTGGGCGGTGGTGATTCGGTCTGCCATTCCAGCCCTGTGGCGCCCCATGGGTTGTCACTGGCCACCTCGCCTTCACGCATCGACCAAATCAGGTAGATCAGTGGCAATACATAACCGATCGCCAAAATGGAAGCCCCAGCGGTTGACAGCACATTCATCACCTGATATTCCGGGGCGTAGGCATAATAACGCCGCGGCATCCCCTGATAGCCAGCGATAAATTGGGGGAAAAAGGTTAGGTTAAAGCCTAGAAAAATGGTGATTGCCGATACCTTGCCCCACCATTCGGGGTACATGCGCCCCGAAATTTTCGGCCACCAGAAGTGAATCCCACCCAAATAGGCCAGCACCGCACTGCCGACCATAATGTAATGAAAATGGGCCACGACGAAGTAGGTGTCGGTGACATGCACATCCACGGGTAAGGTTGCCAAGAAGAGGCCGGTTAGCCCACCGATCGTAAACAGACCGATGAAACCCAACGCATAGAGCATGGGCGTGTCCCAGGAGATCGAGCCTTTGTAGAGCGTGGCGGTCCAGTTAAAGACTTTAATGGCAGACGGAATGGCGACGGCAAAGCTGATGCTCGAAAAGATGAGGCTGGAGTAGATCGATTGGCCAGAAACGAACATGTGATGGCCCCACACCAGAAAACCAAAGACGGCAATGGCAATGCTAGAGAACGCAATAAATTTGTAGCCAAAGATCGGTTTACGCGAAAAGCAGGTGATCAGTTCACTCACAACGGCCATGCCAGGCAGAATCATAATATAGACGGCCGGATGCGAGTAGAACCAGAAGAGATGCTGAAAAAGGAGCGGATCACCGCCCAACGCTGGATCAAAGATGCCAACGTGGAAAGTCCGCTCGACGGCGATTAAGACGAGTGTCATGGCCAACACGGGCGTGGCCAGCACCATGATCAGGCTCGTGGCATACATCGACCAGATAAACAGCGGCAGGCGAAACCAGGTCATTCCCGGCGCACGCATTTTATGCACCGTGATGATGATGTTTAGTCCGGTAAAGATCGAAGAAAAGCCGGCGATCAGAATCCCGATGGCCATCGGGATGACCTGTGTATTCGAAAAGCCGGTGCTATATGGGGTATAAAAGGTCCAGCCCGTGTCTACACCGCCACCGATTAAGGCCACAATGGCGAACAGCGCCCCCACCATAAAGATATACCAACTGGCCAGATTCAAGCGTGGGAAGGCCATATCGCGGGCGCCAATCATGATTGGCACCAAAAAATTGCCCAGCGTTGTCGGAATTGACGGGATCAGGAAAAAGAAGACCATGATGACGCCATGCACGGTGAAGAGTTTATTATAGGTCTCGGGCAAAACCAGATCACCCTGCGGCGTCAACAATTCCAGGCGGACGACTGTGGCTGCCAGGCCGCCAACGAAGAAGAAAAATGTAATTGCCACCATATAGAGCAGGCCGATCCGCTTATGGTCCGTGGTTAAGAGCCACGATTTTGCTGTATAAGCCGCATTGATATAAGAAGGCTCACGGATTTTCAGAGCCGGTGCAGTTGCACTCATCGTTGATTCTCCATCTGCATGATCCGAATTTGTACCAGTTTGGCAAGCTCACTGACCGGTAGTTGAGCCTGTCGAAGCTACTGAGAAGCCACGGGGTTTTAACCTTTGTGGCGTGTCACTATTGACCGCCGCTGCCCTGGGTGCCACTGTTGCCATTGCCACTGCTATCACTGCCGCCACTGTCGCCATTCGTGCTGCCTTGGGCGCCACTATCTTGCGCACCGCTCCCTTGGTTGCCACTACTGCCACCCGGTTGCGGCATGCCACCGGTCGGGTTGATCATTTCCGGCGGCGCTTCGGTGCCAGAACCTAGCGACTTGATATACTCCACCAACTTTAACAAATCATCCTCGCTGATCTGTTCGGCATAGGTCGGCATGATTGGCGGGTAATCGGCGACGATCTGCGCATTCGGGTCAATGATCGAATCGCGAATATAATTTGTATCGGCCAAGACAACTTGCTGGTTGGCTAGCTGCACCGGTTTGCCATAGACACCCACCAGCGACGGTCCGGCCCCCTTGCCATCGGGGCGATGGCAGACATAACAGCCCAGATGCTGAAAGGTTTGGGCGCCCGCTTGGGCCATTGTTTGGGTTGGTGCTGTCACCGCGGTTTGTGTCCCTGGCGAAGTGTTCTCGGCGATGACACCGCCTGTATTCATGCGATTCTGGTCGAGCCACGCCTGGTAATCTTTCTGCTCCAGGACGATGACACTACCCAGCATGCCCGAATGTTCGGTGCCGCAATATTCCGCGCAAAAGAGATGATAGGTGCCTGGCTTGGTCGCCTGAAACCAGGCTGTCGTGTAGCGCCCAGGGAGCACGTCATGTTTAATGCGAAAGGCTGGGACATAAAAGCTATGAATGACATCTTCTGAGATTAAGGTCAAGCGGACGTTGCGCCCCACGGGCACATGGAGCACATTGAGTTCACGTTGACCTGTTGGATATTTAAACTCCCACATCCACTGCCGGCCCAAGACATAAATATCCATGCCATCTTTGGGCGTCGTGAACATATCAAAATAGAGCCGCGCGCCCCAGCCAAACACCCCCATTGATAGAATTAAGGGAATGACCATCCACGTCACTTCTAGCTTGAAATTCTCGATCGGCGCGTTCGAGCGATTTACAGCCGCGCCCCGCCGATATTTCACCGCAAAATAGATGATAAGGCCGGCTACTGGCACCGCAAATAGCAGCGCTAGCAAAACCAACACCAGGAACAGTGTATCTACGGAGCCTGAGAGCGTCGATGCGCTGTCGGGCATAATTGGTAAACCTAGCACAGGTTACTCCTTGAAACTGAAAACGAGAATCCGTCAATGTCATCAAGGTAGAGAATGGCGCGTGATTCGTCGGCCACATTTGTCAGCGCATCAATCAGTGCCTGGCTGATGACGCAGCCGTTGGCGCCGGACCTGGTATAGCCTCGCGGCGGTGCATCATCCAGATGAAAAGCCCCAGCGTGATCGTTGTCGCTACACCGGCCAGGCGCATCATATTCATGATCAGCAGACTATACGTCCCCGTGTTTGGGTTGTAGTGAAAGCATAAGAGCAAAAATTGATCCACGGGTGTCCCAATTTTGCTGGCGGCCGCTTCCACCAGACCCAAACGCAGATCAAACGGCGCATACTCGATCCCGAACAAATAGCGGGCAATCTTTCCTGCCGGCGTCAAAATGATCACACCGCTGGGGTGTGCATATTCCTGTTGACCAACATCATAGGCATAGCGAAAACCAACGGCTTTGGCCACACGATCAATGGCGGCATGCTCACCGGTGAGAAAATGCCAGCCAGCTTCCGTGCCGGGGCGGGCATAGGTTGTGATACTTTGCTGCTTGACCTTCGTCGCAATGGCTGGCGTCTCTTTGGGATCAATCGTGATCATCACCACGTCAAAATCTTTGCCGACCGTAAACTTTAATGGTTGCAGGGCGTGCACCAATCCTTCACGTTCCAACGGGCAGAGATTGGGGCACTCGAAATAGCCAAGCAACATAATCACCGGCTTGCCCTGAAAGTAGCTGCTCAACGGCACGCGCTGCCCATCCGCATCCACAAATTCCGTATCCAGTGGCACCTGTGCATCTAGGTGTTGATCAAAGCCAATGGCCTTCAATATATCGACCGGCTGCTGCGTGGGGTCATGCGCCCAAGCTGGTTTCTCTGGCATCAGGGAGAACAACAGCATAAACAGCAGGAGACCGCTCACAAAGCAAATTCGCAACGTGCGATTCACAACGCGCATGGCTACCTCAGCGTAAAATCATTCGTGGGGTCCTGCCCGCCTTCACTGTCCAGTTTGTGCGCCGCCTCCAGCCCAAAATCTGGCGGTTTGGCCGCGCGCGCGGGTAAGCCGCGTTGGAGCAGCAGCGTCATGGCGCGGTCAATTGGGATGCGAACAATGCCAGCTTTTTGATCAACCCAGCCATAACTATGCAAGTTCGCCAGCGCCGGATTGACAACCTCGGCTAAATTCTCCCGGTTATTCACCACCGGGAAAGGCCCCGGCGCAGGCTGCACCGTGACATTCACTGGCGGAATCTGGACGCGCGGCACTAAAGTTTGCTCCTGCCAGGCGGACAGCATCCACCATAAAATCACAAAAATGATCCCCGATACGACGAGCAGCGTGACCGTAAAGAGCACGACGCCACGAATATTAACCGGACGTGCTTCAAACCCGCGCCGGAGACTTTCGGCTGGAATATGGGCAAGTTCGTTGTTCACTTGTTCATTCGTTTGCGGTATGACAGGGCTGTTTTCGGTCATGACCACACCCTTCCTGTAAGACGTGAGTAGATAAATGACGATGGCAACAACGAGGCATACACCCGCCAAGCCCAACATCCGCCGCAGATTGCTCACCCTTGCCTCGACGCCATGTTGTAAACCTTCACTCGAAAAAGGCCCGGTCTCCCCATCGAACGGCGCATCGCTTACTGACTGACCGCTATGTAACTCAGCCATGAGTCTGCACTTCTTGCAAGGTTGTCACATGCTGATCCAGCGCCACATCATGGAGCGGCAGGAGTGACTTGCGTTTTAGCCACCACAGAAAGACGGTCAGCCACAGCCCACCAATCGTGACGGGTGTGACAATGTCTAACCAATGAAGATGGAAGTGGGCTGGATAGAAGGCCGGCATGATCAACCAGTGGAGATAGATCAGGTCAATGACCATCACCAGTAGCGCCACCATCGCCAACCGTCGGCTATTGCGTTTTAAGCGGCCTGATAGAAGCGCCGCAAAAGGCAAGATAAAATGGCCGATCAGGACCAAAATAGCCACCCATTGCCAGCCACCATCTAAGCGGTGTAAATACCAAGTGACCTCTTCGGGCAGATTGCCAGCCCACATGATCAGAAATTGCACAAAAGCTAGATAGGCCCAGAAGAGCACGGCGGCCAGCAAAAAGTTGCCCAAATCGTTATAGGCGCGCCACGTCGTAATCGCCGCCAGCGGTTCCCATTTTGCCAATTGCACCAAAACAATAATCGCAAAGCACCAGGCGAGTAGGGCTTGCTCCGCGATGATCAAGACGCCAAAGACGGTCGAAAACCAGTGCGGCTCTAGCGACATCATCCAATCAATCGCCGCAAAACTCATCGTAAAGCCATAGATCGCCAATGCGGGCCCGCTGAACATGCGCAGCCGTCGTCCAAAGACTGTCGAACCGGTGCGATCCCAGTCGCGCGACCACTTGTCCAACAAGAAGGCGATGACGATCCAAACGGCAAAGTAGATCAAGACCCGGATCAAGAAAAATGGCACGTTCAGATAGGGCTGCTTATGTTGCAACAGTGGATCGGCGGCCACCTCGGCCGGGCGCGCCCACGGATATAGGTGCGATAGACCAAAGCAGAGTGGGATAAAAAGCAGGGCCATGACGATCGTGACAAGTGTGCTCACCTCGTGCACGCGCCGGGTTACCAGCCCCCAGCGCCCGCCACTCAGGTGATGCACCATCACCCAGACAAAGCCCCCCAGCCCAATGCCCAGCCAATAGAGCCAACCAAACAGATAGGACTGAAAAAACTGTTGTACATTTAAAAACGCGCCTAAAATGCACAACACAACGCCTACCCCGCCGACGATCAATGTGCGGCGTTGGATGCGGTTAATAAAAGTGGTTAACGCCTCGGTTTGGTTCATGACTCT
>JAPLGZ010000688.1 GCA_026389895.1 Chloroflexota bacterium | reverse complement strand
CGTGCCATCGATTGTATAAAAGTCGTAAATCGATTTATACCATTCATGCTCGTGTAAACCAGGGGTCTCTTCTGGCCGAGTCTGCGCACCTGTGGCAATCACCAGAAAATCATAGTCGAGATAGCGCTTATCGGTGGCGAGCTTAACTCGGTTATGCGCCGGCTCGATCATTTCGATGGGTGACACAATCAGCTCAACCCCAGCAGGGATGAAGTCGCGTTTGGGTTTTATCACGTCGTGTTTCTGATAAACGCCAAAGGGGATGAAGAGGAAGCCCGGTTGATAATAATGTGTTTCAGACTGGTCAACCATCGTAATCCGCCATTCGTCCTGATCCAACAACCGGCTCAACCGATTGGCGACCATTGTGCCGGCCGTCCCAGCGCCTAAAATGAGCAGTTTTTTCATGGTGCTAATCCTCCTGTAGGTGTTGTCTGATGATGGCTATCAGTATAGCCAGAAAACTCCCCAGAAGCTTCAAGCATCTGGGGAGTAAACTACCTAGCTAGGGAACGAGTCTTTTCCCTGGCCAGATGGTGAGTGCCGGCCAGGGAATTACTTTTGCGTGTTAGGCATAAATGGCGCAGGTGCTGATCAGTGGGGACAGCATGAACCGCTAACCTGACTGACCCAATTAAGGGGATTAAATGCAGCGTTCTGGCTCCGCTGCCGAACTCATGCGGTGTTGTGGATCTTGGGGATTCTGTTACGGAATTTCGCCCAGGGTTGGGCAACAAGCTTGTAGATGGGTGAGGAGGGCTCTTGTCAAAGGTGAAAAGAAATGGCGCTTGTCCCAGACCAGTTTCAGCGTACGCACGAGCGGTTTACCTTCAAGCGCAATCAGGCGCAAAACGCCAAAAGCCTGTTCGTCCTGGACGGCATAGGCGGGCAAAATGGTGAGGGCGTTGCCAATGATCACGGTCCGTTTGATGGACTCCAAATTGTCAAATTCAGCCGCAATGTGCGCCCGCACACCCGCTTGCTGCAACGCCTGATCCAGCCAAATGCGCGTCTGACTATTCGGTTGGCGCATAATAAATGTTTCGCCATCCAATTCCTGAATGGCCACTTGCTGACGCGGCCAAAAGCGATGCTTCTGCCCGACCACCACAAATTGCTCGCTCTCCTCTAGTACCTTGATGCCCAAATGTGAATCGCTGGCTTCACCCAATTCCCCTTCGACAAACCCCAGATCAAGCCGCCCAGCGACCAGGTCTTCGACAATGCGGGGCGTAATGCTATTTTGTAGTTCAACGGTTAGCTTGGGATAGCGCTGGTGAAACGATTGGATCAAGGCGGGCAGCCGATAGACGCCTATGCCTGGCGTCGTGCCCACGCGCACTTGACCCCCTGCCAATGCTTCTACATTGGTGACGGCCTGCTCCGCTTGTGCCACCAACGCTAAAATTTGGCTGGTGTAGTCCGCCAGCTTTTTCCCCGTTGTCGTCAACGCTACCCCGCGCCGGCCGCGCTCAAATAGCTGCGTGCCCAAGCTGGCTTCCAAATCTTGGATGTGTTGACTTACCCCCGACTGCGTCATCAGCAAGCGTTCCGCCGCGCCACTAAAACTGCCAGCATGCACGACTTGGGCAAAAATTTCTAGTTTATATAAATTGAGCATGAATTTTCTCTACTATAAGTGAATACTTATGGCTAGTATAAGACAATCGGCAGACCTAGCCCAAAAAATTAGGGCTATAGTGGTGATCGTAACGCAAACAGTTGAACAGACAAACAGGGGCAAGGGCATGCAGAACATCCTTATCATTACGGTGATTTTTATCATCGCCTTTTTCTTATACAACAGAATCAGACAGGGGAGCGCCAACGTGATTCCAGGGATTACAAAACTCGACCCACAGCAGTATCAACAACAGTTTAAGCAAGCGAAGCAGGTCCATATCCTATTGGATGTGCGTACGCCAGAAGAATTTGTCGCTGAGCATTTGGCCGGCGCTGTGAACATTCCGGTCCAGAATCTATCGCAACGTTTGCAAGACGTACCCACCGACCGGCCAGTTGTGCTTATGTGTCGCAGCGGCAACCGCACCAAGATGGCTGCGCAAATTCTCGCCCAGGCTGGCTATACCAATGTCTATGATCTTGGTGGTCTTATGCAATGGAAAGCGACTGGCTTATCCGTTCGGTAAAATTCTGTATAGAACATCATTCAAATAAAAATCTCTTCAGGAGTACGCTTATGTTATTACGCTATTTTTACGACGATAAATTGGCGCAGTCTTCCTATCTCGTCGGCTGTGTAAAGACAGGTGAAGCATTAATTGTAGACCCGATGCGCGATATTGCACCCTATCTACAAGCCGCGGCGAAAGAAGGGTTACGCATTACACATGTGACAGAAACCCATATTCATGCTGACTTTGTAAGCGGTAGCCGTGAACGGGCCGCAGCCACTGGGGCAATGATCTATTTGAG
>JAPLGZ010000605.1 GCA_026389895.1 Chloroflexota bacterium | reverse complement strand
AGGTTGATCGTGTACCGGCTGGCCAAGACCAAATGATGATAACTCTCCGCCTGATCGGTCGACTTACCTTTGTACTGGTGGAATTCATCCGCGATGAAACACTGAAAGAAGCCCTTGAGCTGGCGTTTGATGTAGTCGGTGAGCGGCCAACGGCGCAAGCCACAATATTTATACAGGGGTGTATGGCAATGGTCGCAAAACAAGCGTTTGTTGGCAGGCATGGTTAGGCGTGGCAAGCCCTCCTTGTCCGTCAGGAGCGTGCCGCAGCTGGGGCACGCGGGCACTTTGCCGATGGCCGTTGCGGTGGGCATCCCGGTGGCATCATGTTTAATGCCCACCCGCCGCAAACGCCACAACACCGCTGGTTCCCAACCTGAACCTAACTTCACCCGCTCTTTGGACAAGACCGCAATGTGTTTGCCGCCCGTTTGCGCTTTGGTGACAAACTCGTTCAGGTCGGCCAAGTTGGTGATGATGGTGGCCCGCACACCGGGCACAACTTCTCTGGCTTCACGCGCCCACTTCTCGACCATGTGTCCGGGACACATAATGATAGCCGGGTAGGCGTTGGCCAGATCCAGCGCCGCCAAACTGGTGCAGGTCTTGTCGGTGCCCATTTTGCCAATCAAATCGACCCCGCCTTGGGCTTTGAGACTGCGCACGCAGGCGGCGGCCGCATGTTTCTGCGCGGGCAGCAACCCACCTGTTTGGCGCCCTGGTAGACGCTTTTGACGCATGAGTTTGCCCAAATGTTGCCATTCTCGGTCGGTGGCTTTGGTATAGAGCGGCTGATAGCGCGCACTGATCGCGCTGGCGATCTGGCCGGCATAGTGCTCTAAAAAGGCTTGCATATCGGCGACCGACGTGATGCTTTCATGTTGGCCAGCCTGGTTGATCGTGGTGACTTCGGTCGTAAAACGTTCCCGCGACTCAGTCATGCTGGCATCGGTGCGCTCAACCTTGCGGCCTTGGGCGTCGAAGAACTCGACCACCTTGGTCGCACGCCCTTTCGCTGCCACTGTTTGCAAGTTGATCACCCCCATCTGCCCACTAGAAATTAGACTGCCCACATGGCCGGTTTTGAGGGGCACCACGGGCCGAAAGGCAAAATCATGGCTGGCGGTCATCCAATCCTTAAACTGGCGATTGTGGTACGCACCATGGCGCGGCACCTGGCGCAATACGTCCTCGTAGGAGAGAGTGATCTTGCGGAAGATCAGCTTCTCGGTGGCGATGTAAGTATTTGGAATGGTGTAACAGGTTTGGTTGTTTTCTAACAGGTCGGGCAAGTTGTCCAGGCCGAGGCTGTTGAGGTAATCGGCCAACCCTTGATCCGGGTCGGCGCGTTCCTTGCGTACGCCGATGATCACCACTTGCTAGAATAGACCGAACTCGTCAAGGGGCTGGGATGAAGATAGCGCCGCGCCAGCTTGACCCACCGCTGGATGAATTAGCACAAGCGAGCGAATGGGCGCGTTGTGCGAGTTCACCGCTCTATTTTATCGTGGCCTATTGCTGGGTGATGAATGCCACCGAAGAGGCGTGGTTGCCCTTCGCGTTGTGGCCGGCGCAACGCTGGCTACTCGTGCAGGTGTTGCAACACAAATTACTCATCACACCTTCTCTTTTGTGCTGGTAGACGAGGCTGAGTATCAACCGCAGTTGGCCGAACTGATCAAGGCGCTGAAACCAACTGTGGACGCCGGCGGCGTGATGGTGATGCTCTCCAGCGTGAACAAACGCACCCCGCGCAGCCAGTTCAAGCAGATTTATCGGGCCGCCAAAGCCCAAACGAACGCCTGGCGGGCGATTTTCCTGCCGTGGTGGGCGCGGCCGGGGCGCACGGCGGCCTGGTATGCGGCGCAGCAGCGCGATACCTTGGCCAACACCGGGGCACTGGACGATTTGCACCAGGAGTACCCCGCGACCGACGGCGAGGCGTTGGCGCCACTTTCGCTGGACAAACGCATTCCTGGGGCTTGGTTGCTCCCCTGTTATACCCAACAGGATGGCTTAGACCTAACCACTGTGGCAGGCGCACCCCAGATTACCCAACTGACGGTCTTTGTGTTGCCGGCGCCTAATCGCGTCTATGTGCTGGGTGTTGATCCCGCCGAAGGCAACCCCACCAGCGACGACAGCGCGATCGCAGTGCTGGATGTGGAAAGCGGCGAAGAGTGTGCGGCACTGGCGGGCAAATTTCAACCGGCGGTGCTGGCGGCGTATGCGGCCCAATTGTCCGACTGGTATAACCTTGCCGGCATCATGGTGGCCAGGAACAATCACGGTCACGCCGTGCTGACCTGGCTGAATGACAACGTGAAACAACGCCAGCGCATCCTCAAAGGTCGCGACAAGCGCGATGGCGTGGTGGAAACGGTGCTGGGCAAAGTGTTGTTGTATGACACGTTGACCCAAGCCGTGAAGGATGAAAACCTGCTGATCCACTGCTTCGATACATACCTCCAGGTGGCGGGGATCGAAGGGGCGACGTTGCGGGCGATGGCTGGTGAACATGATGATCGGGCGGATGCGCTGGCCGTGGCCAACTGGGCGCGGGCGAGTGCGGCCCAGGTGAGCACGGGCGGGTATTAATTTACGATTTACGATTGACGATTGACGAGGTTGGTAGTGACGATAGAGGTTCTTCTCCTTTCGTCGCCGTCTCATAATCGTCTACGCTCTACTGAAGTGGCCGCTATTTCGTCAATGGCGCGGTGCGCCCACTGCGTGAACTGTCGAGCAAAAATCGACTATCTAAAATGGGGGAACTGATGGGCAGTAAGCAAAGCCGACTGCAAGCGGACGCCAAAACGGCGTGGGGTGGGTTTATTAACCTTGGCCACCGCCTGGCGCAAGGGCCGAATGAGGCCGGCGATGGGCAGGGTTTTGATAAGTGGCTGAACGAAATGTTGTTCTGTGATCCGGTGTTGCCAGGGATGATCGCCAAGCTGACCAGTGCGCTGGCGGGGCAGGGCTGGAAGCTGGTGGGGGGGCGCAATACGGCGCGGCTGACCAGCCATGTGCTGGAAAATGCGGATGGTGGGCGCGGCTGGTTTCACTTTAGCGAAGCGGTGGCCCGGTCGTACCTTTGCCGCGATATGGGTGGTTTTGTAGAATTGGCGCGCTTGTATCCACCGCAAGTGGATGCCGATGGTGACCTGATCACGCCACTGGCGCCGGTGACGGCGCTGTATAACATGGATAGCACCAAAGCGCGTTGGGTGCGCGATAAATTGAACCCACTGCGCTATGAAGGGCTGCCCTCGGGCAGTATGGCTTTTTCCACCTGGTGGATTGGCCAGGCGACACCGACGCCAATCGGCGGCGCGGGCATTGTGCGCTGCACCGGTGCAACGAGTATTCAAAGCTGCTGAGTCTCGTGACTGATTGGGAACAAGGCAACCTTGACCCGGACTTTATCGACGCCATCCTGCTGCTGACCGGAGCGGATGAGGAGCAGTTTGGCCAAGCGATGGCGGCGCGAGAGCAGGCGATTGACAGCAAAGGCAATGCGGCCAAACGCCTGGCGGTGCTGGCGAACCTGAGCGATGAAGTCAAGGCGCAACTGCTCTTTTTGCGCCGGCGACCGGAGAGCCTGGAACAATTCGAGGCCCGTGTGCGCATGATCTACGAGGGCTACGCCATGAACCTGGGGCGGGATATTAGCTTTTGGTTTCCCAGCCCATACAGCGCACGGGCCTACCGCACAAAAAATGAGGTGCAAGGCGAAGAACGGGCCGCAGTGGAGAGCAATGTTTTTCATCCCAAGTTACAAGAAGCCTTACAACGGTACGTTGTCCCGCAGACGGTGCATTTTGAATTTAATAACCCGGCGGTCAGCGACCGTGATGAGTTGTTCCGGTTGCGTGGGTTCGCCGCAGTGGCCAAGACGCTTTACGAGAGTTATCAGGAAGATAACACCGGGGCGCGGCAATATCTGATCACCCAAGCAGAAGCGCGTTTGTATCTAGCCGAAGCCGATGCGCGCTTTGGGCGGTTGACAGTGGAGCAGGAACCGAGCAGCGAAACACAGAATGATATGGACCTGGCGCGGACGATTGATAAACCGTACTACGCTGAATTGCCAGCGGTACAGAGCTTGACCGAAGGGTACCGGCGTGGCTGGTGGCCGGATGAACAGCTGATTGAGCGGCGGTGGCAGTTCGACAAGCTCACTGGACATGAGACGGTAGCACAACGCTCGCGGCCGTGGCGTGTGGCGGATTTAGCATGACCGAGGGTATGGGCGATTTAGGATGGCCGATCTACGATTTTCGAGATAGGTTCATTGCCGTTGTTGCTTGTGCTTTTGCCGGTCATGTATTGAGGGTAGCAGCAATGGCACTGAGGTAGCTACTTCGCAAAGCGTAAATGGAGAGACCCGATGCAGCAAAAACCATTGACCGAACGAGAAGAAGAAGTCAGCGAACTGTTGGGGCAGGGCTTAAGCCAGCGCGAGATCGCCGAGCGGTTGGTAATTACCCCGCGCACGGTCTATGTGCATGTAGCGGCGATCCGGACTAAGTTGGGATGCCGTAACACACACTTGGTGCGGTTAGTGATGGTGCCGCCGAAGACGCGCTGAGTTGTGCCTGGCTTGGATATGATAATATCCATAGTACACCTAAGGTGTATATTGTAAAAGAAGTCATGCCAACCTTGAGTGCTCGGATCAAGCGCCTAGCTCAACAGAGCGAACAAGCTTATTTTGTCCACTTGGCCACGGGTTGAGCCAAGTCGCTCAAGGTTGGCATGATCCGATCGATTTTGTGGAAGTCTTGTTCCACTTTAGTCATTTCTGTTACAGGTTTAAGGATCGAGCGTACACCATCGTTGAGCCTGTCGCCCCGCGCTGGGTTACTGTAGCTGCTGACTTGGTAGTGTAATTGTGCAGAATTTGCATGGACTATTTGATTCCGGACAAGTGAAAAGCTCGAAAGACGTACGCCCATTACGCATCTTCTGAGCAAATGTTCTAGCTGTCTTCCATTAAAATAGGAAATAAAATATCGGTTTATACTGCTCCAATTTGAGGCCGTGATAACGACCGTTTTCTGCTCCCAACACTCTCCGTCTCACACCCGAGGCTACCAATGCAAATTTGAGTGGCAGCAGGGTTTCAATTCTGCCTTCTCAGCTGAGTATATAATCCAAGTTGTGACCTAAAAAAAGTTCGTGATAGTAAGGTGAAGCCAGTAAGGTTTTAGAGACAGTTGATGCTAGCCGCCAGTGTAAACAGAAGGACTTTGAGTTCGAAACCTTTGGCGGTGATGGCATGAATCG
>JAPLGZ010000009.1 GCA_026389895.1 Chloroflexota bacterium | reverse complement strand
CTCTTGCAACCGGACGCAGTGGATCGCCCCGGCACAGAATTTTACAGCATGCCAACGATCCCCTACGAAGATCTTTATATCGGTCTAGTCCATTGCTTTAGCACCGACACCTTTGAGAACCGGCGCGTCAAGATGAATGGCCGCGTGGAGACCCAGTTGACCTATAGCTATAACGGCTTCAATTGGTATCGCACCGCGCGCGAGCCGTTCATCCCCACCAGACCCTATGGTTTACCAGGGGGTGGACAGCTTTATGGGATGGAGATGGTGCGCACGCGGGAGAACAAATTGCTCTTCTTCACTGATGCGTCGTCCGGTGAGCACAACGCCTATCCCGATATGCAAAAGGCCGGCCTCGATAGCCATGATTTTTTTAGCCCCTTACTCTACGAAATGCGTCTGGATGGTTTCTGCGCGCTCAAGACCTGGGGTCGCGAGGGTCTATTGCGCACGAAGACCCTGATCCCACGCGCTGGCACGCTCAGCCTGAATGTACGCACGACCAAACACACCGCGGTGCGTGTCCAGTTGTTGGATGGCGACACGGCGCAACCGATCCCTGGGTATACGTTTGATGAAGCGCTGCCCATCAGCGGCGATCATCTGTTTGCCACGCCGCAATGGCAAGCCCATACGGATATCTCAGCCTTGATCGGGCGGCCCCTACGCCTTGAAATTGCCCTGCGCGAGGCCGAGTTATTTGCCATTCGTTTAGACTGTCAGCTCTACATTGGCACCGAGCCGACAGAGACATTATGATAGAGACGTTATAACGATGGAACTACTCTTTGAATCTCGGTTAGAATTCACAGTCTGGAAGATCGACGAAATAGGTATCTAATCTATCACATTTTTTGAGTAACTAGAACATGCTTGCATTAAGCCAGGAACAGATGGTGAATCAACTGCGGGCGTTGGGGCTGGGCGCCGGTCAGATTGTCTTTGTCCATAGCTCGCTGCGCAGCCTTGGGTATGTGGAGGGCGGGGCGGAGACCGTGGTTGATGCTTTTTTAGAGGTACTTGGTGCGGCGGGCACATTAATCGTCCCTACCTTCACCTTTGCCCACGGCAACGCGGATGCACCAATCTTCGACCCCCAGCAGGATCGCTCGGAGATGGGCGCGATCTCAGAAGCGGTTCGTCAGCGAGCCCTCGCGCGCCGTAGCGTTCACCTGTTGCATTCGGTGGCAGCGTTGGGCGCCCAAGCCACTGAGATTTGCGCCGTGCAGGGTGCTTCGGCTTGGGCGGCCGATGGGCCTTTTTGGCAGCTTTATGAACAAAATGCCACCTTGCTGCTCTTAGGCGTGCCCTATCTGCGCTGCACCTGGTTTCATGTGATCGAGCAACTGGTGCAGGTTAGTTATCGGGAATGGGTGGCGAAGGATGCCAGGGTGCGCACAGAGAACGGACAAATCGAAGCACTGCCCACCCGCATCTATCGGCCCAAAGCCGATTTTGCAGGCAACGATTTTAATAAATTCGGCAGGGTGTTAGAAGAAGCAGGCAAAGTGCGAATTCAGGCGGTGGGCAATGCCATTGCCTGTTGTTTTACAGTACGGGATGCCTTGGCGCTTGGCGTGGCGCACTATCGCAAGGATCCGCGGCTCTTTGTCAAGACGTCAGCGACCTATCAAGCCCTGCCCGATGGCGTGATGACTGGGGCATTGCACAGCGAAAAAGTGGTGGTTGCCCCGACGCAGATGTTCCATTCAGGATGAAAACATTATTTGTATCTCAGCTTCGGTCAGGAGATTCGCATTTTTTAGTTGATCAGCCAAGGTTGTTAAGCGTACTGCGTTGATCCCTTCGTGTTTGCAGTAATTGATGACTTTGCGATCATGGCTAATGAGGGTTAAATTCGCTCGACGACACAATGCAATCGCCTCGGCCTCGCCATCTGCCAATTTATTCGGCAATGTGCGCATGAATTGGCGGTCGATTTCGCTAAGTGGCATGACCAGCAATTTGCCGGTATGAATTAAATGTAACGCACTTGCTAAATATTCGACACCATTCTCAAGACCAATTTCAAGTTCAAGTTGGATCGTGGGTGTGAGATAAAGGGAGCCAATCGCTAATTGGTGCAGCAAGTCAAGGCGATTTATTTTGGCGAAAAGCGATAATACGTTCGTATCTAAAACGAAACTATGCGGGATTGGATGGGCTGGGGAAGTTGAAACCGGCATAGAGAAGTGTGTTTTCCTTTTCTTTGTCGTCGCCCGTCGCTGGCTCGGCAGCCATAAAGGGGATATTGTGTTCACTCAGTTTTTCTATAAAGACGACATAGGTAAGGCCGGCGATCTGAGCTGCTCTTCCGGTGCTAATCTGCTCGTTCATATAGAGTTCAAGTGCAATTTTCCAACGTAGATCGGGAGCAAGTTGCGCCAACCAGGCATTGAGGGCTCGATAAATGAGCTCATCTAGTGATGAGAATTTACCGACACGCAACGCGGCTTCAAATACCGGGCGCCAATCTGTCTCTTGCGCTTCAATTGATGCTTTTGAATCAAACACAATTGGGTTCATCATTCCTCCTGTTTATCATTACAGTATAACACCAAAAGTTATAAGTTGAAAGCAACTACGAAAAACAAAGGAATTTTGATGATCAAAAACAGTTTCAGCAAAGGCCCACAGGGTTGGTGCGCCTATGACTATCATGCCAGCATGGTCGCCGACGGCCAGAACATTTTTATCTTGGCGACTTGGGCCAAAGAAGGCGGCGTTAACAATGGCAGCTATATTTGGGTGGACCATCGCCGCTGGAGCGCGGATACGCCAGAGAAGCCGCTCTCGATCCTGCCGCTGCTCTTCTACCGCAATTGGATTGACGCCGACCCCGTCGATCTACGCGGCTGTGAGGTCACCGTCTATTTGCGGGGGGACAACTTGCGGCTGGATGGGGCAAAGTGCTATTTCTGGGTCAACTCGCCCGGCACGCGCTGGCATTACACCGCGCAGCCGCTCACGATCAGCGAAGGAGCCTGGGCGACCGATCCGCAACGCTTTGTGTTACACGACGACGAAAGTCTCTGGCATCGCAGTTGGGCCGCCAACCCAGCCACCGCCCTCTCACTGACCACCATGTTGGGCAGCGCGTTGAGCTATGGCTTCTCGTTTGTCGGTTTTACAAGCGAAGTCACCGGGAAATTCTCGATCGCCGAATTTGAAATAAGGCAAGCAGCATGAGGCTTGTGACGTGGAACTGTCAAGGGGCATTTCGCAAAAAAGCCCAACCGATCAACCAGTTGCAACCGACGATTGCCGTGATCCAAGAGTGCGAATCGCCGCTCAAGTTGCGCTTTCCAGCCGACATGCGCCAACCCGACGATCTGGTCTGGCAAGGCTATAACCCCGACAAAGGAGTGGGCGTCTTTGCCTACGGCGATCTACAATTGACGCTCGACGAGCGTTATGATCCGTCGATCCACCACTGCCTCCCGGTATGCGTTCGCGGTGAATACGAGCTGAATTTGTTGGCGATTTGGGCGATGGGTCACAAAGAAAAGGCGCGCAGTTATATCGGCCAGGTCTACTATGCCGTGCAGCACTACGCCGACTTTATCCGCGAGCGCCCGACCTTCGTCGTGGGCGATTTCAACAGCAATGCCATT
>JAPLGZ010000423.1 GCA_026389895.1 Chloroflexota bacterium | reverse complement strand
GAGTAATAATTGCGTCAATTGTTGGCGCCACAAGCTCCGGCAGGCCTCGGCAATGGGCATTGTCGGTTGCAAAGCTGGTGCGTAGTTTTCGCCATTAAACACGTGGCTGCTGAGGGCTTCCAAGGCGCGTTCTAGCTTGCTACTGGCATTGACTCGGAGCGTCCGGTCTTTGGCGAGGGCGCGCACCAAACGGGTAAGCAGCGCCTGATCCTCACCTGGCCTTAACTCAAGTTCAATTTCATAAAATTCGACGATTGGTTTGGTCGGCTGGCGTTCTGCCGACGTGGCCTCAGCTTGGTCTGGCGTCAGTCCTGCGTTCGCATCAGGCCCAGCAAATTCGGGACCATAGACAACAACCTGGTCGATGCTTAGCTCGGCAACCGGTTGGGCGTTGGCCGGATCCGATAAAACGTCGCGTTTATGGCGGGTCTGTTGCAGGGTGCAAAGTGGGTGCAATTCAACGTCTGCCCCCAATAAGGCGCCAACAAATTGGTGGATTGACGCCGGCCAACTGCTCATCTGCCAGGGATTGCTGTCAACAATTGTTGGCCCTTCTAACTCCAAGCGGTTATGCACAGATGAATCTACGGCCAGGCTTAGACTTTTGACCGTTACCACATAGCCATTGCGGGCTTGGCGCAGGCGCAATGTATAGCCGCGCCGGAGCAACCGATAATCGGCTGCATCAAGATAGGTGTCAAGGTGGGTGACCGTAATCGGTGCCCGCAGCGGGAACGCCGCGGTTAACGATGGCGCAGTTGACCAATGGGCCACACGCGCGGCATCCAGCAATGTAAACTTGGCTTCAATCTCATGGTTCGTGGTCTGCATACCGGGCACTGTCCCTGGTGTCAGGTTTTGCGCGTCTGGTCTTATGCCCACGACTGGAGTATGTTAGAGAGGGCATATAACACAATCAGCACAACCATGGAGGAAATATCCACCATGCCAATCGGCGGAATAATTCGGCGCGCTTGCTCGAGCACAGGATCCGTAATTTGGCGCAAAATTTGGACAATCGGATTATAGGGATCGATATTCGGGAACCAGGTGAGCAGAACGCGAATAAAGATTAAAATCGAATAGAAATTGATCAAGCTGGCTAATATAGAAAATAGGTTACCCATTGCATCTCACTTTTCACTTAATTTGCCCAGCTCTTGGCTGCGGCGATAGGCGGCAAAAATAGCATCACTCAGGATGGCGCGCAAACCAGCTTTTTCCAACTCATAGAGCCCCGCCGCTGTCGTACCACCGGCGCTTGTGACCAGATTTTTTAATTGCGCCGGGTGTTGGCCGGTCTCCTTCACCAGGGCGACGCTGCCAGCTATCGTCTGGAGGACGATTTTTTGCGCATCGGGTCGGCTCAAGCCCATATGGACACCCGCATCGATCATGGCTTCGACAATCAAAAAAACAAAGCCTGGCCCAGAGCCACCGAGCCCAGTCTGCATATCAATAAAATCTTCTTTCTCAACGGAAAGTTGTTCGCCCAACGCTCCCAAAATTAACCCCGTCTGTTTACGTTGTAATTCTGTCACATCGGCGGTCGCGATCCAGACCGTCATGCCCAAATTGATCTGGGCCGGCGTGTTGGGCATGGCTCGCACAACGCGTGGATGACCCAAGCTTTTTTGGATCGAATGCAACGTAATGCCCGCCATAATGCTGATCACCAACGCATCCGGCGCGATCTGTCCACGCAAACCCGCGCCTACGATATCAAGCACCTGGGGTTTAATACAGAGCAGAATAATGTCGGCATTGCGTACGGCTTCCAAATTGTTGTCCGTGGTTTGAATGCCGTGGACCGCTTGCATCTGTTCGCGCCGGGCCACCATCGGATCGCTGGCCATGATCTGGTCGGACTTCATAAGTTTTTGGGCAAGAATGCCCTTGATCATTGCTTCGCCCATCGCCCCACTGCCGATGAAAGCAATTTTACGCTCGTTTAACATGGTCTCTTTACCCGTGATCTTTTACGCGTAGTCTCTTTCACCGAAAATGGCTGAACCGACCCGCACGATGGTTGCGCCTTCTTCAATCGCAATTTC
>JAPLGZ010000868.1 GCA_026389895.1 Chloroflexota bacterium | reverse complement strand
GTCTTCCACTGCCAGCGAAAAATTGTCCAAGGCCACCGTTTCCGTCTTGGCTTTAAACAGGCCGCCACCACTCGTATAAACTTTGCGCACATTACGGGTTTCGAGCAAGATTGCCATTGAGAATCCTTGTAGGGCATGACTTGATTTTATAAAATCGAGTCATGTAATTTCAAGTAGCTACTTACCTCACCCTCTCTCCAAGTTGGCAGGAAGGCGGGGTGAGGTAGGCATTACATAATTTCAATACAGATGACACGATACCCAGTGCCCCGGGCGCACCTCTTGTAACTGAGGCGCGAGGACTGAACAGTGATCCATCTTGCGCGGGCAACGCGGGTGAAATTGGCAGCCAGAGGGTGGGTCGGTTAAGGAAAAAGGCAGACCTGGAACGCCTTGAAATTCGCTCTGAATCTCCAGGGAAGGCAAACTTTGGATCAGCAACTGCGTGTAAGGGTGCAGCGGATCCTTAAAAAGCTCACGCACCGGCCCCACTTCGACCAGCTTGCCACCATACATCACGCCCAATCGGTCCACAAACTGGGCCATCAACCCCATGTCGTGCCCGACCAGCAACACAGTGGCCCCTAGCCGCTCTTGCACATTGGCCAGCGTTTCCATGACGCGGCGCTGGACGATCACATCTAGCGCGCTGGTGGGCTCATCAGCCAGAATCACTTTCGGACGCAGGGCAATCGCCATCGCAATGCAGACCCGCTGCTTCATCCCGCCGCTTAGTTCGTGGGGATAGAGATCGGCGACATGATTATCCAAGCCTACCCACTTTAACAATTCGGCAATCCGTTCGGTGATCGCTGCTTTGCTGAGGCTGTCGTCGTGGGCGCGCATAATCAACTTAAACTGGTCTCTGATCCGTACGACCGGGTTCAATGAGTCCATCGCGCCTTGCGGAATGAGCGCGATCTCGGCCAGGCGTTTGCGCCGCATCTCGTCCAGCGAGAGTTTGGCCAGATCAACCCCGTCTAACAGAATTTCGCCCGCGGCAATGCGGCCAGGCAGTTGGATCAGCCGCAGAATGGCTAAGATCAAGGTCGACTTGCCGCTGCCCGATTCTCCGACCAACCCAAAGCGTTCGCCGGCGCGCAGGCTAAAGTCAACATTATTCACGGCGGGCAGCGTGCCCTTTGAGGTGTAATATTCAACCCGTAAATTGTGGACTTGCAAAATTTCTTCGCTCACACAGTCCTCCGCAAACGGGGGTTTGCCACTTCATCTAAACCAGCAGAAATCATAAATAATCCAATGAACAACATAATCACAAAGAGGATCGGCGGCAACCACCACCACCAGATGCCGCGGATCAACGAGGTATTGGCAATCGCCCAGTAGATTGTCATGCCAATAGTTGGCTCATTTTGCGGGCCAAGCCCCAACGCTTCCAGCCCAATCGAGGCCAAAATAGCGGAAGAGACCGCGCCCACATAGCTGGCGCCCAGATAGGGCAGCAAGTTAGGCAGGAGTTCTTGCCAGATAATCTCCATCGTGCTTAGGCCGTTCAATTTGGCCATTTTGACATACGCGCGCTCCCGCATCGTTAATACTTGCGAGCGGATCGTGCGCGTCGGCCACATCCACGCCAAGGAAGCGACGACCAACGCCATCACTTCGACGCTGAGCACGCTTTTGATCGACGCCGTAATCGTGATCAGCACCACCAGGCCAGGTACGGTTAGTAGGGTATCGACCACACCGCGAATAATGTTATCCGCCATGCCCCCTTTATACCCTGCAATAAAGCCAAGTATGGTGCCAATACCCAGGCCCACGGCGCCGGCTAGCAGGCCAACTTCCAAGGCCAAAGGAATCGCAGCCACCATCACCGTAAACAGATCACGGCCCACCCCATCAGTGCCAAAGGGATGCTCCCAGGTGGGTGACATCTCTGGCATCGCCGAAATTGGGCGGGCATCGTCCAGGTTGACAAAGAAACGCCCGACCAATCCAATCAGTACAATCACCAAAATCAAGAGCAACCCTCCCAGCAATTTAGGGTTGCGGCGGCCATAACGCCAAAAGGCCGACAACGATGCCATCTGAACTCCTTTCACCAATACCGATGCCCAACAAAATTTTGTCCCACCACTGCTGTTGGTGGCGTGGGATCAAACTCTGTTGGGGAACTACAGTTTCTACGTTCGTTCGTAGGTGATCCGGGGGTCCAGCAGCGGGTAGACCAGATCGATCAGCAAAGTTGCCAAACCGATGGCGACCACAATCATGAAGACGACCCCATAAATGACAAAGAAATCGGCGCCAGATATGGCGCGATAGAGCACCGAGCCAATCCCAGGATAGGTGAAGATCACTTCCACCAAAATCGAGCCAGAGACAATATAGCCCAAGGAGAGCGCCAGGGCGGTGAACTGGGGTAAAATTGCGTTGCGCATGCCATATTGGAAGAAGATCGTCCGTGGCTTCAACCCATGTGCGTCGGCCAGCAACATGTAACCTTCACCTTCCACCGTCACCATCATTGCCCGCATGCCCATTGCCCAAAATCCTACGCCGGCCAGCACAATCGAGAGCGCCGGTAAGATCGAATGTTTGACAATATCCCAGGCAAAGGCCATCGACAGATTGGGGACGGCGCCAGTCGAATAACCGCCCGAAATCGGAAAGACCTTGACTATGACGCCAAAGACATAGACCAGAATTAGCCCCAGCAAATAGTACGGCACGGCAGAGAGGGTCATGAGCGGGGCGACCAGGTATTGAAAAAGCCGCGGCGAGCGCGGCCAGGCCATCAAGGCACCTAGCAAGGTCCCAATCGTAAACGCCAGCAAAGTGGACATGAGGAGCAGGCCAATCGTCCAGGGCAGCGCATGGATAATCAGATCGCTGACCTTGGTCGGAAAGAGCGCAATCGACGTGCCAAAATCGAGCCGAGCAATATCGCCCAGATAGGACAGATACTGTTTCCAGAGCGGCTGATCCAGGCCAAAGCGCGCCTGATAGGCCTTGACCATCGCATCAATGCCCTGTTGTTGATAACCACCTTGGGCCGCCATTTGGCCCAAACGTTGCTGAATCGGGTCGCGACCGGGCGCCAGACGCGGGACAATAAAGTTAAACGAGGCAGCGGCCCAGATCACAACGACAAAAAGGCCGAGCCGCCGCGCCAAAGCACCTACATTCATCATCTCTCCTTGGTCTATGCCAGGTTATCGCCGATGACGATATTCTCACCGTGTGTAAATCTCAAATTTCTCTGCACGCGAAGAAATTTACAAATTTATCCAATGGATGATATACCGCTCAGCTTATTGTGGAGAAAGATATCTGATTGCAATCAACATGCTGATATTACAATTGGGAATTGGGAGCAGATATTCTTCGCATCTATTAAAAACCATAAGCGCTTACTCTGTCAAATGAGAAAAATGGAGGGATGTCAACAAAGCAGCAGAATGGAGCGATTTGGGGCTCAATGGGGTGTATGGGCCGCTTAAACGTTAGATGGAGACCAGATCGAGCAGGGTTGAGCACAATTGGACCCAAGGGCACGGACCACAAAGTTGACAGGTATACAATGAGTTGAAAGGTCGGAGGCACGCGGCTATCGCCAGCTTACAGCTTGTTTTCTTTGAGTGTTTGATCAATGGTTGGGAAGCTGGTATACTTAGCATCTCTTCAAGAATATTTTCCCTCTCCTCCCGGACGAAAATATAGATTGGGACCGCCGCTGCTTGCGCTGATTCTATGGAAAGCCGATAGCCAACCTGAGACAAAAGACAAACCAATTGCTACGTTCATTCTGACGCAATTGGTCTATATTTATATCACAACAGCATGGGCTGCCAATCCGCCTTGAAAGGCGCAAACAGCATGATAGAATAGGGGTATTCGATGTTCGATCTTTCGATAATTACGATTATTGTCCAACTGGTCTTTTTGGAGAGCATCTTATCCATTGACAATGCAGCTGTTCTAGGTGCGATGGCTGCACCGTTGCCCACCAATCAACCTGTGCCTTGGCCACACTCCTTACAATGGCTGGGCAGGGCCGTTAATGGCATGTTGGGGATGCAGCGTGAGGCGGCGTTGAAGGTGGGCTTGCTGGGCGCTTATCTGGGCCGGACGGCGATGCTCTTTGCCGCCACCTTTATCATTAATAACCCCTGGTTAAGGATTCTTGGCGCCGCTTATCTGGTCTATTTAGCGATTGGGCATATTGCCAATTTGGATGACGATCAGGAACCCGCGCATGACAAAGTAAAAATTGTCTACCATTCAAGCTTTTGGACTACTGTGCTTTCCATTGAACTGGCCGACCTTGCCTTTAGCATCGATAACGTGGTGGCAGCGGTGGCGCTTTCTACGCTCTTTTGGATTGTGGTTGCAGGCGTTGCTTTGGGCATCCTGGCGATGCGTTTTGCGGCCAGCGCTTTCGCTCGGCTGGTCAGTTGGGAGCCCGCTTTGCAGACCGGCGCTTATCTGCTGGTTCTCGCCATTGGGGCTGAATTGCTGATCAAAGAATTTACGGACATTCACATTGGCGAATTCATGCAATTTGGCATCTCAGTCCTCATCCTCGTGGGCACAGTCCTGGTGGCACGTTCACCGATGCGCAATCTCAACTCATTCTGGCGACCCATTATTGGTTTCTTTAAACTCATCTATACTCCTTTCGCGGCCATGCAACAACTAATTCATCGGAGCGCATAAGATCCGCTTGAAAGTTCGATAATCCAGCTATACTACCGGCGATTTACGAAGCTGCGTATCCCCGCTAGCTAATCGCGCCACGTAATATTGAGCATAGGCCCGCAGGCACGCCGCGGTCTATTTGACTAGCCCCGCGGCGTGCCTGCTTCTCAATTGTACAAAGTTTATTGAATGGTTCGATTAGCTAGCGCTACTTTTCTGCTCATCCTGGCTAGCCAGGAACGAGGCGAAGGTCTGTGTCATCGGTAGGTTTGTACATTCTTCCAGCCATAGCCAAGAACCAGACGGGTTGATGTCTTGGAAGATATACTGCCCATCCGGCGTCAGTCGCAGATCGACGACGCCGTAGACCAAACCTAACCGTTGCATCAACAAATGGATGCGTTCAATAATCGTGGCCGGCAGTTCAAAAGACGCGCCACGCAATCGCCCCACCGTCATGCGATGTTCTACCGTCTGCTCGTGCTCATGCGCCCCAATGGCGATGGGAAACATCGTTCCAGAAATCACCACCACCCGTAAGTCCACCTGCGTTGGAATGCGTTCCTGAAAGATTACAGGCGCGTAACAGACCTTGTCCAGTTGCATGCCGGTCTCTGTCTGAGCAAGTGTGGTCTCGTGCCAAGACTGTTCCCCCGCTGAAAACGATTTATAGACAGTGCGGTCGAAGCCGTGACGATAGACGAAGGCGCGGGCGCGGTTTGGGTTATTGGTGATCAAGGTATGCGGAATATTTAAACCAACCTGCTGGGCCACCTTTAGCTGGTAGGCCTTGCGCAATGCTTCTTCCTCGCGCATAGGGTGGTTCACCCAAAAGGCATCGAGCGCCAACCATAGCCCCGAAATGGCCGCCATACATTCGGTATAGGCAAAGGTGCGCGAAGTCTTGTCAGTCATTTCTGGGTGCAACAAAAAGGGTCGCGGCCGGCGCCACCAAACGGCGCGACAGGCCGAGAAACAGAGATCCCCTTCGTAATTTGATAATATACTCTCTTGGCAGCCATCGCGGGCACCAAAATTCATGGCTAATTGCGACTGTTGAGGAAAATGGGCTAAATCCAACAATGTGGCTGGTTTGCGCATCTTTTTGAGGCAACGTAAGACAGCTTGTGTATGCTCATCCTGCTCGGAAGAAACGATCAAAATCATGGTTTGTTTTCCCCTTATCCCTGTCGAATGCGCTTGGTAGGCGCTTAACGCCACCCACCACTTGTTGCAGCAACAAGGTGGGCGTTTTTGGTCATACAGCTAAATTGCAAAGAATAAGTGCAATCTTCTTGTCATAGCGAACGGTGCAGCGGGTCTTTTTCAGTATAAGCATAATTCGTTGATCCAACGTTGATCCCACGGTAGATGAGCAGCACTTATCAGGCAATTTTGATCCCAAAACGCCCTGATAATGCCTATCACGTCCGCCAAGTCATTAATTTTATGGCGCCATCCGCCGTTAATCCGCTGGTTAACAAGGGGGCATTGCCATCTAAAGCCTCTTGACATAAACCAATCGGGACACTGCCAACACTTTGTACAGGGCTTTCGCCAATCTTGGCAATTGACCGCGCAGCGGAGATTGTCCAGGCAATCAGTTTACACTGGCCAGTTGTCAGTTGCACCGCCGTCACCATCTGGCTGGCATGGCGCATCAAGGTATGCTTGCGAATACGTTCACCACGCACGCCGCTATCAAAGAGCCGTTGGATGATTTGTCCATCGGCGGCACAGTGCCAAGCGATCAATTTCAGACGTCCCCCCAGGGTGCGGACAGCCGTAATCAGCCGGCCATCCGCATCGGCCACGGCATCAAACCGGCTGATTTTTTCCTCAGCAATCTCGACTG
Source organism: Chloroflexota bacterium (assembly GCA_026389895.1). Classification (GTDB taxonomy): domain Bacteria; phylum Chloroflexota; class Anaerolineae; order Caldilineales; family Caldilineaceae; genus JAPLGZ01. The sequence continues at coordinate 11,889 of JAPLGZ010000868.1, read as the reverse complement.
CGCCGCAACTAATTTCTCCAGTCGTTGCCACCTGCCAAAGTTGCAGTTTTAGTTGACCACTGCGTGTTCGCAGGGCGGTTGCGAGGCGGGCGCCTGTGGAAGTGGCTGGTAAAACTATCGGCACTATTTCGCGCGCCAGATCGCCCATTGCAGTGTAATCAGAGAGAGCAGTGTAATCAGAGAGGCAGGTGAACGAGTCATCTTCATTGAGACGCCAACTGCTCAACTTGATCTGGCCGCTCGGTGTTGTACAGGTGGTCACCAGGAGCGTGTCGTTCAATGCAATTAGTTTCACTTTATCAACGGTGTCACTGGCGGCCCCGATGCCTTTCGCGGGAGAGACGCTACTCGCGCCCGCCCGATAGATGGCCCCGGTGTTGCTCACATCCCAGCTGACTAATTGCAATTGCCGGGTAGCGGTGCGAAAGGCCGTGACAAATTTACGCGCCCGCGCAATGGCGATCTGCGCCGCACGGCCCGCTTGGGGGCTACTCACGCCAGTCGGCACGACTGCGCCATCGGCATTGACGCGCCAACTCAAAAGTTTTAGTCGATGGTCAGTGGTGCCCACGGCGGTGATCACTTGGCGGCCACGTTGCTTAATCGAAACACATTCATAGACATGTTCAAGCGGCTCAACATTTTCACCCATTTGCGCAATGTTTACGGGCAATGGTATGTGCGCCAGGCTGGGCGCTTGTCGACCCCAGGCAGATTGTGGCATAAGTTGTTGATACCCCCCTAGCAACGCGTTACCGCTGCTTTTGAAAATTTGGCGCTGCTCCACTTCATATTGGCCGATCAGCCCATCCATTGAGCGTGGCCGTTTCCAAGAGAGCGATGGACTTGAAAGTTTATTCATGATGACATCCTTTAGATAATTTTTATAGAATTCGTACAAATTAGATTTTGGCTGCGGCGACTGCTTTATCGTAAGCTTCACTAGCTTTTTTTTTCAATTGTTTTATAATAATGAGACAATTCTTATCAACCATATTTTTCACATTGCTTGTTTTCAGTATAACCACCCAACGTTGATTGATCGTTGAAAGCAATGATCAATCAACGTTGGGTGGTCTGTGATCAAGAATACCGGTTATCAAGCCAGGATGGCTATGCTAGAAATAACCCTGCTCGGCCGCCCGCAGATCAAACTTGATCAGCATAATGCAGAGATTAACGCCAACAAAGCCCTGGCGCTGATCTATTATTTAGCGGCAACGGAACGATCCCACTCACGCCAATCCTTGGCCGCGCTGCTCTGGAGCGATCTACCCGAAGAGGCAGCGCGCCGCAATTTGCGCGTCGAACTAGCGCGTCTAAAAGGACTGTTTGAGCCCTATCTTATTATCGAACGAGATGCCTTAGCCTTTAATGTCAAAGCGAGCTATACGCTGGATGTGGCCCACTTTGAAGCCCGATTGCGCCAACCTGAACCTACTTTCCAAGAATTGCAGGAGGCCGTTGCTCTCTACCAGGGAGATTTCCTGGAAGATTTTCATCTGCGCGATGCACCGCTCTTTGAAGAGTGGATGGAAAATGAACGCGAGCGCCTACGTCAGGCCATCCAACGGGCAATTTTGCGCCTGGGGGTGCGTTGCTTGCAAGAAAAGCGCTATAGTGCCGGGATTGATTTTGTGGATCGGTTGTTGGGGCGCGCTGGATGGCTGGAAGAGGCCCATCAGGTCAAAATGCACTTATTGGCACGCAGCGGACAACGGGCGGCAGCGCTCGCACAATACGAACTCTGTTGCCAGACGCTTGAAGATGAATTTGGTGTGCCGCCTTCCGATGAAACCAATGAGTTATATGACCAAATTTTATCCGGTGAAATTGGCCCAGAGGCCGAGGGAAGTTCGACACTCGCCTTTGCTGCCCCGTCACTACCGCTTGCCCCACCTTTTCAAGCGCCACAAAGTCTATTACATTTCGTCGGACGCGAAAAAGAGTTGCAAGCGTTACAGGAGTGGCTGGCCCAACCCGACGGCGCACAGGCCTATGCCCTGGTTGGCATGGGTGGTTTAGGCAAGAGCACCTTGGCCATCCATTTTGCACATGCCTTGCGCCACGAATTTCCTGATGGCGTCCTATGGGCGCATGTTGCGAGCAGCGAGCCACTCGATATTTTGGGCAACTGGGCGCGCGCCTATGGCTACGATTTCAGCACACTGTCGGATGTAGAAAATCGGGCAGCGGCACTGCGCAGCGTATTGGCCGATAAACAGACCTTGATCGTGCTGGACGATGTGCGCAGCGTAGCCCGCACGCGCCCACTTTTGCTTGGCGGCGCGCAGTGCGCAACCCTGATCACGACGCGCGATCAGGATGTGGCCGTTGCCCTCAATGCCCACCCCCATGTCTTAAAAGAGTTGACGCCCGCCGAAGGCTATCTCTTATTGACCCGCATCTTGGGCGAAGCGCGCGTAGCCGCTGAACCTGCGTCGGCACAGGAAATCTGCACCTTACTCCAAAATCTACCGCTGGCCGTTGAAATTACAGCGCAACGGCTGGCCTCGCGGCCACGCCGGCGGCTGGGGGATATGGCAGAACGGCTGCGCAATGTCCAGGAAAGGCTCGATCTCTCGATCAGCGACCGGGCGGTGCGCACCTCGTTTACAGTCAGTTGGGACTCGTTAGATACGCAATTGCGCCATATTTTTGCGCTGCTTGGTCTCTTTGAGGGCCGTTCTTTTACCGCGCCGGCGCTCGCCTACATCGCTGGGGTGGACAAATACACGGCCGAAGATCGCCTTTTTGCCCTGACTGCGCTTTCACTGCTTAGCGAAGACGAAGCGGATCGTTACCGGCAGCATCCTCTGTTGGCGGACTTTGCCTATGAGCAATTGGGCGATAATGTCGAGGCCAAAACGAGCCTAGCGCTCTATTATCAGACATTTGCCGATCAGCATCGTACGAATTACGCAGCCCTGCGCCCAGAGTGGGAGAATATGATGGAGGGTATGCGCACGGCCCATACGCTTCAAGCATGGCCGTTGGTGCTCGATTATGCCGATACATTAACGGAAGCTTGGTTTGTGCGTGCTCGATATGCTCAAGCTCGACGTGCCTATGCTTGGGTAAGAGATGCGGCGCTTGCGCTAGCCAATGAAGAAGCATTAGCCACTTGTTTGCTAAAATGGGGCCAGGCTTGTATTGAACAAAATGATCATGCTGAGGCAAATGTGTTATTAGCCGAGGGAATCCGCATTTATGAAAAACTAGACCATACGGCAGGAATTGCAAGTATTAATTACTATCTGGCAAGAATTAGTCTTGAGCAAGCGAATTACGATATAGCCGAGCAATTGCTCGTAGCCAGCCAACGTTTACGCGAACAACTCGGTGACCGGATGGGTCTAGCGGCAGTAATGTACCAAGAAGCATTCTTGTTTTATCGGCGTGGGGACTTTAACAAAGCGAAACTATTATGCGAAGATATATTAAGCCAACAGGAGCAGATAGGTGATAAAGCAGGCTCATTACCGACATTACGTTTACTCGCAGATATTGCCTTAGAGCAAAAAACACACGAGCAGGCCCACGAGTACTGCCGCAAAGCGCTAAGTCTATGCGAAGAGCTTCAAGATCGCGGTGAAATGGCAGCCACTTACTATATTTTGACAATTCTGGCCCGCCTCCATGAGCAATTTGAGCTTGCACAAACTTATGCCGAAAAAGCCATTGAGTTATGCCGCTTGATTGGCAATAGACTCTTCCAAGCCTTGACGCTGTATGAATTAAGTAAAATTTATGCGAAAAGCAATCATCTTGAAAGTGCCATAACAGTTGGCTTGAATAGCGCCGACCTGTTACGAGAATTGAAAGACAGTTTCAACTTAGTCTATCCGCTACGCGATCTAGGCACTTTTTACTTAAAACTAGGCAACTATGAGCCAGCGCGTGTCGTTTGGCAGGAAGCATTGGCAATTGCCCAACCACAAGCCCATCCTGAAACCGAGCAATTATGTCAACTGCTAAAACAGCTAGAAGGCTAGTGTGGACCGAGAGCGCAATTCTCTCGGCCCGTAACTATCGTAGAATTTACCCGCCGTGTGCGTTTCCGCCACCCGGCCCTTCAGTGGCCCAGCCATTACTATTCAACAACGCCGTCCAAATCTCCGCCGGCATTGTAAGTGGCTGACCACTCCCCTTTTTGGCTTTGAGCGCATCGATCCAGAGCCCCGTTTCACCCACTTTGCGTACAACAGGTTTGCTCTCTTTGTCCGCTTTAAGGGCGGTTAAATACATTTCTTTCTCATTCGATAAGATTAATTCAGGGACATACTTCACCAGCTTACTTGGCATGTGCTCGACCTGCTGTGCGAAGCGCGCATAGAGCCCATCAACAGCTTCCCCGTTTGGTACATCATGCCAAGCCCATAACGCATCCTGGTTTTTATAATTGGTGCGAGCGGCATCTAGCAGAAGCTTCAGGTGCTGATCCATAAGTTTGTTGATTACAGATGTGATCTCGGTGTTAACCAGATCCACGTTAAGCGCCTGACCAGCCACCCCAGCGCCTGCGAATTGCAAGCCAGTCAGCCCAGGCCGTGTGGCCAGGTACTTTGCCCAGCGGGTCTCCAACGCCTGGGTCATAGCGGGACAAAGCCCGCTGTGCTCGAGCACACGATGATAGATATTGGGACGCAAGGCCGGTGTCGGATGTTCGCCATCCTCACCAATAAATTCGGACAAGGGCAACGCGGCCTGCAAATCTTGGAAGCTGAGCGCAATGAGCGGGCCCGCCACCAAACAACCATAGACATCGGCAAAAATCTCTTCTAGCCAGTTCAAAAGCCACTGGGGTCGCCCCGCCAACTCATTGCTCAGCACGGCTTCAAAGCGGCTTCCCGTGTGTTGGCATTGCTGAAAAATACCGTGGCGATAGACATAATGACCAACTTCATGCGGAATGGCCAGCAGATCACGTGGGCTATCGATCGTGCTAAAGGGAATGCCAATCAGCGCCACAGGTGCATAGGGCAGAATGCGCACAGTCACCGATTTTTGAAAATAGGTAACCACCGTCATATCGGGCAACAGGTTCGCTTTGATGGCAGGTTCCAGCGCGGCGTAGGCCAAAATGTCGGCCTTGTTAAGCGTCGTGCGCATTTCTGGCAAGGCAGTTGGCATGCGGAAATGTTCGGCGCGGGCCATGACATCTAGATCAAATGAAATTTGGTCGAGGATTATACTCAACACATATTCTTGGGGATACCGTGGTGAAGGCTCTAGATAGATGCCTTCGTCGCCTTCAAAGCCACTCTTAAAAAAGTCATAGTGGCTGCCACCAAAGACTTGTAAACATTTACGGAGGCTTTTTAATGTTTCTTGGCGCGGCGCTAAGTTCTCATCACCCCCTGTCTGATTGTTCTGTAGAATTCGATTGAGTGCATGCCATCGCTTTTCCCAAACATCAATTTGCTGGTTTCGCATCTGTTTGCTCCTTATATCAATAAATTTTTCTCAATGAATTGGCTATAGGCAAAATGGGCCTGGATTATCCAGTTATTATCATTACAGACGAGATTCAGTATAATTAAGTAACGCTGAATAATCGTTTATTCGCGCGCAGAGAGCGGACGACGACACCAGGAGCAATGGAATCGGCGTTTATTCGGCCCCAACCTATCGCCAGAGAAAAGTGCTGCTGGAAATACACGCATAACAGTTCATTATTCCATCACATTCTTGATGGGCTACGCACTCGTTGTTATACTATAGACAACTCTTGTGTCAGATATTCGAGCAGCCGGTGGAAAATAAAATCTTGCTCATTCAAGTTCAGAAAACCCCCAATCCAAATGCGTTAAAGTTTGTTTTGCCAGAGAAAAAATTTGCGCAGCCACTCAACTTTGCCAGCGCAGAAGCGGCCAGCGCCCATCCCCTGGCCAGGCAATTATTTGACTTAGGCCAGATCTATAATGTTTTTATGGCGCAAGATTTTATCACGGTGAATAAGCTGCCAGATGCGCCGTGGTCGCCCCTGGACGCGAAGATACAAGCAGTAATTAGCCAGTTTTTCCGTGATGAGTGACAAGTGATGAGTGACAAGTGATGAGTGAGATCAAATGACATTGTTCACTCATCACTGATCACGAGTCAAGTGCCATCTATCTATTCTTTCGCAAAAGGAATGCTTTCGTATCATGAACATCTGCATTTTAAATGGTTCGTATGAAGAGTCGGACGCACCGACCAAGGATTTTGATCCCTTACCGGATCCAACCCCCTATCTTCCAGGGCATCACTGTGAACAACATTTGATCCGCAAAACAACGGCCGTCCGGCAGGTGCGCGATCTGGTGCGCCAAGGGTTTGATCTCTTCATCAATTTATGTGACGGTGCTTGGGATGAAGACCGGCCGGGCATCGAAGTTGTACAGGCATTGGAACGGTACGGGGCAGCCTTTACGGGCGCCGGCGCCGAATTTTATGAACCGACGCGCGAAATGATGAAATTTGTCTGTCACTACTGGGATATTGAGACCCCCGCTTATATTTTTGTGATGGACACCGGTAAGTTGGAAATAACCACCCAACATCTGCGCTTCCCATTAATTGTAAAACACCCGAACAGCTACAACAGTATTGGCCTGACCCGTGCATCGCGCGTGGAAACGCTCGAACAACTTTATCACCAGACATCGATCACGATTGAACAATTTGGCGGTGCGCTGATCGAAGAATTTATTGAAGGTCGCGAATTTACGGTATTGGTGGTCGAAAATCCAGATGATGAACAGAATCCAATCGCCTACATGCCTGTGGAATTTTGTTTCCCAGCGGGTGAATCATTTAAACATTTTGATCTCAAATGGATCGATTATCAAGGGATGACCTGTGTCCCTTGCACTGACCCAGTCCTGAGCACGCGTTTACAGGAAATGTCAAAAAAACTTTTTGTCGGGCTGAACGGCAATGGGTATGGTCGCTGTGATATTCGGATGAACGCACAGGGCGAATTGTTTATGCTGGAGATCAACCCCAATTGTAGCATTTTTTATCCAACGCGCGAAGCAGGCAGCGCGGATTTTATCTTATTACAACAGGCAGGTGGCCACAAAGATTTTGTCGATAAAATTATGCAGGCGGCCCTGAATCGCAAACGCAAGCAGACACCGAAATGGAAGGTCTATTTACACCCCCAAAGCGGTTTTGGTATGGTGGCTATGGAAGAGATTGCAGCCGGCGAAGTGATCGTGGCCTATGAGGAAAAAGCCCACTATTTGGTGAGCAAAACCCATGTGCGCAACCATTGGGGTGCCACCAAGCAAGGGTGGTTCGCCCAGTATGCCTATCCGATTACTGAGGAGATTTGGGCGACGTGGAGCGATAAACCCGGTGACTGGAAGCCGATCAATCATTCGTGTGATCCGAATGCCTGGCTAGAGGGCTTGGACATGGTGGCGCGCCGGCCCATTGCGCGCGGCGAACAAATTACGATGGATTACGCCACCTTTTGTAGCGATGTGATGCAACCTTTTGCTTGTCAGTGTGGCGCGCCTGATTGTCGCGGCGTCATCCAGGCAACTGATTGTCTGACGTGCTGTATCGAGCGCTATGGCGACCATATTTCCGATTACGTGCGGACCAAACGCCAACAATTAGCGGCCAAAACTGCGCAACATTTTTTACCAGCCGAGCTTAATGAACATTTTCAGGTTGTTATAGAGTAAATGGTAAGCAGTTGTATAAGCCGTGCGGCATGATAGGAGCAACGGGTTAAAAGCCATTACGGCCACCTGGCAACCCGTTGCGCGCCGAAGGGCATCCGCTCTTGGGCGCAGCAATCTTTTTAAGCAGGCTAAGGCGTGAGGAGTAAGTTGTAGTTCCTAGCCGTCAATCACGACTTACCCCTGACCAATCACCAATCACCCAGAAAATAGGATCTAATGACCAATCCACAAGCCCCAACCCTGAGTTCCCCCATGATGGTATCCAGCGAAAATGGCCGCGCTGGCATGACGGCAGCTATGCAGCTATTACGCGAAGGTGGCCGCGCTTTAGATGCGGTTGAACTCGCCTGTCGCATTGTCGAAGACGATCCAGAGGATCAGAGCGTCGGTTATGGCGGCCTGCCCAATGTCGTCGGCGAAGTCGAGCTAGATGCCAGCATTATGGATGGCCGCACTTTGAAATCTGGCGCTGTGGCTGCGCTGCATGGCTATGGCCACCCGATTACACTGGCGCGTCGCGTGATGAGCGAGTTGCCCCATGTGCTGGTGGTGGGCCGTGGCGCGGAACGTTTCGCCGCCGAGTTAAATGAATGGCCGGCCAATCAACTGACCGAAGCGGCCCTAAAACGCTGGCGCGAACGCTTCACGGCCAACGACATCGAGCCCGGCACGACCCAGGCGTTGCGAACGGTGACCACCCAACTAACGCGCCCCGTTCACTTGCAAGACAAGTTGCTCAAACCTGGCAAAGTGGATACACTGGGAACAGTCAATTTTCTGGCGCGTGATCAATACGGCGATTTGGCCTCGGCGGTCAGCACCAGCGGCATCGCCTGGAAATATCCCGGACGCGTCGGTGATAGTCCGATTATCGGCGCTGGCAACTATTGCGACAACCGCTACGGCGCAGTCGCCTGCACAGGGATGGGCGAATTGGCAATTCGGGTTTCCACCGCGCGCAGTTTAATCCTGTACCTAAAGATGGGGATGACATTGCACGCCGCCGGCATGGAAGCTTTGCAAGATTTACATTATATTTTTACCGAGCCGACGCAATATATGAATATTGTTTCGTTGACGCCGCAAGGTGAGCATGCTGGTTTTACAACGGTGCCAGGCAAACAATATATGTATATGACGAATGATATGGATGCACCAAACCTAGCCGAACGTACACTGCTGGCCCAACAGCATCAGCCTCAATCGTAGGAAACGTTATGACAGTTATTGTTAAAATGCCCCAACTGGGCGAAAGTATTGTCGAAGGCACCGTAACGCGCTGGCTCAAAGCGCCCGGCGATTCGGTGGCTAAGTTTGAGCCATTGCTAGAAATTGCCACCGATAAAATCGACACGGAAATTCCAGCGCCGGTCAGTGGGGTCTTGTTAGAAATTGTCGCGCCAGAGGGCAAAACAGTGCGCGTTGGCAGCACGTTGGCCCACATAGGCCAACCTGGAGAACAGAACGGTGCGCCGGCGACAGGCGGTAGCGCGCCCCAGGCCGTGATTCCTGGACCCGCCCCATTGGCACCCACTGCGTCTGCTGTGCCAACAGCGTCGCCCCAGCGACAGCCGCAAGCAACGGTTCCCGCAGAGCCAAAGCCGGGCGGACGCGAGTTTATCAGCCCTGTGGTGGCGCGGATTGCCAGTGAGCACAATATCGATCTGGCCCAAGTAGCCGGCTCTGGCGCCAGTGGTCGGGTGACAAAAAAAGATGTGCTAACCTATATCCAGCAACGGCCACTGGCGCCAGAGCCGCCATTACCCATCGCCATGCCTTTGCAAACCATAACCGAAGCGCCACCGTTGCGAGCCACCGTGACGGACGACGAGCTTTTGACACCGCTAACCGCCATGCGCCGAGCGATTGCCCACCACATGGTGCAGAGCGTGCAGACGAGCCCCCACGCAACGACGATCTTCGAAGTTGACATGAATGCCGTCGTGCAGCATCGCGAGCACCAGAAACGCGTCTTGGCGGCTAAGGGCATTCATTTGACTTACACCCCGTATTTTGTCGCTGCTGTTGCCACGGCCTTACGCACTGTGCCACAGGTCAACAGCCGGTTTAGCGAAGAAGGCATTGTTATGAATCGGCGCATTCATATCGGGGTGGCCGTGGCGCTGGCCGAAGGTCTGATCGTACCGGTGATCCGTGACGCCGATGAGAAGAATCTCCAAGGCCTGGCGCGGGCCGTCAATGAATTAGCGCAACAGGCGCGGAGTGGTAGACTTGCGCCAGATGCCAGCAAAGGCGGCACCTTTAGCATTACCAACCACGGCGTCAGTGGCAGCTTAGTCGGCACACCAATTATCAATCAGCCGCAAGCCGGCATTCTGGGGATTGGTGCCATTGTCAAGCGCCACGTGGTGCGCAGTAGCAGCCCATCACTCTTGCCCAGCGCCGATGACGCGCTGGTGATACGCCCGATGTGTTATCTTAGCTTCAGTTTTGATCACCGGGTTTTAGATGGCGCCAAGGCCGATGAGTTTTTGACGCAGGTGAAGGTGACGTTGGAAAATTGGAAAGATAATTAAAGCTCACAGATCGCAGCGTAATTTTCGGTTATAATCTATTTCTGAAATTTAAAAAGGGTTAACCAACCCAAATCACGCAGTAGAAATTTTACGTTATCTTGATTGATGTTCGATAAAATTGCACTGCGTAAGCAGATTGAAAGGACTCAAATGAGTAATCAAAATTATAATTATGATGTGATCGTGGTCGGTAGTGGCCCTGGCGGCTATGTCGCGGCGATCCGGGCAGCGCAGTTGGGCTTAAAAACAGCGATTGTCGAGCGTGAAAATCTGGGTGGCGTCTGCTTAAATTGGGGTTGCATTCCAAAAAAATCACTCCTGAAGAATGCCGAAGTCTTAGAGACGCTTAAACATGCGGCCGATTTTGGCTTCACCTTTGATAATTTGCAGGTGGATTTTGGCAGTGCTATCACACGTAGCCTGGGCATTGTCGATCGCCAGACCAAAGGCGTCGGCTTTCTCATGCGCAAAAACAAGATCGAAGTCATCGAAGGCCAAGGCACCTTTACTGACGCCCATACGTTACAAATTGGTTCGTCAGAATTTAAGCCAGGCATCGCGGCGCGTACGGTGACAGCCGACAAATTTATCATTGCAACCGGTGCACGAGCCCGTGATCTGCCGAATGCCAAAGTTGATGGCAAGCGCATCATGCAATACCGCCATGCCATCCGCTTACAAGAAAAGCCCAAATCGCTGATCATCGTCGGCGCAGGCCCGATTGGCATGGAATTGGGTGATTTCTACCGAGCCTATGGCACGGAAGTCACTGTGATTGAGATGCTCGATCAGGTGTTGCCGCTGGAAGAGCCGGATGTGGCCGCCGAAGTGGCCAAAGCCTTCAAGAAAAAGGGCTTTACCCTCTTCACCAGTTCACGAACAGAAAATTTTGCCGTGGACGAGAACGGGGTTACTGTCACGATTAAGAACTTGAAGACCGAAAAAGTTGAAACCGTCCAGGCGGAACGGGTGTTGATCTCAATTGGGATTACGCCAAACACCGAAAACATGGGCCTGGACAAAATTGGCGTCAAGCTAAGTAAGCCAGGCTTCGTCGAGATCGATGCCAACATGCGCACCAATGTAGAAAACATTTATGCGATCGGTGATTGCACCGGTAAACTGGCCTTGGCGCATGTGGCTAGCGCTCAGGCACTGGTCGCAGCCGAAAGCATTGCGGGTGTGGACACCGTGCCGATTCCGCAAGAGCGCTATATCTTCATGCCACGTTGCACCTACTGCAAGCCCGAAGTGGCGAGTATGGGAATGACGGAAGCGCAGGCCAAAGCCGCCGGTTACGAGATTAAAGTGGGCAAATTCCCGTTTATGCCCAATGGCAAAGCGCAGGCGCTCAACGAAAAAGATGGCTTTATTAAGATCATCGCCGACGCCAAATATGGTGAAATCTTGGGCGCCCATATGGTCGGGCCCGAGGTCACCGAATTGTTACCCGAACTGAGCTTGGCGCAGTACATGGAGATCACACCGGCAGAAATTGCTCGCACCGTGCACGCCCACCCCACCTTGAGCGAGGTGATTATGGAAGCGGCGCATGCCGTTGAAGGGCACGCCATTCATATGTAAAATAGGGAACCCCAATTCTGGTAAGGGGGGGCTCCTTATAAGATAAACCAAATAGATTCCATAGATGGGTAGGGGCGTTCTCGTTTGGA
>JAPLGZ010000531.1 GCA_026389895.1 Chloroflexota bacterium | reverse complement strand
GACAGCCAAACAACCAAAGTGACGATCAACGGCATGGGCGATGCGATGCTCTGGGTGCGTGAGCATCTTGATATTGAGATCTTCGGGAAGGGCGTTGTTGCCTATTATGGTAACCCAACCGTGAGCAAAAACGTGTTTGGTTCCGCTGACGTGCGCGCCCTGGGCAACAAGTAGGTGAAGAGGCACGCTCTATATATACAAGACCGCATCGATCAGTTTACAAATGGGCGCAAGCGAAGCGGAGGTTCTCTGCGCCTCTGCGGCTCTGCGTTAACCGCATTACATGCATTAAGTTGTGAGTGGAAGCTAAATCTAGTGAGCAGGATCCACTAAATCCTGATAGAGAAAGGAGTCAACGGATGTTTCAACATATTTTGGTACCGGTAGACTTTACCGAGAAGAATCGCCGCGCACTAGACATTGCGATCAACCTGGCGAGGGTGGGGCAGGGTACGGTCAGCGTATTGCATGTGATCGAGCTTATCTTTGATACGCCTGTTGAAGAATCTACCGCCTTTTACTCAAAGTTGGAAAAACAGGCGGCGCAAAAGATGAAGGCATTGCTGGCCCCATACACCGCAACTCCCCATGCAACTGCCCAAACGCGAGAGACTGGGGTGAAGCTGGAACAAAAGATTATCTATGGCAGCCGCGTTCAAGCGATCACCCACTTTGCCCAGGAACAAGCCATCGACCTGATCGTGATGAACTCCCACAAAATTGATTTGAATGAACCAACCCACGGCTGGGGAACCATCAGCTACAAGGTGAGCGTCTTGGCCGATTGCCCTGTGCTGCTTGTCAAGTGAGAAGAGGCGGGCTAACACCGTTGTCAGCCCGCCGATATATCCCATGTGGGCAGAATTGGGGTTCTTTCGCACGAGTGGGCGTTATAAAATTGTTAGGCCATCACGCCGGACGATGATCGCGCGGCATTTATAATTCCCGGCACTTTTGCTCTACTTTATACCCATTGCAGACGCACCAGAGCACGAGTGAGGCCATATTGCGGACACCCAACTTCTCGTGAATATTTAGCAGGTATGTCTGTACGCTTTTGACACTAATGTCCATATCGTGCGCAATTTCTGCATATGTGGTCGAGCCACTCATCAGGGTAATGAGTACTTCATTCTCACGTGGCTTGAGCATATTTTGATAAGGTTGCATACGCCAATGTTCCCGAATTGGATTAGACATAATTTTCTCTCTGTTCATAAGACGAAAGGCTGCTCTTGAGGACGATGATGTTAGTATCGCCGTGTGGCGTGTCACTGGGTGTGTCACTGGCCAGCACATTGCTGGAGGTAATGAGCTGGCTTATTCTCTATGGTCTACTCGGCGCGCTCAACGGTCTGGCGCTGTTAGGCTGGCTGCTCCGACGCACCTGAGGTAGCACAGCTGCGCAGCCCGATCAACCCGCGCAGCCAGGCTAAACGACAAGGCAGGATCATCACTGTGCGATGTTCAAAAAGTGATCCTCGTCTCTCCTTATGGCGCAGTCAGCGTCACCGCCACTGTGCGACCTTCCCGCCGCGACTCTTCAGCGGCAAAGACAGTCAAGTGCGTCTCTAGCGTCTCTTCGGCGCCAGAGAGAATATAGCTGGTGTCCCCGGTGCCCACGGCGGTCATGAATGCCTTCAACGTATTTACGTCGCCATCCCAGTGGCCACCCGCTGGAGCGTCCAGCGGGATGGTATCGATCACCGTGGTTTCCCCACTCAGGAAATCATAGAGCACCAGCTTGCTTAAGTCGCCGCGTAGCTCCCCTCGCGTCCCGAAGATCGTCGTCCGGCGGTCGCCATATTCGGAGAGGCCAGTCATGGTGAAGGAGGCGGTGGCCCCGTCGGCATAGAGCAGATTTACCACCTGATGGTCTACCACGTCGTTGTCACATTCATAAACACAGCGCCCATAAGGTCCCTCGGCCAGCGCCTGTAGGACGGCCTCTTCGGTGAAGACTGGCGTGATCACGTTCAAGGGCCAGCTGTGTTTACCCTGCCGGAGGCGGTCCTGATAAAAGCGTTTGGCCGAGTAGGGGCACTCCGCCTCATAGGCACAGTCCAGGCAACGTAGGGCATCCCCGGCCGCGGCTGGCTTTTGGCTTTTCTTGAAGTGGGTCAATGAGCCAAACGAGGAGACCTGCACACAGGGTTGATCGAGGATGTAGCGCAACCAGTCGATGTCGTGGCAAGACTTGGCCAGGAGCATAGACGAAGATCCCGCTTCGTTGCGCCAGTTGCCGCGTACATAGGAGTGCGCATAGTGCCAGAATCCCACCGGTTCTGTGTGCTGGATGGCAACGACCTTCCCGATGGCGCCAGACGCGATGATCTCCTTTAGGCGCTGGGTGTAACTGAAATAGCGGAAGTCGTGGAAGACCGCAAAGAGAATTCCGCTCCGTTGCACAGCCTCTACGATGCGCCGGCAATCCGTCGGGTTGGTGGCCATCGGTTTTTCCAGGAGCATCGCATAGCCAGCTTCGGCAAAAGCGATGGCCGGCTCGGCATGGTAGCGGTCGGGCGTGGCAATGATCACGGCGTCGGCAAAGCGGGGCCGGGTCACGAGCTGACGCCAATCCTCGGCCACATTGGCCGGCGGGATCTGATGGCGGTCGGCCACCCGCTGCCGATAAAAGGGACGCGGATCGGCCACGCCGACCACGCGGGCTAGGTCAGGGTGGTCCAACGCAAATTGGGAGAAGCTGCTTCCGCGGCTGCCCACGCCAATGATGATCAGATTGACAGGTTGCATGAGTTTCTCGATTCTTTTGGTAGGTGGTTATTTTCTGAGCGGTGTGACGACGCAGCCTCACCCCCCGCTTCTACTGAAACGCACCCCTCTTCTGAAACAGCTTTACCGTTCAGGAGAGGGGCTGGGGGTGAGGCGCCCTTTGTGGTCGCAGGTTAGGCGTTGCAAATTGTGCCAGGTACAACTCATCTGCACAGCCGGAGCGATTGTGTGCCGGGCCGCAAATCGAAACAGACTGTGATGCGATCCTCCGTCTGGCGCCAAGAAGTGGACGGCATCTGACCGTCGCTAGCCGCATCCCAGACCAAGGCCTGGGCGCTCCCTTGCTGTACCAATTCAACGCCGTTAATGTGGTCTGCGCCAAAGGTGGGCGACTGCAAGGTGAAGGTGAAATCTGGGCAAGCAAAGGTTGCGTCGAGTTGGATGGTCTCCCCGTCTAGCAGGGTAATCTGTGTCGATTCTTCGGCA
>JAPLGZ010000620.1 GCA_026389895.1 Chloroflexota bacterium | reverse complement strand
TTGGCTTTCCTTCCCCACTACAAACTATCCGCATTGCCGAATAATGGTGATTAACCATATAAACAAGTACGGCCCGCCAGAGGTTAAAATACCCTGGCTTCTCTAACCGGTGGCCATCCTTATCGATTTATTTTGTTAATCGCTACTAGTCGGTAGCTATCATGGAAAACCGCGCCCACGGGGCTCCCGCAACGGGTTAACGCATATCCTTAACACGTTTCTCATCACAGATGATGAGCTTCATTCACCGTCAACTTCAAACAGCCTGCTTTATGGCCGGTTTACCTTGCTTGGCAAAGGCCTTAATCGCTTCGTCACACATCGCTTCTAACACTTCAACGCTATGGGCTTCCGTAAAATAATGCTCAATGTACTGACGGCCTACCAGGGAAAGTCGGTCGCGCTCGGCTTTCCGTTTAAACAGATCGATGACCGCATCGGCGAATTGTTGATCAGTCTGGGCGACCACCACCGGCGACTCTACGCCATCATCAACCCGCAAGCCGGCGGACGCCACGGGCGTGGTGACCACGGGCACTTCCATGGCCAGCGCCTCCAATAATTTGTTCTGCTGACCAGAAGCAAACCGCAACGGCGCCGTATAGACAGTGGCGCGCTCCAAGTAGGGTCGAATATCGTCAACACCGCCGGTCACCGTCACACCTGGGTTATTTTGGGCGGCCTTGATCAGCGCGGGCAACGGGTCGCGTCCGACAATCAGCACTTCCAAATCTGGCAGGGCAGGCCGCAATAAGGGCAGAATCTTCTGGATCAGCACCATCGCGGCGTCATGATTGGGGCGGTAATCCATCCCACCATGCAACATAATACAGTTGGGCTGTCGCACATTGGTCTTGCGGCGCCAATACTCGGTGTCAACGGCGTTCGGGATGATCTTGGCGCGGCTCGTAGGGCCCAGAATCGCCTCGCGATCACGACAGGAAATAAACGCAATATAGGGTGATTTCTTAAGCAAACCTTTTTCAGTCTGCCGGGCTTGCAAATAGCGCAAATAGAGCAAAGGTTTTTCAACAGGCTTTGCATAGGCCATGCGCCCGGCGATACGCATCGAAGTTGCGTCACAAAAATCGACCACGATTGGCAATTTATCCCAGCCATCAATGACCGGAAAGACACTTTTGCCATGAAAGATCACCACATCAAAGGTTTCGCGCGCAACCAGATCAAGAAAGGCTTTTTTCATCTCTTGCACCGCAGCCTGCAAACGGTCGCTATCCTGCATCTTGCGCCCAACACTCGCCAGGGCCTTGGTCTCGGCCTCGGTGGTGGGGGGGGCCTTACGCACGGCATCAAAGATCATCAGCCGCTCAGTATAGCCTTGCATCTCTTGCAAAGCCTCCGGCACGACAGGGGACTTTGTCGGCGTGAGCAAAGTGATACGATGGCGACGGGCTAGATCACGGACAAAATAATAGTGCCGGAAAGAGCTTTGCATCTTCGGATGTTGCAAAAAAGGGGTTATATAGAGTATCCTCATCCAGTTCCTCGCACGGTTTTTGATAGAAGATCACCATCACGCGTTGTGATTGGTTTGGGCTTGATAAAAGTTCTCGATCAGGGCCGTCACTTGCCGAACGACCTCTTCTTGTGACTGGGTGGCATCCACCGTAGCAAAATGTTTAACCACCTGGCGTAATTGCAAATACTCTTGACGCCGACTTTCGAGCAAGGCTGGCGTGCCTTCCCCTTTGCGAGCAAATAACACCTCGGCGGGCGCGTCAAGCATGATGATCAAGTCTGGCTTTGGGTAATAATGGGCCAACATATAACTATGGAAGCGTCTGGCCAATGGTTTATCAACGCTATTGCTGACAATGTCACGGGCATAATAATCAGCAAAAAAGTGGCGATCAAACAAGACAATATTGCCCTGGCGCAGATAATTCCAAACGACGATTTGTCGAAACCACTCTTCCGCAATCAGGTTGGTCATCCGCAAACCCACCTTTACCTCGGTGGCCAGGCGCTTGAGCGGATGCTTAGGCAATTGTTTCACGCGTGAAGGATCAGGCGGACCCGTCCAATCTGGCCGTTCGCCCCGCGCGCGTTTGATCTCAAGCAGCAAACGCGTTGTCGGCAGCACCAGATTACTGGATTCCAGGTTGATCCCCATATAGACATATTTTACCGGTAAGGGCAACCGGTGCTCTAGTTGCTGGCCGATGGTAGATTTACCAGCGCCGTCTGGGCCGATCAAGGCAACAGTAAACACAGTTTAAATGAGTCTCCAAAATCATTGAGCAGGAAGGAACAAAGCAGAATTATCCATTAATACGCAATTAATATTCTGTTATTATATTAATCGTTATTTTACCCCAAATCCTTCGCCGCTAAGCTAACATTATCTTTACAATTTTTATCAGTTACAATTTTGCTCAGGAGGAATTTGGTAAGCAGCGGTTAAAGAGACAGGCGCGGATCTAGAAAAACGCGGATCGTCCAGCAGACACCCGTGTATTCTGAATCCGCGCCTGTAACCAGTTCTGTAAGGCTAAAAGCGCAGCTTGTGGGTAAGCGAATTGATAAAACAGGTAAAATTTCTAGTGACCCGACATCTTTTAGCACAGGGTTAAAGCCGCGCCCTCGGGGCCGCGTGGATAGCAGTAGAGCGTGTCCGAGGCTTCGTCGAACGTCTTAGCCTCGGACACTGAACCCCTAGTCACCGCGCCCAAGGGCGGTTGCCCATTAGGCGTGACTTCCTGAACCTGTCAGCCGATCATTTTAAGAATCGACGCCTTTTCAGAAACCTTACTGTTTTAAGCCTTTGGGTTGATCACGTGGCGCGTGTCCACCACCAACGAAGCCTTCTTAACAATATCCGCCCAGTTGTACACGGAATGATCGGTCGCAATGACAATACAGTCAGCCATCTTAAGGGCAGTATCCAAATCTTGCACCCCTACCATCTCCATGCCCTCATGTTGGAAGGCCGGAATATGCGGGTCGTGATAGAGCACGTGGGCGCCCTTTTCCTCAAGCAAATGAATAATATCCAGCGCCGGCGATTCGCGCATATCGCTCACGTTCTTTTTGTAAGCCACGCCAAGCACCAAAATATGGCTATGCTTTACTGCTTTGCCCGCATCGTTCAAGACATCCTGCACCTTCTGGACCCAATAACGGGGCATTTCGGTGTTGATCTCACTGGCGAGTTCGATGAAACGCGCATTGTATTTCAAGGTGCGCAACTTCCACGAAAGATAGTGTGGATCAATCGGGATACAATGGCCGCCTAGCCCTGGACCTGGGGTAAACTTCATAAAACCAAAGGGTTTGGTCGCAGCCGCGTCGATCACTTCCCAGGCATCTAGCCCCAATTTGTCGC
>JAPLGZ010000520.1 GCA_026389895.1 Chloroflexota bacterium | reverse complement strand
TGATACTGATACAGGTGGCGCCGGGAAATTGGTAGCAGAGCTCAGGCGCCGAGCGCGCCCCATAGCTGGCTAACATTTTTCTGCCAATCTGATCAAGTTCTGCGGTCGTCATGCCTTCAGCCAACGCATCGCTCATCGCTTGCAGGGTGAGCGCCACAATCCGACCAATCGCTTGCAAAGCGAGGATTTCTTGCTGTGATTGTACGGTCATCTTTGCCTTCTCTCATTCATGGCGGCATTCATGTGGGGTAACGAGCAGAAACCCCGCCCGCGCCCTAAGGGCTCCCGCTCCCCTGGTAAGGGAGGGGGACTGATCGCAACGCGAGCGCAAAGCGCCATCAGGAGCAAAGGAAGTCACTCGTTCTGTCCACCAAACGGCTCCCTCCCTCGTTTGGGGAGGGCTGGGGTGGGGTGATTTTTTAGCGCCCGAAGAAGGGAAATAGCCTGTCCCGATTCTCGGCTGTCAACGGCGTGCCATATTCACAGGCTTCAAACGCTTCGACGTATTGAATCTGCTTACCTTTTTGTGCCCCATAGATGGCGACCAGCTTGTCGCGATATAAATCTGCTGCGCGGCGCAAGCGGTGATCGTAATGCTCGTGCAACCAGGCGCGACGCTCAGACAGATCGGTGGGCACTTGTTCCAGATAGCGGCCATTGTATGGCAACCACTCATACATCTGTGATGTGTGACAGTGTAGGGCGTCGAATTTTTGCTCAATCACTTCATCAATGGCCACGACAACATCAGCCTGGAAGGGATAAGGTTTTTGGAAATGATCCCACAGGTGGGCGATCACCGGCATGGTGCGCAAGTGTGGCACATGCGAAACCACGTTCGGCACCGTCACCATATACGAGGCATCTTGCACCAGTTGCGACGCGTAACGATGATCCGGGTGGTAGTCATTCGGGCGATGTACCAGGATCAGATCCGGCTGGAATTCGCGGATAATGGCGATCACCATATTGCGGTTTTCCAGACTGGGCAACAGCGCCCCATCATGCACATCCAGCGTGATATATTCAACGCCCAAAGCTGCGCCAGCTGCGGCGGCTTCTAGACGGCGCCGCCAGGCCAGCGGCGCACCACCTTGTTCGTGATGACCGGCATCACCATTGGTCAGGCTGACCATCTTGACCTTATGACCCTGACGCGCATACAGCGCCCCCGTGCCACCCGCGCAAAAATCGGGATCATCTGGATGCGCGCCGAAAATGAGAATATTTAAAGTTGTATCTGGCATGCTAAAGTCCTTATACCCTTAGATTTATTTGTAGAAAGCTAAGATAATTCATTACCTCAGCTTGAATTTAAATAGTAACCGGGGAGGAGCTTGTATATCGTATACCGAAGCAAGATAGATGTCAAACAGGGTTTAATGGTAAGGGTTGACAAGTTGAGCCTGATAGCTTGAGCGCAGATAAGCCGCTGGCCTATCACGACTCAGCTGATTATAGCCACTTGCGCGTTAAATCGAGCAGCCGGGTTATCACGCCAACTTGGCAGCTCGATACAAGGGATGTTACGTATAGTTGACAAGGCGATAGCGGTTGTGAGGGCAATGCACGGGTCAAACTTAGCGCGTCAACTTGATCCCTTCCCCAATGCCCAGCGACTTAACCTCACCCGTTCCACCTAGCCGCTGATAGGTATCGGCCAAAAGTTGCGGATCCATCGTGGCCTGTTCGCCGCCGTTGAAATCTTTCCAAAGGATGTGGTGCATCGGGATCACCGTCTTTGCTTTTAGGTGCCAGGCCAGCAACGCCGCCTCATGCGCGTTCATGTTGCCGCCCACGCCGTTGATCACGAGCATACAGACATCAATGGGGTGTTCGTGGTCATAACCCAAAGCGCGCAGCCGTGTATCATATTCGGTGTCGCCACAGTGATAGACGCGCAAGCCGCCAAAGTCGAGCAGCAGACCGATGGCATCATCGACTTCCCAACCGGGGATGCCGGCAAGGTGGCGCGCCGGGGTTGCGGTAATTTTTACATCACGGAACTCATAAGTCTCGCCCGCTTTGAGGCCATGTACCCGGTCGCGTGGCACCCGCCACCCTAACATGCGCGAGACACAGGAAGGCGGCGCCAGAAAACGGGTTTGACTGTGCTGCGCCACCAGTGGAATGCCTTCGGGGTCAAGATGATCTTCGTGCCAGTGCGTGGCGATTAACAGATCGGGACGTGCCTCTTCCACCGGGACCGGGGGCGGAAAGGCGCGCTCAATCCCAAAAATCGGCAAAGCGCTGTTGGTGAAATAGGGATCGACATAAATTTGCGTGCCAGCGGGTGTTTTGAAAACGAAGCCATTGCCGCCCAGCCACCAGGCCATTACCGTGCCTGGCGCGACCTGGGTTTCGGCAATTGTTTGGACGAGTGCAGTCATTGTTGATCTCCTGAAAATTGCCTCACCCCCAACCCCTCTCCTGAACTCAGCCCTTCGATTCAGGAGAGGGGTTGGGGGTGAGGCTCCTATGCCTTCGACACATCATGCTTCTGTTTTTCGTCCGACACCTCGACATGGGCGTCGGGCCGATTCAAAATTTCGGGGCGCAACGCCGTGCCCAGGCCCGGTCGGTCTGGCAGCGCACACATGCCATCGACCACGGGCAGCGGTTCGGTCATCACGTCGGCGTACCAGCCGAGATAATAGCCGCGCACCGTCTCCATGATCATCGCATTCGGGATGTGCAGCAGCATGTGCGCCGAAGTCCACGCCGCCACCGGACCAATACAATCATGCGTGCAGACGGGCAAATAATAGGTGTCGGCCAGCGCACAAATTTTGCGTGTCTCGGTGATCCCACCGGTCCACGCCATGTCTGGCATGATAATATCGGCGGCGTTTTTCTCGATCAACTGGCGGAAACCAAAGCGCGTGAATAGCCGTTCGCTGGCGCAGATCGGCACCTTCACCGCCTCTTTGAGCCGCACATAGGCATCCACATTGTCGGGCGGGATAATCTCTTCCAGCCACAAGATGTCATACTTTTCCAGCGCACGCCCAATTTCAACTGCCTCGGGTAGATTCCAACGGGCATGGCCTTCAATGGCGATCT
>JAPLGZ010000515.1 GCA_026389895.1 Chloroflexota bacterium | reverse complement strand
CCCCGAGCATCTCTGTCTGCTGGTCCAAGACCCGTGGCAACATTTGGGCGCGGTGCAAAATGCCGGTGGGGTCTTCCTGGGTGAACGCAGTTTTGAAGTATTGGGCGATTATGTGGCTGGCCCCAGTCACGTGATGCCCACGGGAGGCACGGCGCGCTTTGCCAGCCCAGTCAATGTAAATGACTTTGTGAAAATTGTCAGTGTGATCGGCCTAAACGAACAAGCGTTACAGGCGATTGGTCCCGCCGCAGCCGTGCTAGCCGATGTGGAAGGGTTGACGGCCCACGCTGCGGCTGTGAACAAGCGGTTACATGACTAGGCACATTATTAGAAGACATCGTTCGCCGTTCGTTCGGTTTCAACAACTCTTCTTGAAACGATTTCCACAGGGTTCCCATCTGGATCCATGACCCAGGCGGCACGCAGTGATGCAAGGAAATCGTGGGGTTCACTGACGCTGGGCACGCCCTTCTCGATCAACATGGCATAGGCTTCATCCACGTTATCCGTCCAGACGACTAATTCGGCGCGCGGAAATCCACCAGGACCAAGCGGAAGGCCATGCATGCCCTGGCCAGCCGCTTGCGAGGCAAGCCCTAATATGAGCGGACCAAGCGTTACCTCCACATGGATCGGTTTGCCTTGTTCTGGTGTGCGAAACGTTTCGACAAAACCAAAATGTTCGACATAAAAACGCACAGCGATCTCAACATCTTCGACGTAGTAGTTGATGGCCGGGTCATTAAATTTGATGGTCATGACGCTTTACCTCACGATTCTACTTAATTACCATTTCAATTCATATCGACAGTTTGGAAAACAGGGGAAGCATTCCACAATTATATCGAACGACACCCGTTTTCGGCTAGATTCTAACAAATTAGTGTAGGCGAATTCCACGCGTAGCATCACAAAGCCGATGCCACAAAAACTGCGCCGACAGCGTTTAGCCAGGTTCTGGCTAAACGCTGTCGGCGCAGTAAATTTAACAATAAGATTTACCGACGATTTTCTCAGCAGGCGAGAATTCGCAGGCAACCGCTTACGGTCGCCGTATGCCTGGGCGATCCGGTGCATAGCCGGGTCTTCGCGCCGAAGTTACCTGCGCTTGGACGGCGCCCCGGGCCACTGATGCTTGAGGCGCAACGCCCTGCACATAACCTGGCAACTGCACATCACTCGGGTTCATATAGGGTAACGGATCGGAAAAACCACCCCACCCATCCGTGCGGCTATAGGGGTTGAGCCGAATGGCAAAGTGCAGATGCGGGCCATCGACAAAACCAGTACTGCCAGAGCGGCCAATCACTGCGCCACGCGGCAGCGATTGCCCCTGCTGCACACCTAAGCTGTCCATATGCGCATAAATCGATTCACCCCAGCTGTGGGTCATTTTAATATAATTACCAAAGCCAGTGGGATCATTGAGCACGGCATCGGTGACAACACCCGCGTCTACGGCCAACAATGGCGTGCCGACAGGCGTCAAGAAATCGATGCCATTATGGCCTTTGAGTGGTACGCCATCATAGGTGATTTGCCGATAAGTTTGTGGATTCTCGCCCCATAGCTGGGCAATGCCAAACTTACCCTGGAACGGCGCGCCCAGGTAACTGCCACTTGCTTTATCGGGAATATTCGTGCCCGGCAACTTCGGCGCCGGTGCGATCAAAACTTGGCCGTCGGGTGAAATCTGTGCCACCCAGCCAACCACTTCACCGACCGTTGAGGTAATACCGCCGACCCGCCACCAGGGCAGATTGTCAGCATTTTGCGGGCCGTCGACAATGTTCAGCGTAAAACGTGCCTCAAACTGGGCTAAAACGTCGTCGGCCGGTTTGTTAGAAAAGCCCGGTGAGCGACGCACACGGAGAATATCGGTCGTTACGACAAGATCACCCTTTGCCAAAGCTGGGGCAGGCGGAGGGGAAGGCGCATTAACACGTTGCAGCAAGGTCGCGCCATCCAAGCCAACCTCGGCCATCCATCCTCGCACAACGCGACCATTGGCGCTCGTCTCGATCTGCCACCAGATTAGATTATCGACATTGCGTGGGCCATCTAATACCTTACCCTGCGCACCCAGGGCAATATTGGCAACCACGTCACTGGCTGGTTTGCCGACATAACCCGGCGTGGTGCGCAGCCGCACCACATCCAACGTAGCGACTGCATCACCCAGCTGAAAACTAGCCGCTGGCACAGCGCGATTCGCACTCGTCAGAATAACTTGACCATCGGGTGCCACCTGCGCCATCCAGCCATCGATCGTAGGGCCTTTGATGCGCCACCAAGTCAGATTATCAGCGGCCGTCGGGCCGCCCGCGATGGTATACAGACTATCCGCCGCGATCTGCGTGATCACATCATTCGCCGGCTTGTTGGTAATACCTGGCGTCCGCCGTAGACGCGCGGTTGCGATAACACGTACTTGATCACCAATGGCAAAGCTAGCATTTCCAGGAGGCATGGTAGGTTCCTTCGTTATCAATAATAGAGACACGCCAGCTGGGCTTGTTTGGGCTGCCCAACCAGTAATTGTCGGGTTGATGCCTTGCGTTTGTACATTCCACCAAGTTAGACCATCCGTCACCCTGGCGCTGTCACTGAGCACCCGTAAGCGGCTTTGGAGTGGCGCGGCTAATAATACGTCATCCGCCGGTTTCCCGACATATCCTGGGCTACGGCGAATGTTAACAACATCTTGGGTTTCTAACAAATCGCCCTGATGGAATAGGGTTGGGCTCACAACAGGGGCGCGCCAGCGGTACTCATTTTGCAAGGCAAGGCGTAAATCTTCGATTACCGCGCCCTTCCCTGCAATACCCCAGCGGTCAATGTTACTAGGCCAGCGGTAGAGCACGAGCGCACGAATTTGCTGGTTGCCAGCCTGGCGATTCCACCAGTCGATCTCGCCATAGGCCCGTTGCACCCAACTAATATTCTGCTCTAGCCAGGGCACATCTTGGTTGGCTTCAGTGATATAAACAGGCAATTGGCGCATCGACGCCGGCACAGCCTGCATAAAATCCATATAGGCCCGAAATTGATAATGACGATTCTGAAAGGGTGGATCCATGCGCGTTTCGTCCGTGATCAAATCGGGATTGGCTTGGTGGGTGTAGGTGTGTAAGGTAAAACCATCACAAGCGGTGGGTCCCAACAGCGTCAGAATATCGGCAAAATATTGCACCCAATCGCCATTGGCGTTGCCGGCATAGGTTGTTTGGTTGTTCCAGGGCGCCACGGCCCCCATCAGGACTTGGTCATCAGCATGGCCAGGCACAGCATGAATGGCGTCGCGGCAGAGGCGATAACAACGAGCATACAAATCGGGCGTAACAGCTTCCGTGTTATCCACGGCTGCGGCCATAATCCGCGCATCCGCCCCAGCCAGGCGTAGATTGGGGCGCAACGCGTCAAGCCTTTCCGGCAAGCCGCGGCCATAGGGGTCATTGGCCGCTAAGACATTGGAGCGGGCTGAATCAGCCAATGGGCTAGCAGTTGGCGCGACAACAGTGCCATTGTCCGCCAGCTCACCACGGCCAGTAAGGTTGCTCCAGATCGTTTGCGCCAATTGCCCGACCTTGGCCAACGGGCTATTCGTTGAGGGGCTTGTTTCCTGAAATAAAGGGGGAACAGTAGATAGCGACCTTTGTGCCGCCACGGATGGACGTTCCAGCGCGTAATTCATCTCATTGCCGATGATCCAAATTTTGCAACCGGGGGTGCGTGCGACAAAGTTGGCACAGCGCCGGGCAAAGTTGGCATATTGACTGCTATGGGGGATGGTGCCGTCTGGATAATAACCATTGTTGATCCGGCACATGACACCTAGATTCCGATTACTGTAGGCGGTATAATCTGTACCCCCAAAATCATTGGGATCATGGCCAACCGCTTCCGTAAAGACAATCCAGCCAGGCCTACCGGCGTCCAGCATCAGTTGTTCGCCACCCGCATCATGAAGCCCAAAGATATATTCTGAATCAAAGAGCGGTCTTGGCATTGAATTCTCCTTTGTAAATGACTCAGGTTAAACTACCTTAAGATCAAAATCGAACAGCTCACCTATAGTAACGGCTTAATTGACAAAATTGTTCGCTAAATTAAGTATATTGTATACTCATCAACCTACAAACACCATAGGCATATATGCGTATAACACAAGTTCGACCACTAAAATGGTCGGCTGACAGGGTAGGAAGTCGGGGACGCTTCTACTGAAGCGCGTCCCCAGGCGCAGGCACGATATCCTCAGTCGCCGCAGCGACTCAACACGGGGTGCGGTTTCAACCCTGCTCTGAAGAGGGCCAGATAGCTACATAAGGCAATAAAAAACGGGGCAAGAAATTCTTGCCCCGTTTTATTGGTTAGGTACAGCCTATACGATTATAGGCTAACGCATGCGTTATATCCTAGCCCTAGATAGTGATCTGGATTTACCAGAAGCCATCATCTTCGTTGTAGCCAAACTCTTCACAGATGCCCGACACAATTTCTACGATCTCATCATGCGTCTGACTATTGCTGGCAATCAGCCCATTGTGAGCGCGAACATCGCGCTTATTAAATTTCAACGGATTGCCCCAACAATCAGTCATGCGGCCTCCAGCGGCCTCTAACAGGGCATAGGGTGCGCAGAGATCCCATTCTTTGCAGCCAGGGCTGGGATGCACATAGAGATCGGCCAGGCGGCGGCTGATTAGACCAACCTTTAGCCCCACGCTACCGCTCACTCGTTCACTCGTAATCCGTAAAGCGGCGCGCATCTTGTCGACAATCTGTTGGCGGTGGCTGCGGCTACTCACCAACACCATTTTGTTCATCTGTTGGCAATCGCTCACCTGCAGGGGAATCCGTTCGCCAGCCTCATACAAGAAGGCACCCTGATTCACCGCGCCCACGTAAAGCAGACCAGGATCCGGTTGCATAACAACCCCGAGCACCGGGCGACCTTCGACGGCCAACCCAATCATAATCGAAAATTCGCCATTGCGGGCAATAAACTCCTTGGTGCCATCAAGCGGATCAACGATCCAGACGCGCGACTTGGTAAGTCGGCTAAAATCGTCTTTGGATTCTTCCGATAAGATGCCATCATCGGGAAACATTGCCTGGATACGGGCGAGAATATGCTGGTTGGCCGAACGATCAGCTTCGGTTACGGGTTCATCATCCGATTTATAGCGCACCTCCGATGACCCTACATAAAAAGTGTTTACAATCGTCGCAGCTTCGCGCGCCACTTTGGCCGCGAATTCAAGTTCAGTCGTCAGTTCAAGAGCATTTAACTTAGTTTCAGACATCATCATCATCCAAATTGCTTCAATTACGATTAATGGCGGTAAGGTTTTATCTAGGTCAGGCGCTTCCCAATTGGCTGGGAAGCGCCATTATATCAAAGCCCTAAGCAGCGTCAATTTCCCAACGTGTCAGCGCAACGAAACCCCAGCCAATCAGTAGCCGTTTCATTGGCTTCAGGCTGGCTTGCTGTAGTGCGCAAGGCGGCGGGCTGATCTTGAAAAGAGCCACCCTTAACCAAATAATTACTGTCAGCGTCGGCGTCGGGGCTGGTGGTGGTCCACTCAGCCACATTGCCAGCCATATCCATCAAACCAAACGGACTATCCCCTTGCGGATGATACATCCCAACGGCCCGCGTATCGTTCCCAGGGGTCGCCAGGCTATTGGTCAACTGGGGCTGAAATTGCGCGCCCCAAGGGAAAGGATAATAATGTTGGGTGGCCGGGGCAAAGCCGGCAGCGATTTCCCACTCCTCGGCGGTCGGCAACCGCTTGCCGGCCCATCGACAAAAAGCGTTCGCATCACGCCAATTGACATTAACTACCGGAAAATTTGCAAAGGCCGGCTCTAAAAAATAATCCGAGCGGGTGGCGCTGGCATTGCTGGCGGGCTTGGCGCAATGCCCAGCTTGAACACAAAGTTGATAATTGCGATTTGTAACTTCTGTCTGATCCATTGCGAAAGCATCCAACTCGACGGTACGTGTGGGCTCTCCGACGCCATCGCCCACTGTATATTGGCCAGCAGGAATCGTCACGAAGGGAACGGCGGGGCTTTGCCCATGCCGCCAGAGATAGACCGTCACTAAGAGACAGATCAACACAGTCAGCAGCACAACCCGAAAACGTGACCAAGCCAACGGGGTGGCAGGCAATGTGCTGGCCGTGTCAAATGGCAACGTAAACAAGGAAGCTGGGCCATTTTTGCCACTCAATACAGCCAGCCCAGCCAAAGCGATCTGGCGTTGATAGCCAAAAATCGTGGGTAATTCGGCCGTGAGCTCAGCACTCAGCAAGGGGACCCACGCTTGGCTCTTCTCGTCCTGCTCGCGTAACGGGCGCGGATCGAGCGGGGCGAACGATGTCTGTTGATCAAGCAAGGCCTCTTTGAGCAAAGTGGCAGTGCGCTCGCTGTCATTCTGATGCCGCAGGGCAGTGATGATCCCTTTGCCATGCGTCAGGGCCGTGCGCAGGAGCAAGGTTCGCTGGCTTTCACCTAGCTGGACGCCAGCTTCCAACACGAGCAACCCATCACGTAACACTTGTGCAGAGGGCAATTCACCCTGCCCCCACCACTGTTCTAAGGCCTTGTCTAGCGCATAACGAATGGCCCCGATCTTCGCCGTTGCGTTGGCGCCGCTAAAGGCTTGGGTAAGTGGGCTGATGGGGTGCAACGGCTCAACAGCTGGTGGTTCTGACTTGCGGGCCGGTGTCACAGTAATCACCTGGCTCTGACGGCGTTCTCGGGCTGCGGTCGCCGCGCCAAAGCGATTTAAGTCAACCGACGCCGTAAAAAAATCCTCCAGACCGTCAGAGCCAAATTCCCAATCTA
>JAPLGZ010000247.1 GCA_026389895.1 Chloroflexota bacterium | reverse complement strand
GCATAGGCGACGCGCAGATAATCGCCCGTGTATTCCATCGCCTGCAAGGCTACTGCATCGGGCCAGGCCTGGGCATAGGCACAAGTGTAACACTCAATCGCGTGCGCCAACGCATCCATCCCCGTACCAGCCGTGATCGGGGCAGGCAAGTTGAGCGTCAACAGCGGATCGATCAGCGCGACGCGCGGGCCGATCAAGGGCGTGCCGCCGACGTTGTATTTGATTCTCCGTTGTGGATCGGTGATCACCGCCCACAAGGTCACTTCGCTCCCTGTGCCCGAGGTGGTCGGGATCGCGATCAAGGGTGGCAGTTGATTGGTAATTGGATTGGGGCTGGCCCATTCAAAATCGCGAATCGAACCGCTGTGCGCCACCACCACGCCAATCGCCTTGGCTGCATCAATCGAACTGCCGCCGCCAAAGCCGATCAGACCATCACAACCAGCCTGTTTGTAGATTTCTGCCCCGCGATCCACCAAGGCAATCGAGGGATTCGGCACTACCTCGTCAAAGAGAAAATAATCAACATTGCTGGCCTTGAGCAGGCGTTCTACCTCGTGAACCAGGCCAAGTTTGACCAAATCGTTGCCGGTCACGACCATCGGCCGTTGCATACCCAATGCCTTGACTTCATCGGCCAAAAATTCAATGGCCCCTAGCGCGTGTTTGACCACGGTTGGCACTTCAAAAGAACGAAGATTGATCATAATATGAGTTCTACTCCTGATAGGTAAAAGGGTGAAGCGTGATGAGTGATGAGTGATGAGTGACCTAGCGAGTGGACACCTTGCCAGCCGGGCATTTTAACGCACCATGTCAAAGTGTCCGCTCGCTACATAAGTGATCAGTAAGTTTCACACTTCACTCATCACTCATCACTGATCACTCATCATCCCGCTTTGTTCAAAAATTCGTTCATGGCGGCAAACAATCGATCCAAATCGGCCTCATTCACCTCGCCCATGTGGGCGATGCGAAAGGCTTTGCCTTTATACGTGCCATAACCGTCGGAAATTTCCATCTCCTGGGCGGCAAGATGTTTGTTCAACGCGCCAATATTCATTTGGCGTGTGTTGGCGACATTGGTGACGGTGGGCGAACGATAGCCTGCTTCGGCCATCAAGGTAAAATCTTGGTCAACCGCCCACCGCTGCGTCTTTTCTGCCAGATGGTGATGGCGGGCAAAACGCTGCTCCAACCCTTCGGCGAAAATAATATCCAACTGCACCGTCAGCGCCCGCATCAGCGAAATCGCTGGTGTGGCTGGCGTAGTGCTCTTTTGGAGCGATTTTTCCAGATTGATAAAGTCAAAGTACCAACCGCGCCCCTTGACGGTTTTGGCCTTCTCTAGCAGGCGGTCGCTCACCGCACAAAAGGAGAGACCCGGCGGCAACGCCAACGCTTTCTGCGAAGAGGCCAGACAGAGATCCAACCCCCACTCATCAAACGGGATGCGTGTGCCACCAAACGAAGAGACGGCATCGACCATCACCAGCGTGTCGGGGCTGATCGCCCGCACCGCCGCGGCCACTTCGCCGACTGGGCTGGTGACACCCGTGCTGGTTTCGTTGTGCACCACTGTAATCGCTTCGACCGGACCATCTTGCAGCGCCTTTTGCAGCGCCGTGCTCACAATGTCCGCTTTGACGGCGGTGTTCCATTCCACGTCTACACGGATCGCTTCTTTGTCACAGTTGGCGGCGCAGGTGTACCAGCGTTCGCTAAATGCCCCGTTGACAAAACAGAGCACACGTTTGCTAACGGCATTGCGAATCGCCGCTTCGTGTAGCCCTGAGCCAGATGCCGCCAGGATGTAGACGCGATCTTTGGTATAATAGAGTTGTTTGAGTTGTTCTTGCACTTTGGCAAAAAGTGCCTCAAATTCATCACTGCGGTGACCGATCATCGGCGCGTCTTGCGCCGCCAACACCTGGGGCAACACGTCGGTCGGGCCGGGAATGAAGAGGCGTTGCGGTGGTTTTGGGGTAGACAAAATTTATTCCTTTCCGATCCTTCTGTAAATGAAGCTAAAATCGTCATAATGCAACCCCGCCCGCGCCCACTGGGCTCCCGCTCCCCTGGTAAGGGCAGAACCGAGTGGTGGACAGAACGAATGACTACGCCTGTCCCGTGACGGTTCCCTCACCAAACTCGTGAAGGCCGGGGTGGGGTGCATTGTTGTGATCTGTCTATTTTGCCACTACCCAGGTAGAGACACAAATATAGGGCGCGAATGTGCAGGTTTGCCCCTCGGTTGCCGGTGAAAGAGGGGCTGCTCGGTATAGCCTCATGCTTGCCGCATGAGGCTTCGCCTTCAAATTTATGCTGCTCGGTCAAGGGTAGAGGATTTTGCTGATTTTGGCAAGGCTGTGAAACGCGCTAAGCCGTTGGCCGGGCTGATCGCTGATGTTTCGTCTGACCGAACGATAGCATTTAATTCTTGCGTTTCCGACTAGACTTGTGTAAAGTAGCAACATCGCGTAGAAAAAACAGACTGTTTTGATGACGCGTCCGCGCTTCGATCTCCAATCATAATCGACCATGCCATGAGGTAATTTGTTGTGACTGTTGAGCCCACACCCAAAGTTGTCTGTCAAAATATTTGGAAGATTTTTGGCCCGCAAGGCCAAAGTGTGATTCATGCGCCGGCGACCCAGGCCAGCAAAGCCGAAATTCTCGCCAGCACCGGTCAAGTCGTCGCTGTGCGTGATATTTCATTTGCCGTCCAGAAGGGTGAAACTTTTGTGGTAATGGGGCTGTCGGGCAGCGGCAAATCTACTTTGCTGCGCTGTCTGCCACGCTTGATCGATCCTTCTGCCGGTCACGTGTTGATTGACGGGCAAGATATTGCGACGATGGATCAGCAGCAGTTGCGCACCATTCGCCGCCATAAGATGAGCATGGTTTTTCAACACTTTGGGCTCTTTCCGCACCGGCGCATTTTGGATAATGTCGCTTATGGATTGGAAGTACAAGGCATGAAGAAAGCCGAGCGCCAAGCGCGCGCCCAAGCCGTGATCACCCTGGTGAATCTACAAGGATGGGAAAATCACTATCCTGGCCAGTTGAGCGGCGGGATGCAACAGCGTGTTGGTCTGGCGCGTGCCTTGGCGGTTGACCCAGAAATTTTGCTCTTTGACGAGCCATTCAGCGCGCTCGACCCGTTGATCCGCCGCGAAATGCAAGATGAACTGCTCTCGCTCCAGGAAAAGATGCAGAAGACACTGATTTTTATTACGCATGATTTTGCCGAAGCGTTGAAACTGGGCGACCGGATTGCGATTATGAAAGACGGTGAGTTTGTACAGGTGGGGACGCCACAAGAGGTGGTGCTGACGCCAGCCAATGACTATGTGCGCGAATTCACCAAAGATGTGCCGCGTTCTAAGGTGTTGACGGCGCAGAACATTATGCAGCCAGCCCTGACCGCTTCAGTGCCAGGTCAATCTGTGCCCGCCACCCTGGCGGTGGATGATCTGTTGGCGTTGGTGGCGACCACCGAACAACCTTTGGCGGTGGTGAACGGCGCCGACCAGGTGATTGGGATCGTGGATCGCAGCGCGGTGTTGCGGGCGTTGGCGGGTATGGTGCCGCTTAGCCTAGGAGATCAACAATGAGCACAACCACCCAACCCTTCACGCTCGTTGAGCCCACGCCCAAACGTGATCTGCGCGGGCTGATTGGCCTCGCCGTCATTGTGATTGGCGCGCTGGCGTTTATGCTGTTGCATCCCGACCCGGTCGTTTTTCCGCCCAGTTGGAATTTACATTTGCGCGATCCGATTGACAGTTTTCAATCGTGGGTGATCGGGCATCGCGCCACCCATCCACTGTTTGTCTATTTCTTTAACCCTTTCAGCGCCTTCATTGATGCTCGGTTGCGTACGCTCGAAACCTTCCTGCTCAATTTGCCCTGGCCGGTGTTGCTAGTGACATTGGTGGCCGTTGCCTATAAAGCGGCTGGCCGGCGCGTCGCTATGCTCACACTGGTGAGTCTGCTGATCATGGCCCTGTTTGGCTTGTGGAAACAGAGCATGGCAACCTTTGCCTTGATGGGGGTCGCCGTTTTTATCGCATTGCTGATCGGCATTCCGCTGGGCATTTTGTCGGCCCGCTCTCCGCGGTTTGAACTGGTATTACGGCCTGTGCTCGACGCCATGCAGACGATTCCAGCCTTTGTCTATCTGATCCCAGTGGTGCTCTTTTTTGGCATTGCCCGTGTGCCAAGCGTGATTGCCACCGTCATTTATGCCTTGCCACCCGCCATCCGTTTGACTAGCCTGGGGATTCGCCAGGTGGCGGCTAACACAACGGAAGCGGCGGATGCCTTTGGTTCTACAAGCTGGCAAAAGTTGGTCAAAGTACAACTGCCGCTAGCCTTGCCTTCGATACTCCTCGGCATCAACCAGACGATCATGATGGCGCTTGGCATTGTAGTGATCGCCGCGCTGATCGGCGCGGGTGGTTTAGGGCTTGAAGTGCTCACGGCCCTGCGCAACTTGCAGGTGGGTAAAGCCTTAGAAGCCGGCATCGCAATTGTGCTGATTGCTGTGATCTTTGACCGCATCAGCTATGGCCTGAGCCAGGAAAGTCGGGACGCGATCCACCATGCGGCGCAGACGCGGGCGAAGCAGGGTCAAACGAAATTCTCCCCGCGTCAGGCCAATCTGCTTTATTGGGGCGGCGTCATTGTCGTCATTCTGCTGCTCGTGATCGCCGATCGCACACTACTCGATTTGA
The DNA here is from genome assembly GCA_026389895.1 of Chloroflexota bacterium. GTDB lineage: Bacteria > Chloroflexota > Anaerolineae > Caldilineales > Caldilineaceae > JAPLGZ01. The sequence goes on along the minus strand of JAPLGZ010000247.1, from coordinate 20,078 downwards.
GTACATTTCCCTGGCGCTTCTCGATTCGTCAACCGATTGACGCGTTGGTGCTCTGGATGCGCAATAATTTATACCAGATTGGCGATTTGCCGCTTGGCACGGGTCCTTTTAGCGATGCGATGATTCGCTATTTGCTCACTCCGCTGCGCGATCTGTTGCTGATTTATTTGCCTTGGCCGATGATTGTCCTTGGCTTCGCTTGGTTGGCGTTCCAAGCAGCAGGGTGGCGGTTGGCCATTTTCAGTGCGCTTGCCATCCTCTGTTTGGGCTTGCTAGGTATGTGGGAACAGAGTATGGACACCTTGAGCCAGGTGTTAGTTGCTGTGATCCTGGCTGTCGTGATCGGGGTGCCGGTGGGCATCGGGGCCGCCCGTGCGCCCCGTTTTGCGTTGATTGTGCGCCCCGTGTTGGACTTTTTACAGACAATTCCGCCGTTTGTCTATCTGGTGCCGGTGATCATGCTCTTTAACATTGGCCGCGTACCGGGCATCATCGCTTCGGTGCTCTATGCCATCCCGCCGATCATTCGCTTGACGGATTTAGGCATTCGCCAAGTCGCGCCGAACGCATTGGAAGCGGCGGATGCCTTTGGCTCGACCAGTCGCCAGAAGCTCTTTAAGGTGGAATTACCCTTAGCCCTCCCTTCGATTATGCTGGGTGTGAATCAAACGGTGATGATGGTGCTGTCGATGGTGATTATTGCTGGCCTGGTTGGTGGTGGCGCGCTCGGGTTTGAGGCTGTGAACGGGCTGGCGAAGAGTCAAATGGGCCGCGGGCTTGAAGCCGGCTTGGCGATCTTGTTGCTGGCGATGGTGCTGGATAGGATTACGCAGGCGTGGGCCGTTGGGGAAGGGAAGTAGGGCGAGAGAAGATAGGGAGACACGAGATAGGGAGATAAGGGGATAAGGCTTTAAATTAACTCACGCCAGTTAAGCGGTGGTTTGGGAAATACTGTAGGGGCATGCGGTCGGCGGCGGGACCAATTATGGGAAAATCCGCCAATAATCTTCGCCGCCGATTGCGTGCCCTTACCGTTCATCACATGAATAACTTTGGTTTTCATTGACTGCACCATCTAAGGCATTTTATTTTTTGAATTGACCCCCAAAATAAGCATAAAAAGAAATGCGAGAGGACCAGTTATGCACCAATCCTTCGCATTCATCAGTTGCCGAGATAAGTCGCTTGGACGTCATCCCCGCTCTATCTTACACTTGTCAGCTAGTTTACACGGTTGGCGCTGATTGTGCCATGCATTCGCGCACAACAAAACTGTGTTGTAGCACACACTGCCTTAGATTTGGCTAGCGCTTGCGCAAGCGCAGATAGCCCCACAAAATTAGCGTGCCGGCGACTGTCTCTGCCGCACCCAGCAAGAAGAGATTCTGATAGCCCTGCGTGGCGATCAAGTAGCCACCGGCTAGGGCCATTAGCGCAAAACTGAGGCCAGCCGCCGTTTCGCCAGCGCCCGACATCACACTGCGATAGCCGGTTGGCGTCAACTCCATAATGTAGAGCAGAAAAGCCGGATAGCGGATAGAAGTCAAGGCGATGACCCCCATGTAACCAAGCCCCGCCACCGACCAAAGTGGTACATAGGCGAGTGGCACCAGGAATAGGGCCACGCCAAAGGATGCCCAAACAGCCAGCCGTGCCGTACCCCAACGGGTGATTAGTAATGGCGTTACCAGCGCAGCGAGTACAGCCAACAACCGGCCGGTTGCCACGATCATGCCAATCTGTGCGGTGGCGATGTGCAAACTGGCGTCCATATAGACGTTAAAAAAGGTCATCACGACGCCGGCTCCCGCCACTTGTAACAAACGTACGAGCGCCATGACCAGGATCAGGCCATAGATGGCGCGGGTGGCGTGGCGAGCTTTGCTTGTTTCGTTACTTGTGAGTGGCTCTGTGTGAACTGCATCGACACGGGTTTGGAGAATTGCCCATAAGGCTGGCGCCAACATCAGCGCCGCCAACCAAAGTGGATAGCGATAGGGCGCCGGTTGGTCGAGCGAATCTGCCAAGGCGACCGCAAAATAGCCAGGTAGAAACCCGGCGATTAAACTGCCAGCAAAGGCCGCAAACGACCAGAGCGCCGATTGAATCGAGAAGACATGCGTACGTTCTTCGGCGCGCGTGATGCGCATAATATAGGGCGGTCCGTTGGCATAAAAGTGCGCCATCCCCACATTAATAATGATATAGGCCATAAAAAGCCCGCTGACTTGCCAGCCCGCGGGGGCGAATTCTGCCAACGGCAATAGCGTGCAGCCAGTGAGCATTAATGCCATACCAATGATCAACATGCGCCGGTTGCCCCAGCGTTCGCCTAATATGCCGAGTGGAAAGCTGCCCAATGCAAAGACGAACATGCCCGCCGCATTGACCTGCCCCACAAACTCAGGACCATGTCCCAAGCGCAACAGATATAAGTTGAAAATGACCGAATAAATGCCGCCATCAATGGTAAAGCCGAGTAAACCGGCAATCAATAGATAGAGCAGGACGTTGCGGTTGAACAGGCGAACCGTCTTGAAATAGGAAGTCACTACGTTTTTATCCTGTGAGAAGGTAGGAGACAAGGAGAGAGGGAGAGGTGGAGACAGGGAGACAGGGAAGGAGACGACCTTAACCCTGTCTCCCTAATCCCACGCGAGGAAGATAGCAGATTCTCGTCTCTCTGTGTCTCCTTCTCTCCCTCTCTCCTCGTCGCTTAGAGACAGAAAAACGGGGCCAGCCGCTTGGCCAACCCCGTTTGGACATTACCCTTTGGGTTTCGTTATTTACTTGGGCATCCAGGCGCTCCACACTTTTTCGTTGGCCTCAACCCACGCTTGCGCCGCTTCTTCTGTTGTTTGCTTTTTCAGATCGACCGCGGCCATCATGTCGATCTGATCTTTAGTCGTGTAATTCATGTTTTTCAACAACTGATAGGCCTCGGGCGCTTTGTCTTTTAGCGCTGGCCAGAAGATCTTGAACAACACGTCGGCTGGATAATCACAGGCTACCCCACCTTCGGTCGCCTTGGCATAACATTCCGGCGTATATTCAGGCAACTTAACTTCCGTCAGTTGATACTTGGCATGTACCGAATGGGGTGTCCAGAAGTAGAAAAGGATCGGGGCTTTGCGGCTGTAGGCTGCATCCACCGCCGAGAGTACAGCTGTTTCTGAACCGGACTGGACCACCTTTAAAGCTAGCCCCAGGTTCTTGATAATATCGGTGTCGTATTGCACCCACCCTGGATCACCGGCCAGAAACTGACCACTATCACCGGTTTCAGCCGTGGCAAAGAGTTTGGCGTTCTCGGGCTTTTTAAACCCTTCCCAAGTGGCCAATTCTGGGTGCGCTTCAACCATGTAGGTGGGAATATACCAACCAATTTTGCCGACCGGTCCTAGCGGTCCCCCATTTTCGACTTGTTTTGTATCGATATAATCGGTAATATTTTTCTGATGACCAGAAGGCCAAACTTCCAGGCTCGCATGCAGATCACCCGACGCAAGCGCCGCCCATTGCGCATTTTCATCGATATCGGTAATCTCAACGGAGTAACCAATTTTCTCTAAAAGAATTTTAGCTACATTCACATTTAAAGCCGAGGCGGACCACGGATTAGCCGCCAATTTGATCGTTATTTTGTCTGCGGCAGGGGCAACTGTGGCCGCCGCATCTCCCCCCTGCGGTGCCTGGGCTGCTGGTGGCGCAACACAGGCAACCACCAACCATAAAACGGTCAACGCGCTTAGGATCGCTAGACGATTGAGACGAACATTAAACACATCTACCTCCTTGGAATGTATATCGATAAACTGGGTATCTGGAAATAAACCGCATAGATGTCGGTAGAAAATTCAGCATAGTGGCAACATGCTTTGCTTGTAAGGTGGCAAAATGAGTATAACATTCACCTGAGAAGCTGTCAAACCAGTTTGTCTAAACCGATCCGCGTCATGTACGGCCTGCTGGATGATGTCGCTCCTTATAATTTGTCAGTTTGACGGGGCTGCTAGTCAATGTTATATTCTATTTCCCCAATACGGTTTAGCCAGGTAATCTAGCAAGGGAAAAGGTTGTGCGCCCTTCTTTAACAAGACTCTACAGTCAATTGACCGCTTTTCCCTCATCGCCATTACTGCACAAGCAGCGTAAGCGAATTTTGCAGGGTCTGATCCTGCTCTTTGGTCTATTGGCCTGGATCGCCGGCTGCCGGCAAAGTCAAGCGCCACCCCCAACACCCGTGAGCCAAGCACCGGCTCAGGTGACAGTCTTGGTCCCAGTTGAAGTGACGCGCGTGGTTACCCCAATGCCTGCTTCGATCAACTGCTCACGTGGGGATTTAGGCAATGTCAAAGAAATTGCCATTGGTGCCATTTTGCCCCTTTCAAAACCAGGCGCCATGCTGAGTGGCTTTAGTATGCAAGCGTCCCTCGATCTAGCCATCGAAGATGTGAATGCCGAAGGCGGCGTCTTGGGTAAACCGCTCCGCTTAATTACCTATGATGCGGCTGGTATTCCCAACCGTGGGGCTTTTTTGGCCGAACGTTTGCTGCGTGACGATTGTGTCAGCGTGCTGGTGGGCGTCTATAACAGCGATGTAGCAATGGCGGTGAAAAAGATCGCTCATCAATATGGTGTGCCGGTTATCTTTGCCGAGCCGCGCGCCGATCAGGTGACTGCGGATCAAGAGCCAGAAGTTTTTCGTATTGGGCCGACGATCTCCATGATCATGCAATTCCCCGCCAAGTGGTTAGCCGAGTTGGGTGACTATAATCAAGATGGTAAGAAATTTGCTGTAATTGTGACTGATAACAACAGCGTAGGGCAGGGTAGAGTCGAAGCGGCTAAACATTGGTGGCCCGTCTATGGCTTTACGGTTGAACCGGTCTTGGTCGATCTGCCCACTGACGATTTTTCTTCTGTGCTGGCGCGCATTGTGGCGCAGGATGTGGTGCCCGATGCGGTCTTTCTTTATCTCTCTGGCAACGCAGGGTTCAAGCTCCATAACCAAATGCTGGCCGCAGGGATTGGGCCGCAGAAGAAAACGCTGATCATCAATAATTCTAACGCATTGGACGATCAACTTTTCTGGCAAAATGTCCCCGACGGTATTTACACGATTATGGGTAGGAACGGCCCGTGGCGTTCGACGGTGTCGGCGATGGGGTTAAAATTTGCGCAGGCGTACAGTCAATATTTTAATCGCTGGCCTGAATCCTATGCCTTTGAGTCTTACGATGCCGTGCGCTTGGCGGCTGATGCTATAACCCGCGCTGATGCCCTAGATCCAGCCAAAATTATTGCTGCGCTCGAAGCGACCGACATCGAATTGGCCTCTGGTCATTACACATTCCCTTATGGTTCAAAGAATCCGCCAGATGGCGAACGTGTGCCCGCTTATCTGTGGCATCAATGGCCAGACCCCCAACTCCTCTACTTGCAATATAGCGCGATTGGGCAAAAAGCGGCCGACGCGCCTGTCATCTGGCCCCCGCTCTATCATACGATTACCAATACACTGGTCCCAGGTTTGATTCAAGAACCGTAACCCGCTGCTTGAGCTACCTGGTGCAAAAAAGCGAATTGACCCTCTGCTTTAAAACTGATATGATATATTGGGGTTCCTGTGTTCCCGTGGTTGGAATATCCTTCCCCCTGGACGTATCGCTGTTAGATCTTCAAATTCTGCGCCATCAATGGCACGGCCTTCTCTTCGTTCCTGTGGGCTCAACACACGGTGGGAAAGGCTGTCCAAGATGTCGTCGCGCAGATCGATGACATGATCAGGGTTGGGTAAAAATACTCCACCCCTGCCTAGGCCCCACCCTAACCCTCCCCTCGGGAGGGAACAGATCAGGGCCTACGATGAAATGCGTTCTGTCCACCAAACAGTTCCCTTCCCTTGGGAGGGTTAGGGTGGGCCTACGATGCAATGCGTTCTGTCCACCAAACAGTTCCCTCCCCTTGGGAGGGTTAGGGTGGGGCCTTTTGTTGGGCAGAACAAGTTACTTTGTCTGTCGCGTGACAGTGTTCTGCTTGCAAGAAAGGACGCGAAGTGGAATTGCTTGCACTTTCCTAATATATAAAGCGGCTGTTCTACCCAACAGGCAGCCGTCACTTTGCATCAGAAGATTAAGGCATTAAATCCTATGAATAGTTCACTTTTAGTCGGTGTTGGCCGGACTGATATTACACCTGAACTCGGCACCGCGCTGGCCGGTTATCCAACCCAAGATCGCTATGCCGAGAGCGTTCGCGACCCGTTGCACGCCACCGCGTTGGTCTTGGTGCGCAATGGTGTCAAGGCTGTCCTCCTTAGCCTGGACTGGATTCTGATTGAAGCTGAAGAAGTAGCCGAGATTCGGCGGCTTGTCCACGAACGCACCGGCATCGAACCGGCCCATGTGACAGTCTCTGTGATCCAGTCTCATTCGACCCCACGCACCTTTTCGGCGTTTGGTTGGGGCGAAAAAGATCGCGATTATGTGCAGCTGGTGATGCCACGTATCATTGACGCAGTGGCGCAGGCCGAAACTAATCAGCAACCTGTTACGGTCGGCATCGGCACAACGCATAGCGATGTAGGCATCAATCGGCGTCAGATTCGGGAGAATAATACCGTCGCCCTCGGCACAAATCCCTGGGGACCGTATGATCCGATCATGACTGTCTTACGTTTTGAAGGCGCACATGGCCCGGTTGCCGCCATCGTCCATTATGGCGCGCATCCCACGGTGTTTGGTGGCAATAGCCGAGTCGTGTCGCGCGACTGGCCCGGTGTGATGGTTGATCGCCTGGAAGCATTGACCGGCGCAACGACTTTGTTTATCAATGGCGCGGTGGGGGATGTTGCGCCGCGCACGAACTCGCGGGGCGCGGTGGGCGATGGTGATATCGCCTTATACGAGACGGGCGCACGCGCTGCGATCGACGCCCTGGCCGCCTATCGCTCGATCAAAGAATTTCGCGATCTCGATCTCGCCGTGTTGACCAAAGAGATCTTTCTGCCCTATCAGCCACTCGCTGATCTTGAGACCGCCCGTCGCGAATTGGCCGTGGCTGAGCCGACCAAGGATCGCTGGGGACAGGCAATGTGTGATTACCGGCACTGGCAGGCTGTGGTCAACGCACATGAAGGACAGGCCGAATCTGGGGTTGTTTTCACCCAGACAATTACTCGATTGGGGCCCGTCGCCTTGGTGCCTTTTCCCGGCGAACCTTTTTCTGAGATCATCTTGCGCCTGCGCGACTATAGCCCTTTCTCGTATACTTTAGCGGCCAGCACGACCAATGGCTCCTTTGGCTATTTTGTCACGCGCGAATCGTTGCATCGCGGCGGTTACGAAGTGTGGGTTGCCAAGGCGTATGGCGCCTACATCCTAGCCGAAAACATTGATGATCTCCTGATCGAAGCCAACGTGCGTCTGCTGCGCGAACTCTATGCCAGTGATGGTCAAGCGATTGACGCCAAGTCGGCTACGTAATTTAAATAAGGATACGGGATTAGGGATACAGGATTATGGGCGCCTAATCCTGTATCCCTACCCAAGTAGCAATGTATCGTGAGTTGTTGACGGAACGATTGAAACTTTGCGTACATGAGCTTGATTAGAACGAATCCTATGCAAAAATATATAGCCTTCCTGCGCGCAATCAACGTGGGCGGGCACAATGTAAAAATGGAAGCGCTGCGCGGTCTGTTTGAAGCGCTGGAATTTACCAATGTTGAAACTTTTATCGCCAGCGGCAACGTGATCTTCGAGACAACCCGCCAAAGTACACAAACACTGGAAAATAAGATCGAGGCCGTTTTACACGCCGCGCTCGGTTACAAAGTCGCAACGTTTATCCGAACGCCCGCGGAAATGGTCGAGATTGTCCAGTACGAACCATTCGACGCCGCAGTGTTGGCTGACGAAGGCAATATGTTGTACATTGGCTTTATGGCCGAATCACCCAGTGCCACCGCGCAACAGAAATTGTTGGCCTTCAACAACGAAGTCGATGAGTTCCATATCCATCAACGTGAAATCTACTGGCTATCCCGCAGGAAGTTCAGCGAATCCACCTTTTCTGGCGCACGCCTAGAAAAGACCCTCGCTCTGCCAGCCACTCTCCGCAATGTAACCACCGTCAAAAAGCTGGCCGCCAAATACGCCCCTTGATCTTTCCGCTGCCCATTAACACCATTCACAGCAATACGTAGGGGTGCCCAGAGGGCGCCCAGATCGGCGGCGGGCCCATCAATGGGGAACCCCAGCAACACCCTTCGCCGTCGATTGCGTGCCCGTGTTCGGCAACAAACATTGGTCGCACAGCCGGGCACGCAATCGACGGCGAATTATCATCAGGGTCAAAATTAATATTGGTCCGCCGCCGACCGCATGCCCCTACGTAGATCATCATTGCGTGCACCTCACGGTTGACAGGATCAACTTCTCTACGGATAATTTAAGATGCGGCTTATAAGCGTAAGCTATCCAGTGGCATCATAGATTTATTTGACAATCAAGGAGCAAGCCTGATATGCAGGCCACGCGTAAATTAAGCAGATTTCTCAAACCTTATTGGCATTGGGCGATCTTGGCCCCTTTGACCATGATCTTGGAAGTCTCGATGGATCTGATGCAACCGCGTTTTCTGCAGCGGATTATCGACCAAGGGATCGCGCATGCTAACATGGCGCTTGTCATTCAGACGGGCATTTTGATGGCGGTCGTTGCGATCATTGGGCTGGGCGGTGGTGTTGCCTGTACGATCTTTACTGTCCTGGCTGCCCAGGGCTGTGGGGCCGATTTGCGCAGCACACTCTTTGGCAAAGTGCAGACCTTATCTTTTGGCAATTTAGACAAGTTGGAAACCGGTAAGCTGATCACGCGCCTGACCAACGACGTGAATCAGGCCCAAGAATTGGTGATGATTTTGCTGCGGACAATGGTGCGCGTGCCACTGTTGCTGGTGGGCAGCTTGATCATGGGGGTGCTCACCAGCCCGCAATTGTCGCTGCTCTTTGTTGTGCTGATCCCCGTTACCCTCCTGGCGCTGATCTGGATCATCAACCGATCTTTTCCCATGTTTAGCCAGGTGCAGGCCCGTCTTGATGCGCTGAACACGGTGATGCAAGAGAACCTGGCCGGTGTGCGCGTGGTTAAAGCCTTTGTGCGCGCCAAACACGAAATCCAGCGCTTTCGCCGCACCAATGACAATTTGATGGAACAGAACATCACCGCCGTGCGCACAGTTGCCGTGACCATGCCCTTTATGATGGTGGCGTTGAATATTGGCGTGGTGGCTGCGCTTTGGCTTGGTGGTGTCCGTGTCAAAGCTGGCGGTATGCAGGTTGGCCAGGTGATCGCCTTTATCAACTATTTGATGCAAACCTTGATGTCGCTAACAATGGCCAGCATGTTGACCATGCGGGTTTCGCGCGCAGAAGCCTCGGCCCACCGCATCCTTGAAGTGCTTGACAGCGAGCCGGAAATTAAAAATAGCCCCACCGCGCTGACGGCCTTTAGCGGGCGCGGGCGGGTGACGTTTGAAGATGTCAGCTTCAGCTATAATGACGACAGCTTTGACCCAGTGTTGAAGCAACTTAATTTTGTCGCCGAACCAGGGCAAACCATCGCTTTTCTGGGGGCGACTGGTTCGGGCAAATCGACATTGATCAATCTGATCCCGCGCTTTTATGATGTCACCGGTGGCCGCGTGACAATTGACAATGTTGACATTCGCGACATTGATGAGCATACGTTGCGCAGTAAAATTGGCATTGCGTTGCAAGAATCAGTCTTATTCACCGGCACGATTCGCGATAATATCCGCTATGGTCGCCCAGATGCCAGCGAAGAAGAGGTGCTGGCCGCCGCCAAAATGGCCCAGGCCCACGATTTTATCAGCCATTTTCCCAACGGTTATGATGCGATTGTCGGCCAGCGCGGCGTGAACTTATCGGTCGGGCAAAAACAGCGGATCGCGATTGCGCGCGTCCTGTTGACTCAGCCCGATGTGTTAATTCTGGATGACAGCACCAGCGCGGTTGACGTGGAAACCGAGGCCAAAATTCAGGCGGCGCTTCTGCGTTTGCGGCAAGGACGCACCAGTTTTGTCGTGGCGCAGCGGATTAGTACAGTGCTGACCGCCGATAAAATCCTGGTCTTGGATGATGGCCGCATTGTGGGCGAAGGCGATCACCACGCCTTACTCGCCAGCAATGCCATCTACCGGGAAATTTACGCATCACAAATGGAGACCGGAGCGAGCAATCATGGCTGAGGCGAATCAAAATCAGAATGAAACAAATCGTGAACAAGCGATGCCCGATCTGCCACCGATCCTGGGGCGTGGTGGCCCAGGCGGCGCTGCGCGCATACCGACCAAAATTGAACGGGCCAAAGATCGTCGCGGCACCCTTCGGCGCCTTTGGGATTATGTGAAGCATCAAAAAGGCGCGCTGATCGCCACCGCACTGATCGTCGTGATCTCGGCGATCTTGACCTTGCTGGGGCCCTATTTAATGGGTCTGGCGATTGATCTCTATATTTTGCCCGGTGATCTGCCTGGCCTGGCCCGCATCAGCCTGGTGATGCTGGTCGCTTATGCCCTGACTTCACTCTTGACCTGGTGGCAAACCTATATCATGGCCGGCGTGTCGCAACGCACCGTGCGTGATATACGCAACGATCTGTTTGAGCAGATGCAGACGCTTTCACTGCGCTTTTTTGACCAACGCGCCCACGGCGATCTGATGAGCCGCTTGACGAATGATGTCGAGAACATTAACATGGTGCTCTCTGAAAGCGCCACCCAACTTGTCTCGGGGCTCTTGAGCTTGGTCAGTGTTGCTGGGCTCATGCTCTGGATCAACCCGCGGCTGGCCCTGATCACGCTGCTCTCTACGCCCTTGCTGATGACCCTATTCATGCGTTGGATTGGTAAACGAACCCGCACTGGTTTTCGCGAACAACAGTCCTCGCTTGGTAAACTGAATGGCATCATCGAAGAGACAGTCGCAGGGCAGCGGGTGGTCAAAGCCTACAGCCGTGAACAGGTCGCGATGGCTGAGTTTGATGTCGCCAACGGTGCCTTACGACGCGCGGCCACCCAGGCCCAGATCTTCGCCGGTTTTACCGGCCCCATCATGAACTTTATCAGCAATCTGGGCTTGGCGTTGGTCGCCGGCGTCGGTGGCTGGATGGTGATTCAGGGCATGGCGACGGTGGGCACGATTGCCAGCTTTATCAATTACAGCCGCCAGTTTGGTCGCCCGCTGAACGACATCGCCAATCTCTACAACACGATTCAGGCCGCGCTGGCTGGGGCGGAACGTGTTTTTGAAATTATCGATGAAGGCTCGGAGATGATCGATGCGCCCGACGCCCAGGTGCTGCCGCAGATCCGGGGTGAGGTGATCTTTGATGACGTGAGCTTTGCCTATGACGAGAATACGCCTGTGCTCAAACATGTTCATTTGCAGGCCAAACCCGGGCAGATTATTGCGCTGGTTGGACCAACTGGCGCGGGCAAGACGACGATTGTCAATTTGTTAACCCGCTTTTATGACATCGACAGTGGGCAGATTACGATTGACGGCCACGACATCCGCCAGTTAAAGAAAGATGAGCTGCGCAGCCAACTAGGGATCGTGCTGCAGGATACCTATCTTTTCTCTGGTTCGGTGATGGATAACATTCGTTATGGGCGGCTGGACGCCACGGACGAAGAAGTGATTGCCGCCGCTAAATTAGCCAATGCCGACCAATTTATTCATCGCCTGCCCCAGGGGTATGCCACGCCACTGTCCGAACGGGGCAGCAACTTGAGCCAGGGCCAGCGTCAATTATTGGCCATCGCCCGCGCCATCCTGGCAAACCCCAGCATTTTAATTCTCGATGAAGCGACGAGCAGTGTAGACACGCGCACCGAGCAGCACATTCAAGAGGCAATGCTGCGTTTGATGACAGGCCGCACCAGCTTCGTGATCGCCCACCGGCTGAGCACGATTCGCAACGCCGATCAGATCCTGGTGATTGATCACGGTGAAATCATCGAGCGGGGCACGCATGAGGCGTTATTGGCCCAACAGGGCTTTTATCAGCACCTCTACACAAGTCAGTTTCGTGCCAATGCCAAACGGCCTCTGCTGGATGAGTTGCAAGCGACCGACGAACAAGCGGCTGCGTTCGGCGCGGCGGTGTAATATCGTTTATGGCAAGGTTTTTGTTGTGCCTAGCCTCAGTAATTGACAGCGCTAATTAGGAAAACACAACTATGTCAACAATATCGTCTAACTTAGAAATCGCGCGCCGTTATCTAACGGCCATTGAACGGGGCGCGACCGGTGAAACCCTGGCCGCCTTTTTTGCGCCGGATGTTGTCCAAGAAGAATTTCCCAATCGTCTCGTGCCCCAGGGCGCGCGGCGTGATTTGGCGGCCTTACTCGATGGCGCCGAGCGTGGTCAGAAGGTGCTCTCCGGTCAACGATACGAGATTCAGAATGAGCTTGCGAGCGGCAATTTTGTCGTGCTCGAAGTGATCTGGATCGGTACGCTGGCGATTCCCATTGGTTCATTGGCTATCGGCGACACCATGCGTGCTCATTTCGCCGTCTTTATTGAATTCCGCGACGGAAAGATTATCGCTCAGCGCAATTACGACTGTTTTGATCCGTGGTAAGCGTAGACTGAACGAGCACGCTGAATTAATTTAGCAAAGTGTAACGCTACCATGCTACATCCTAATCACCATTTAAATTTTCCTGGCTTACTAAATGCCCGCGATCTCGGTGGCTGTGTCACGTGTGATGGCGCTGCCAGGTAGTAAGCATTGCTAAATTTCAACCCAGAGAAAGGTGTCAATCGTGCGGCAAGTATTGATTGTAACAGGTGGTAGCCGTGGCATTGGCGCAGCGACGGCGCGGCTTGCTGCGCAACGTGACTATGCTGTCTGTGTGAATTATATCCGTAACCAAGCGGCGGCAGAAGCAGTGGTCAAGCAGATTGAACAGGCGGGCGGCACGGCTATTGCGGTGGCCGCCGATGTTAGCCTGGAACCCGAAGTCGCCCACCTGTTTGAAAGCGTGGATAAGGCATTGGGACCGGTGACGGCATTGGTGAACAATGCAGGGATATTGGAACGCCAGATGCGTCTTGACGAGATGGACGCCGAGCGCCTGAACCGGATCTTCACGACGAATATCACCAGCTACTTCCTCTGCGCGCGTGAAGCTGTGCGTCGCATGTCCACCAAATATGGCGGGGCGGGTGGGGCGATTGTCAACGTCTCATCGGGTGCGGCGCGCTCTGGGTCGCCAGGCGAATATGTAGACTATGCTGCTTCCAAAGGTGCGATTGATACATTGACAATCGGCTTGGCCAAGGAAGTTGCCAACGAACGTATCCGTGTCAATGGGGTGCGACCGGCCTTTATCTATACCGATATTCATGCCAGTGGTGGCGAGCCGAATCGCGTGGATCGCGTCAAACAATTTGTGCCGATGAAACGCGGTGGGCAGGCGGAGGAAGTCGCCGCCGCCATTCTCTGGTTGCTTTCGGCAGAAGCCTCTTATTCAACGGGCACCTTTATTGATGTAACGGGCGGTGTGTAGCATACGGCGAGGTAGGGGACAGGCATGCCTGTCCCATACCTCGCCGTACGTCCATGAAATTAACAACACGAATAACTAAAGGATAAAGCAAGCCTATGATTACAATTGTCCCCTACGATCCACGTTGGCCAGCGGAATTTGCCGCGATTCGCGCGACGCTACAGGAAGCCCTCGGTGACCTGGCGCTGCGTATCGACCACATTGGTTCAACCGCGGTGCCAGGTTTAGCCGCTAAAGATCGGATCGATATCCAAATCACCGTACGTGCCCTGTCACTGGAAGCCGAGGCTGCGTTAGCGCGTTATGGGTATACGCGCAGTTTGCGGAACGTCGGTGATCATTGCCCGCCTGGTTATGAGGGGCTGGCCAGTGAATGGGAAAAGTGGTTTTTCAACCCACCCGACATCCACCGGCCGGCTAATATTCACATGCGCATCCAAGGCCGCGCCAACCAACGTTATGCCTTGTTATGTCGTGACTATTTGCGCACCCATCCAATGGCTGCACAAGCCTATGGTCAAGTAAAAATGGCCTTAGCACGCTACCATGCGAACGATATAGATGCCTATTATGACGTGAAAGACCCGGTGTTTGACATCATTATGGCCGGTGCGGAAGAGTGGGCACAGAGTACGCAATGGCAGACCCTTGATTAACTCCCTCTTTACCCTCCCCTAGCAGCGGCAGGGTTACAACCCTGTGCTGATACGGCAGGAAGTCGCCTCAGCGACTAGGAGACGAGTGCCTGAGGCTTCGACGTGAGCTCAGCCGAACGGGCACTTCCGGCCCCTGAGCCTGTCGAAGGGCAGCCAAGCATTTTAATGCTTCGGGCCTAGATGGGTGGACAAGAATGAGCGACTTTGTTTGTCCCGCGCCAGGCTGCCGCCCAGTAGGGGCGGGCGGGGGAGGGCCTTAGACCCATAACTGTTCAATCAACTCAAGCGCCTTTTCCACCAACAGCGAACCCCCGCTCGGCCCAACCCGTGTCCATGGCCCAGGCGCAATCTCGTAGCCGCCTTGTTGCCAGGCTTGTGGGGTGGCGAAATAGCCCAGCCAATCATTCGCATAGCCAATTACAAACGTCTGCTGGGCCTTTGAGCGTTGCTTAATCTCCAACCCAAATTCAACAAATGGTTCACCCGGCAAGGCGACCAATGCAATGTCGCCAATGCGGATGACTTGCACCTCGGCTGGGATCGGGGCGTCGCCACGGTCGAGCAGGATTATGGTCTCTTCGGCGATCCGTTGTTTGGCGCGCCATGCCTTGCGCTCGTCTTCGGTTGTGGCTGCGGCTAGTTGCGCGCTAGCGTCTGTATATGCCTGCTGAGCTGGCTTGCGCGGGGGAAGTTCGCGCACCGGTAATAAGACGGTTGCTGACTGTACGGTCATCTGCGTCGCACTTTCGGGATAGTCGGGCGCGCTCAATCGCATGGCGAGCTTGATCACTTCGCCGCCAAGCATCAGGCCATAGCGTTTAACATCGGCAAAATCGGTCGTGTCACGAAGGGGGTTGATGTCGGCGCACGCGCCTTGCAGAAAGAGGCTGTTTATACAGCTCGGCACATTTTCTTCGACGAGCTTCATCGCTGGGCCAGGGAAATCGGCTGAGACTAGTGGTTGCACCTGCACCGTAACGGGATGACAGGCAAAATTTACCAGCAGCGTGCGCGCCGCCTGGTCGGTGCTTTCCAAGAGGAGCATCTTTACAGATTGGTCAATCGCGCCTGGATTGGCTTTGATAAGTTCGGGTGTGCGGTCTGCGCCAAACACAATCTGCCCATCTTTGCCCACCACGCGCCGATTATGCGACAACCCAATCACTTCGCCCGTGCCAGTTTTTAGCGTGCAGGGTTTTCGTTGGGCAAAGGCGATGCAAGCCGCCGACGCCAGTTGATCCATCAGCACCGCTAGCCAGGGCACCGCCGCCGGTGTATCGAGTAGCCGCCGCAGATGAATCGTCTCGGGTGTTGAGTGAGCATGGGTGGTGGCGAGCATAATGTGCGCGGCTGGCACACCAGTCTGCGCCTGGATGCGCTGACGCACTTCCGCGGTAAAATTGCGTCCGGGCCCCAGAATTTCGTTGCTATAGCCAATCGAATCGGCGGAGATAATAATGACCTGCGTTGTGCCATCGTCTAGCGCCACGGCGCGTGCATAAAGCGGATCATGCACACCTTCAAACAAGGCGTGGCGCGGTTCGTATCCTAGATAGGGGATGGTCAGCGGTGGGGTGATGTCAACTTTGGCGGTGCCAGCCTGCAACAGTGGGCTCATCTTGATTTTCCTCAGGATGTTTCGTTGCAGTGTACTGAATCAGAGGTTATCTGTCAACCACTGTCAACGGATTCGGGGAGCGAATTGAGCGGATATAAACAGCTCAATCCGTTCAATCCGTTCCCCGAATCCGCTGCCAATGGCAGCTAACTTACGTTATTGATACAACAACGCCGCAATCTCGGCTGAATCGACATTGGTTTTATCGTACCAGTGGAAACCGGTATCGATGTTCTTCTCGACTGCTTCGCCTTTGATCGCCTTGACGGCTGCTTCAACACACTTGTAACCAATCCCGATCGGGTCTTGGGTGATCGCACCGGCCTCAACGCCGCTCTTGATCGCATCGATCTGTTGCTTGCCGGAATCGTAGCCGATCACAACAATTTTGCCTTCCATCTGAGTCTCTTTCACGGCATTGAGCACACCAATGATCGAGCCTTCGTTGGCGCCAAAGAAACCCTTGAGGTTTGGATGGGCTTGGATGATCGCCTTCGCCAAGTCGGTTGACTTCAACTGGTCGCCACCACCGTATTGGATGTCGACAATGTTGATCTTCGGGTATTTTTCCTTGATGCGGTTGACAAAACCATCGCGGCGACCAACACCGGTCGCACTGGTCTGGTCATGGACGATCACGGCTACTTCGCCACCGTCGGCGCCGATCAGTTCGGCCATCTTGTCGGCGGCCATGCCTGCGGCATTGACGTTATCGGTCGCAGCGGTTGCCACTGGGATATCGCTGTCAACGCCCGAGTCAAAGCCGACGACTGGGATATTGGCGGCCTTGGCCTTTTCCAACAACGGCACAAGCGCTTTGCTATCCAATGCCGCCAAGCATAGGGCGGCTGGCTTCTTGTCGATGGCGGCTTGCACCATCTCGACTTGCTTATCGACCATCGATTCACTCTCTGGCCCTTCAAAGGTAATGTCTACATTCATCTCCTTGGCGGCCTTTTCTGCGCCAGACTTAACGGCTTGCCAGAACTGATGTTGGAAACCCTTAGAAATAATCGCAATGTACGGTTTCCCAGCTGCGGCCGGCGCGCTGGAACTTGCCGCCGGTGCTGTAGCCGGGGCGGCACAGGCCGCCAACAGCGCGCCGATTAGCAGCAGGCTGGCTAGAGAAAATAGTTTGTTACGTTTCACGACAATTCTCCTTTTAATAAATTGTGAATTGATTGTTCTGTGTTGCCGAACAAGGCACAAATTGTTAAGCCCCAAGAGAGGCGATTAACCGAGTCAATGTTTAAGGGCGATTAGAGATTTGGCGATTGCTCGTTCTCAAGCTCCAATCTCTAAATCTCCCTCTCCTTCACTTACGCCGCCGCCGGACAATATCCAAATAGACCGCCGCCACAATAATCCCACCGGTCACTACTGTCTGCCATTCCTGTGGTACAGAAAGAATGCGCAGACCATTGGTCAATACGCTGATGATAAAGGCCCCGATGATTGTGCCTAAAATGGTGCCCTCGCCCCCACTCAGCGAGGTGCCACCGATTACGGCGGCGGCAATGGCATCTAATTCATACCCTTGGCCGAGCGCCGGTTGCGCCGAATTAATGCGGGAAGCCAGCAAAACGCCCGCCACCCCCGTAAAAACCCCGGCCAGCGTATAGACCGCAATTTTCCACCGGTCGACATTGACGCCCGAAAGCCGAGTGGCCTCTTCATTGCTGCCCAGCGCAAACGTATAACGGCCCAAGACCGTCATGCTTAGAATCAAACTGGCGATGATCGCCGTAATAAACAAGATCAGCACGGCGTTCGGAATATCAAAGCCAGGAATGGCTGACCCCAACACCGAGCCCATGGCAATCGAATTAAAGACCGGGGTATCATTAAAATAGATCGGTTTCAAGCCAGAGATAACCAATGAAAGCCCTTTGGCCACGTTCAACATGCCAAGCGTGGCGATGAAAGGGGGAATCTTCAGCTTAGCGATCACAACTCCATTGACAAAACCGGCCAGCCCACCTGCCGCCAGCCCGCCCAGAATGCCAACGGGGACGGGCAACCCCATATTGGTAATAAATACCCCTGTCATCACGGCTGAAAAAGTCATCACCGTGCCCACCGATAGATCAATGCCACCGGTGATGATCACAAAGGTTATACCCAAGGCCAGCACGCCATTGACGGCGGTGGCCAACAAGATGCCGACAACATTGTTGAAGGTTAAAAAGTTGGCAGAAGTCAACGAAAAAATGATAATCAGCACGATCAAGGCTGCAAAGGCCAGCACGGTCTGCATCGCCTCCGAGCGCACCAGCGGTTTTTTTACTGAGGTTGCCACAGTCGTTGTCATAGGTTAAGTGTTCCCCAATTTTGGTGGAAAGAATGAACAAAGGTCGATCGCGCCGTGCCTTAGACAGCTGCCTCACGTTGGGTGGCAAAAGCCATGATCCTCTCTTGCGTAGCTTCGGCGGCGCTCAACTCGCCGGTAATCCTTCCCTCGCACATTACCACGATCCGATGGCTCATGCGCAGAATTTCGGGCAATTCAGACGAGATCATGATGATCGACTTGCCATGTTGAGCCAAATCGTTGAGTAATCTGTAGATCTCACTTTTGGCGCCAATATCAATCCCGCGCGTTGGTTCATCGAAGATCAAAATGTCGCAATCGCGGGTCAACCACTTGCCGATCACGACCTTCTGTTGATTGCCGCCCGACAGGTTTTTGACTTTCTGTTGTAGACTGGGCGTCTTTACCTGGAGCGCGTCCACGTAATGGGCCGCGATTTTACGGGTGAGCACGCGATTCACCCAGCCAAATGCCCCCTGGAACTTCTTGAACGTCGCCAGCACAACGTTGGTCTCGACATCCATGCCCAGCGCCAGCCCATAACGTTTGCGATCTTCGGATAGATAGCCAATGCTGTGTTGCACTGCATCGCCCGGATCGTTGATGGTGGTCTTCTTGCCCATAATGTAAATTTCGCCTGTGTCGATTGGGTCTGCCCCGAAAATCGCTCGCGCCACTTCGGTGCGACCCGCGCCCATCAACCCCGCAACACCCAGCATCGCCGTGCGTTTTAGCGTAAAGTGTACAGTCTTGATCGCTTGGCCGCGGTTGAGGTTTCTGACCTCCAACACAATTTCGCGGTCCGCATTTTCCGGAATTTCGGGCGCTGATTCGTAAATCGTACGGCCCACCATCATATTGATAATCTGGTCAATCGTAACATCCGTGGTGAGCACCGTATCTACATAACGACTGTCACGCATCACTGTGATTCGGTCAGAAATTTGCTTGATCTCTTCCAGCCGGTGTGAGATATGAATAATACCCACCCCTTTGTCGCGCAACTGGCGAATGATGCGGAAGAGTTCGGCTATTTCGGCGTCGGTCAAGGCCGCGGTCGGCTCATCCATAATCAACACTTCAGAGTTGAACGAGAGCGCTTTGGCAATTTCGACCATCTGTTGCTTGGCCACCGAAAGATCGGCAACGCGCGCCCGCGGGTCAATCTTCAGGTGTATTGTGTCGAGCAATTGCTGCGCCTGTTCGTTGATCGCTTTTTCATCCAGCAGGAATTTGAAGGCCCTACGCGGTTCGCGCCCAATAAAAATATTCTGGGCGACGGTTAGGTGCGGCATCAGGTTAAGCTCCTGATGGATCATGCAAATACCCAAATCCTGGGCCGCTTTGGGGCTGGAAATTGTCACTTCCTTGCCCTTATAAAAGATCTGGCCGGCGTCAATCGAATGGACGCCTGCTAATGCTTTCATCAGCGTAGACTTGCCCGCCCCATTTTCGCCCAAGAGTGCGAGCACTTCACCAGCCCGCAACTCCAACCGGCATTGGTCAAGCGCGTGAACACCGGGGAAACTCTTGTCGATTCCTTCCATTAAGACTAAAACATCTTGCATAAACTTATCCTCTGTTCAGTCAAAACAAAGTAGGGTCCGTACATCGGCGCGGCGTTGAAATAAACGGGCTGATGCGTCAGTCGTACAGGCCCCTTCTGCAGTGAAGGGGTCGCATTATAATGCTATCAATAAACTGTGGCGAAAAGCGTGTGTCAACCGCCGGGTGAGCAGTTTAATTTTATGAATTGGCGATGGATGAACTTTACTATACCATGGCGACGCCATTCGCGGAAAAGGATTTGGCCAGCGAATTATGGACTGACTGGGTATTTGATTTAAATATTATTGGCCTGATAAGCGTGTTTGTGAATAAGACTTA
>JAPLGZ010000771.1 GCA_026389895.1 Chloroflexota bacterium | reverse complement strand
AGTTCCCCAGAGGCCCAAGGTATTCCATCCACTGCCATTCTTGCCTTTGCCGAGGCGGCGGAGCAGCAGATTGATGCCTTACACAGTTTTATGCTCGTGCGCCACGGCCAAGTGGTGGCCGAAGGTTGGTGGTCACCGTATGGACCCGCTGATCCCCACGTGCTCTTCTCTTTGAGCAAAAGCTTCACCTCTACTGCGGTCGGTCTGGCGGTGGCTGAAGGTCTTTTGACGGTAGAAGATCGTGTGGTCTCCTTTTTCCCCGACGATCTGCCCGCCGAGGTCAGTGAAAATTTAGCGGCGATGCGCGTCCATGATCTGCTGGCGATGGCCACGGGCAATGCCGAAGATACGACGAGTTATCTGCATAAAAGGCAGGATGGCGACTGGGTCAAGGCCTTCCTGGCCCGCCCCGTAGAATATCCACCGGGCACCCATTTCGTCTACAACAGTGGCGCGACGTATATGTTGTCGGCGATTGTGCAAAAATTGACCGGGCAGAAAATTGTGGATTATCTGCAACCACGTCTGTTTGGGCCATTGGGGATCGAGAACCCAACCTGGGAAGTCTGCCCGCGCGGGATCAATGTGGGTGGGTGGGGGCTGAGCATTAAGACCGAAGATATTGCGCGCTTTGGTCAGCTCTATCTGCAAAAAGGTCTCTGGAATGGCCAACAACTGGTGCCCGCCGCCTGGGTGGCACAGGCGACAACCAGTCAGGTTGATAATAGCAGCCAGTCGAACATCGATTGGAAGCAGGGTTATGGCTACCAGTTCTGGCGCTGCCAACACGGTGCGTATCGCGGAGATGGCGCGTTTGGCCAGTTTTGTGTGGTCATGCCTGAACAGGATGCGGTGCTGGCGATCACGAGCGGGGTTAGCGATATGCAGGCCGTGTTGAATTTGGTCTGGGCGCAGCTTTTGCCAGCCTTTGGTCCGGCGCCATTGGCAGAGGATCAAACGGCGCAAACTGCGTTGCGCGCGAAGTTAGCCAGCCTTGCGTTTGTGCCTGTGCCGGGCGAATCTTCATCCCCCGTTGTCGCTAAAGTGACGGGCCAATCCTATTATTTTTCGATCGAGAAAGACAAAGCGGCGGAATGGGATGAGACGCAAGTGGAAGCGATCTCACTCGACTTTAACGAGGAAGGGTGTATCTTAACCCTCCGTGATCAACGGGGCGAGCACCAAGTGGCGGCTGGCAATGGGACATGGCGCAAAGGCTCCACTACCCTGATCCCGCGTGAGAAGCGACGGGTGGCGGCAAGCGGTGCCTGGACAGCAGCAGAGACTTATGTGATGAAACTCTGCTTGTATGAGACGCCTTTTTGCCCGACGATCACCTGTCAATTTGTGGATGATCAGTTGATCTATCAATTACAGATGAATGTTGGTTTTGGGCCGACACAACGCCCGCAACTCGTAGGACGGCGCGGATAATGATCGAATAAATCCGCACGGCCATAACTTGGATGCTGGCAAAACAAGGAACGAAGCCATTGGGGCTGTCGTTATAACATTGATGTTGAGAATACCACTTGTGCTCGTGTTTTTACACGATGGCGCAGGTGGTATTCTGAAAGAGTAGAGCAAGCAAGTTATGCACGTTAAAGTAGGTTGTACATTTATTTATGAGTCGGAATTTCCTACCCCGATGGTCTTCTTGGTCCGCCCTGCTGCGTTTGACCGCCACCGCATCCTCGAGGAAGTGCGCACTGTGACGCCGTTTGTCCCAGTTGAAGATTACATTGATCATTTTGGCAACGGTGCCTGGCGGTTAATGGCACCAGCAGGTCAATTCCAGTTGCAATATGATGCCTTGATCGACGTTTCCGGCGAACCGGATTTGACGCTTGATAATGTCTATCAGACGCCAGTGGAAGAG
>JAPLGZ010000426.1 GCA_026389895.1 Chloroflexota bacterium | reverse complement strand
TACCTGCCCTGCCTGATAACCAACAGCCCGTTGTTGACTGGTAGCCAACTCCTTGCCATCCAAAGCCACCTGTTGGGCATGGAGAAAACGCGTCGCCGGCCCGATCTGCACCAACAAGGCGCTTCGATCGGCCAGTGCCATGCCAACGCGTGAAGGGGGTGGCCTAATCGTCTGCCACTCAGGC
Organism: Chloroflexota bacterium; assembly: GCA_026389895.1. Taxonomy (GTDB): domain Bacteria; phylum Chloroflexota; class Anaerolineae; order Caldilineales; family Caldilineaceae; genus JAPLGZ01. Next base: position 6,445 of record JAPLGZ010000426.1, on the reverse strand, counting down.
GCCGTGGTGGTTGCTTGACTGTTTGTCATCGATGGCGGATCAGCCACCAAACGCTCAACATAGAAAACGGTCAGCCCACTCGCATCAACAGGCAGATTCGGCGGGAGTTGCGCTGTGATTAAGATGCGCGTCCCCGCCGGCAAGGCCGCTAACTCGGCCGGTTGTGGCTGCGGCAGCGCGCTGATGTCATGGGCGCTCAGCCAACTCAGTGGCAGACTGACAAGCATCATCGCACCTGAGCAACCAAAAATTAATCCGACACCAAGCAATAGACAACCAATGCCCGAGCGATGTCGACTGCGACGGCCCAATAACCAACCGGCCACAAACGCAAGCCGAGGATCTAGTGAATTTTTCAAATTGCTATTAGCCTGCGATAAGCGCATGGTTGGTACATAGAGATTGTCTTGTTATCCGCACAGGATATATCAACCAAGCCTAGATTGCCAAACAGCAGCGATTCTACCTAGATTTATATCTTCATTTCTATCCCGGACCATAGCAGATGTAAGCCTTTTCCTGTATCCTTGGTATTTCGATCCACGACGATTCTATTGACCAAGCCAATGGCATCCAATGAAACAGCACAGGAGTATAAACAGATGACCCAAAAGAAAGTCAAAATCAATCGGGCGCCGGTTCTGACCCTGTGGGCCGTGATTGTCGCCGAACGCCTGGGTTATGATGCCGATGAAGCATTGACCCTGGGCAAAGCAGTGGCCGGCCTAAATGCTCAATCCAAAGGGCGACGCCTCGGTATTTATGAGGAACCCGAAGCGACAAGCGCAGAAAAGGCAAGAGACGAGCGGCAAGCCGACCAAGTTGAACAGGTCACGTTGCTAAGCCGCCCTGTCCCTGTTACGCACACGGAACACGGTTTGCGCGCAGTCAGCAAAGGAAAACCGATCAGCCCGGCCAGCGTCCAGCGTTATCTGACCCAGAAATTTGGCGAGCATCTGGCCGATGTGCAGGCGGCGATGGCCGCATTGGCCCAGGCTTACCCCCCCACACAACTGGCGACCAAAGCGTATCCCTTTTATGAACAGTTTCGGCCAGAGATCCCTGAAGGCCAAAAGGGCTGGGGAGCAGCCGGCGAGCTAGATCTTGAGGCCATTCGCGCCTTGGCGGAACCCGAGTCCCAGACAAAGAAGAAATAGGTTATCCCAGGGCTGGCTTTTGCGGGGATATTTGACAAGCATCAAGAGATCAAATAGGATCAGGTGCAGCTATGCAGTATAAAGGTGGCTCTTGGAATATTTATGGAGAGACATCCATCAAGCGTGACACCCTCATCTAGCCTAAGCAGTTTGCAGATCAGCGCGGCAACAGATCCGCTATATTGACAGAATGATTAGGATGCGAAAGCGGGGCAATAGTGGCACCTGCGGTGAGAATAGTTTTTGACTGGAAGTCATCCCCCTGCGGTTCCAGGTAGACTTCTAATTGGTGTTCATGCAGGTTGAGAATCCAATACTCTGGAATCCCATTGCGCGCGTATAGTTGGCGTTTGCGCTGCTTATCATAATCCAAAGAACTATAAGCCACTTCAACGATCAACTCAGCCCTTTGGGGATGTTCATTCCAATAATCATCCGCAGTTCCGACGACGACGGCAATGTCTGGCTCGGGTTCAGAATTGTCACTTAAGGCTAATGGCATCTGCACGCGAATATAATAATTTGTGCGAAAAATTGCCATTAATGACGCCTGAACCTTTGACACAGCTACCGCATGAACACTAGTCTGTGAAGCCATCGTCAATATTTCTCCTTCGATGAGTTCCAGGCGCGCTTCAGGTGGAAACAGACCGATTTCCACCATTTTTTCATACTCCTGACGCGTCCAGCGGTATGGTTGAACCTGCGTTGGCTTCTGTTTCCCAGTTGTCGTAGTATTCATAGGATTCTCACTTTGAATTTACGATTTTAGATTTACGAAATAACCTCGTTGACGAAATAGCCTCGTAAATCTAAAATCGTAAATTCATCTTTACGCTCGGCGCAATTTGCGATAAGTGATCCGGTGCGGACGGTCGGCGGCTGGCCCTAGACGGCGCCGGCGATCTTCTTCATAGTCGCTGTAGTTGCCAGGGAACCAGAAGACCTCGCTGTTGCCTTCAAAGGCCAGGATGTGCGTGGCGATACGGTCGAGGAACCAGCGATCATGCGAGATGACCAGCACGGTGCCCGAGAAAGTATCGATGGCATCTTCGAGCGCGCGCAACGTGTTGATATCCAAATCATTGCTCGGCTCGTCTAACAAAATGACGTTGGCACCTGATTTGAGCATTTTGGCAATATGGATGCGGTTTCGTTCCCCACCCGAAAGCGTGCCAACTTTTTTCTGCTGGTCCGTGCCAGCAAAGTTAAAGCGCGCCACATAGGCTCGTGAATTGACCACCCGATCGCCAAGTTGAAGTTGTTCGTTGCCTTCGCTGATCTCTTGCCAGACCGTTTTATTGGCATCCAACGACTCACGGCTCTGATCAACATAGGCCAGTTTAACCGTAGCGCCGACCTTCAACTCGCCCTTATCCGGCTTGTCTTGGCCCACAACCATGCGGAAAAGTGTCGTCTTACCGGCGCCATTCGGGCCGATAATGCCGACAATTGCGCCGGGTGGCACATTAAAGGTCAAATCGTCATACAACAGATTGTCGCCAAAGGCTTTGGCAATATTCTGGGCATTGATCACGACATCACCCAAGCGCGGGCCGGGGGCGATGTAAATTTCGCGATCTTCGTTGGCCCGTTCTTTTTCCTGCGCCACCAGTTCATTGTATTGGTTAATACGGGCCTTGCCCTTTGCCTGACGGGCTTTGGGCGACATATGCAACCAATCCAATTCGCGCTGGAGGGTCTTCTGGCGCTGTTGCTCGGTCTTTTCTTCCAGGGCCAGGCGTTGTTGTTTTTGGCCCAGCCAAGAAGAATAGTTGCCCTTCCATGGGATGCCGTAGCCGCGATCCAATTCCAAAATCCAGCCAGCCACGTTATCCAAAAAGTAGCGATCATGGGTGACGGCGATCACCGTGCCAGCATACTGTTGCAAATGTTTCTCTAGCCAGGCCACCGACTCAGCGTCGAGATGGTTGGTCGGCTCGTCCAGCAGCAGGATGTCTGGCTCCTTCAGCAGCAAGCGGCAGAGGGCGACGCGCCGCCGTTCACCACCCGACAACGTCTTGACCAATGCATCTGGCGGCGGGCAACGCAAGGCATCCATCGCCAATTCTAAACGGCTGTCCAGATCCCAAGCATTCAAGGCATCCAATTTCTCTTGCACTTCGCCCTGGCGCGTCATCAGCGCATCCATTTCGTCTGACGTCATCTCTTCGCCAAACTTCATGTTGATCTCGTCGAACTCGCGCAGGGCATCCACGACTTCCTGCAAGCCTTCTTCAACCACCTCGCGCACCGTCTTGCTTTCATCCAGTACGGGTTCTTGCTCTAAATAGCCGACCACGTAACCGGGCGCAAGCATGGTTTCGCCGTTATATTCGGTTTCCAGACCGGCCATAATGCGCAATAAGGTGCTTTTGCCGGAGCCGTTCAGACCGAGCACGCCAATTTTGGCGCCATAAAAATACGACAAATTAATGTCGCGCAATACTTGTTTGTTCGGCGGATAGTTTTTACCAACACCCGCCATCGAATAGATAATTTTTGTACTCATTATTTTCTCGCTGATCTAGGATCAATCTTGATCGTTTTTGACCTTTGTCGCCTGGATAATTTATTACATATTGTATCGAATCTAGTTTAGCATGAGCGAGCAAATCCGTCATAAAGATCATATTGCCGATCATATTGCCGGATGAACGGCTTACTGGTATAGTAAGGGCAATGGGTGCGTATGACCGTAACCCTGGTTTAGGCAAGCCAGTCGAGTGGCGGTGAATGCACAGTCTGGGATCAAAATCAGCATTCAATGATTTCCCTTTCAAAGAAGTGAGTAAACGGATGAGCGAGTGGACACAAGGTGAATACACAATCAGCACGGATCGCAACCGGCTGGAGATCGAAATGATGCATCATTATCTGGCTAACGAATCTTATTGGGCGCAAGGTCGGCCGTTGGCCCTACTAGAGACAGCGATCAACCATTCACTCTGTTTCGGCGTCTATCAGGGCGCGCAACAAATTGGCTTTGCACGCGTCGTCACCGATTGCGCCGTCTTTGCCTATCTTGCCGATGTATTTATTCTCCCTGCCCATCAAGGCCACGGGCTTGGCAAGTGGCTGATCCAAACGATTTTACAAGCACCCGAATTACAAAATGTCGGGCGCTTGACCTTGAACACCCGCGACGCGCATGGTCTCTATGCCCAATTTGGCTTTGGTCCAGTGACCCAACCAGAATTGAGCATGGAATTGCGTAGAACACCAGCTTGGTGCCAAAAAGACAAACCATGATTCAAGTCACCCCCAGCATTGCGATTGACGAAAGTGAAATTAGCGAAGAATTTGTGCGCGCAGCTGGACCAGGTGGCCAGAATGTCAACAAAGTTTCTACCGCCGTGCAATTACGCTTCGATGTGCTCCACTCGCCCGCTCTGCCAGAAGATGTACGCGCCAGATTGATCCGGCTAGCGGGCAAGCGGATGACCGACGAAGGGGTCATTGTCATTTTGGCCAAACAACACCGCACGCAATTACAAAATCGCGCCGAAGCGACCACCCAACTGATCGAATTGATCCGCAGGGCCGCCGACAAGCCTAAACCACGGCATAAAACCCGGCCAACCTTAGCCTCAAAACAAAGACGGCTTGAAGGCAAAAAACAGCGTAGCGAAATAAAACAGACCAGAACTAGACGGCCCCGACCAGACGAGTAAATGCCGGCTAATAACCTTACAATTGAGGGGCGGGCGCATGAGGCGCTGGGGTCACCGAGGGGATTTTTTTAGTGAGCAGAGTGGGTTTTAACCCTGGGGTTTCAAATTTTTGCCATCCCCTGTTTTTCAGATTGTGCACTTGCGCATTATACGCTAAACTAATGGCATAAGGCTTAATTCATCTCAAAATTGACGATTGCATCCCGCCGAGTTCCACGCGAATCACTGTGAGCTCGGTTTACGTCCCAGAACTTCAATTATAAACCACTCATCCTCTTTCATATTGAATTCAAAGGATTATGGTATGACGCGCAAAATTATTAGCCTTATCGCCACGAGCCTGAGCATTGTCACGCTTGGTTTAATTCTGGTCGTCGGTCTGGCACAGGCGCCGATCGCAGCCAGCCCGCCAGCCCAAGGCGCCACCCCCACCACCCCGCGCCCCATTGTGCTCTCCCAGCCTTTGCGGATCAATATCCACCAACAGTTGCCGATTACGCTGACCATGCCGATCACCAATCCGGCGGCAACCGGCGCCCTCACCCAAACGGTGACAACAACCTTAAATTTAGATTTACTGTTGAATGTCACGCGCACGCTAACAACCACACTCGTCTCTTCAATTACCCTAACCCTGGCCGACCAACCGAGTGTGACATTGCCGTTCTCGCTCACCTTTAGCGATCCGCATACGGCGATTGTCCATATTACCCCACTGCGACCACTGCCGACGGCAGAGGAAACACTGGTAGCCACCGGGACCACAACAGCAACGACGACCGCAACCGTCACGCCTACGGTGGCAACGGCCACTGCGACAACCACGCCAACTGCCCCGCCGACCCTCATTCCCACGGTGGCCGTGACACCCACAGCGTCGCCGACGATCACGCCGACGACAGCTGTAACGCCAACTGTCGCAACGCCGATCACACCCACAGTAACGACAACCGTCACCGCGACTATCACGGCAACCAGCGTACCAACGGCGGCGATTGGCAGCACAGTGCCCGTCACAGCCAACCTGCGCGGCGGCCCCGATATTTCATTCCCGCTGGTTGGTGAAATTAAAGCCGGTCAAACGGTTAAGATCATTGCCCAAGACGCCAGCGCGAATTGGTATCTGCTCGACAGTGGTCAATGGATCGCCAATTTCTTGGTGGAAAATGCGCCGGCCAATCTGCCCGTTGCGACGGACGCCTTGATCGCATCACTGGTGACGCCCACCCCGATTACGGCGACAGTAGCCGTGACAACGCCGGTCGCGCTGACAGCCACCATCGCGGTCACCACACCCGTGGCAATCGCCGCGACACCGACGCCTTCGGTCATATTGGCAACCGCTACGCCGGCCATTACCGCGACACCGACCGTTACAACCAGTAACCTGATTCTGGTGCCAACAATTACACCGACACCGACGGCAACCACAAGCACGATCAAACCAACGGCAATTACCAATGCCAATTTGCGCTCTGGCCCAGGCACAGAATTCCCCATTCTCGGCGGTACGACTACGGGCGAAGAGCTGACCATTGTAGCGCGCAACGCTGATAACTCTTGGCTCAAGCTGAACAATGGCGGCTGGATTTCAACTCGACTTGTCAACAATCC
>JAPLGZ010000358.1 GCA_026389895.1 Chloroflexota bacterium | reverse complement strand
TTTAACGAAGGAGCACCTATGAAAGGCGATTTCACCCGTTCGACATTTAAACCAGCCAAGCACTACAGCAGTGTTCGCATGCAGCAGGGGCGTGTGCAACTAGATGCCGACTGGAATGAACAGATCGACCTGACCGCGCATCGCGTCGAAACCGAAACTGGCGATGTGATTGGCATATGCGGCGCACCGCTGCATGCCGCCGGTTTTGCCCTGAGTAACGGTGCGCCCCCACTGATTGGCGCTGGCCGTTATTATGTAGATGGCATCCTGTGTGAAAATGAGCAACCGCTGCCGTTGGACCAACAGCCCGATCTGCCCGGCTTTACCCTGCCCACGGACGCTGGTCGGTATATCGCCTATTTGGATCTCTGGCAACGGCACATCACAACGTTAGAAGATGGGAGCATTCGTGAAGTCGCCCTCGGTGGACCCGACACGACCACGCGCGTCAAGACCCTCTGGCAGGTGAAATTGCTAGGGCCATTGCCCGCGCCACTCAGTTGCCAGGATGAACCTGCGGCGTGGCAAAACCTCCTACTCCCCAAAACCGGTCAAATGAGCGCCCGCGCCCAGGCTGCTCCACCCGACCCCAATGCCTGTCTTGTGCCACCCGGCGCTGGCTTCCAGCGCTTGGAGAATCAACTCTACCGCGTCGAGGTACATACAGCTGGCAACCTAGGGGTGGCCACCTTCAAATGGAGTCGCGATAATGGCTCGATTGTCACCCGCTGGATCGACAAGAAAAATGATGATCTGATTGTCAGCAACCTGGGCCGCGATGCCGTGTTGGGGTTTGCCGCCGACCAGTGGGTGGAATTGAGCGACGATACGCGCGACCTGCAAGGCAGCGCAGGCACACTGGTCAGGCTGGCCAATGCCGAAGGTCAGGCTTTGACCATCGACCCAACCACCGCCACCGGCTCGGTGACGCTTGCCGATTTTGCCAACAACCCCAAAGTTCGGCGCTGGGATTCTGATGGCGCGCCAAACGTGGCCCTAGACCTAACCACGAATGACGGCTGGCTCCCGCTAGAAGATGGCGTCGAGATCAAGTTTAGCGCCGGCTTTTACAACGTGGGCGACTATTGGTTGATCCCAGCCCGCACGGCCACCGGCAATGTGGAGTGGCCGCAGGATACGAATACGCCACCCCAGCCTCTTCCACTGCCACCGGCGGGGATTGACCATCACTTCTGCCGGCTGGCCGTTGTCGAGCGCGACGCTACAGGCTTTACCGTCGTTGAAGATTGTCGTCACCTCTTCCCTCCCCTGAGCGAGGTCAGCCCGCTAGCCTACGTCAGCGGCGATGGCCAGGAGGCGATGCCCGATCTCACCCAACCGGCGACGTTAACGCCCCTACCGAATCCATTGCAAGTGGGCGTCGCCAATCGCGCAGGGGCCCAGGTGCGGTTTCAGATTACGCAGGGCAATGGTCGGCTCCAAGGCACAGGCAACAGCGTCGATCTGGTGACGGGCAGCGATGGCATCGCCAGTTGCCCGTGGGAACTGGACGCCGTCACCCAAGTTCAACAGGTCGAAGCCCACTTACTCAGTGCGGCAGGCGCTCCCTTGCCGTTGCCCATCCGCTTTAATGCCAATCTGAGCGTGGCCAGCCAGGTGGCGTATAACCCGGCGCAGTGCAGCAACCTGGCCGGCATTACCACTGTCCAAGCGGCGCTCGATAAATTGTGCCAGCAACACGGCGGTGGCTGCTGCATCACGGTCGGTGACGGGGGTGACTATGCCAGGCTCGATGAAGCCTTGAAAGACCTGCTCAGCAAGGGCGAAAGTGACCTCTGCCTCTGTCTGTTGCATGGCGAACAGACGGTGGGCGGGCTACAAATTGAACAGAAATTTGGCGAACGCGATTTGCACATCCACATCGAAGGCTGCGGCCCTGGCAGCCGGCTAATTTTGCAGGAGCCCTGGCAGTTTCGTGGTCTTCAGTCGCTTACCCTGCGTGCGTTGGCCATCGAAGCGCCTTTTGTCACCGACAAAGATCAGCGCGTGCTAAATTTTGAGCACTGCAACGAGGTCACCATAGCGCATTGTCAGTTCACGGGTTTCACAGCAGAAGGCCGCATGGATGGGAATAACTTCATTGTTGGCGGTGCGCTGTTGGCGCTTGCCAACGGTGATAGTGTGCGTTTGCAAAACAATACCTTGATCGCGGCGTTGCCGGACAGCCTGGCCACACCCCGCAAACTCTTTGAACTGGCCGGCCAGGCCGTGAGTCTAGATATTTTGGCAAAGCTGTTCGGTCTGCCCCAAGAAGGCAACTTCCGCCAGGCGGAGTTTCGTCAAGGTGTCTTCAAGGCCGCCCAGGAGCTAGCTGGGTTAAACGCCGATCTGCGCAAAAAATTCCAGAATGCCCTCCAACAGGCGATCAGCAATACGGATGTGCATCCAGTGTTAAGCCTGGGAGAGAGCCTGAGCTATTTCAAATTGATCTTCGCCAGCAACACGCCGGCTCAGCCCGACCCACAGATCATCGCCGATATCTTCTTTGATATCCGCACCGCCGCCATCAAAGCCCACCCAGGCACGGCGATCATTTTAGAAAAAGTGCGCCAGTTGCAAGAAGGCGATGTCAATCTGGCGGCCTTTATCGAGACCGTCGATGAAGATGATGCCACCGTGATCGAAAATAACGCGATCATTGGCGTTCTAAGCCTCTATGGGTTGCCTGCGCCGCCAGCCCTCGTGAGCCAAATTTTTATTCCAGCCTTTCTCATCAAGCTGCGCAGTCAGTTCAAAGGCCAAACGGGGCAGGCGGCGGTCAGCATCTCCAATGGTTTTTTCGGCACGCTGCAACTACGCGGCAATCAAATCGCCCGTCTGACGGTGGCCCAGACGATTGTCCAACAAATTGCCAATAAGACGACGGCTGGCAATTATCCGTTTGATGTTTTCGGGCGCGTTTTATGCACCGACAATGTGATCGAAGGCAGTGGCAATCTAGCAGTCGCCAAACATCTGACGCTAGCTTCCACAGAATTCACACTGGCCGCTGCGGCAGGCGGCACTTCGCTCTCCACCAACACGCCATTGCCCATCGCCATCACCATTGCCGACGGTGCCATCTTTATGGGCAATCACGGGGCCGGTTCAACAACGGTGCTGGCAGATATATCGCGCATCAGCCAGAATGTGGCCAATTTGGATATAACCATCAGCTAATTTGAGGACGACTTACGTTACCTGCGCTGAGTTTCGCGTATGCTGAAGATGAATTGTAATCGCTGATCCCAGAAGGCGAGGAGACCCCACCCTAACCCTCCCCTGGTAAGGGAGGGAACTGCTCAAGGAAGACCGAAGCCACTTTTTCTGTCCCGGATCGGCTCCTCCCCTTACCAGGGGGAGGCTGGGTGGGGGTTCGCGACGGAGGACGAGGAAACCCCTCCCTAACCCTCCCCTGGTAAGGGCTTAGCTTTACCCACAAGTTTTTTGGGGATGAAAAGCGAGATAGGCGGCGGAGATGTCGGTGAGGCGTTGCCAGCCCCGCCAGATGACCGTGACACCGG
>JAPLGZ010000496.1 GCA_026389895.1 Chloroflexota bacterium | reverse complement strand
TCGAATCGGGTGCCCGTTGGGCGCGATGCTGAAAGCCCACCAATGACCGAAATAAATGGTTAATCACCATCAATCACCACGGCGGTCTTTGCGCCTTGGCGTGCGCATATTGTTGTTTGGCTACGCCACTTGTCGCTCGGCTTCGTCTAATTGGCGCAGCACGCGGTTATGCCAGGCGATCCAAGCCGTCACGCCTATACACAACAGACCGCCGAGGGCAATGGCCGGTTGGACGCCCACCAGTGAAGCCAGCACACCAGCTTCTAGTTCACCCAATTGCGGGCCACCGCCAACAAAGATCATATTGACGGCCGTCATTCGCCCGCGCAACTCGTCCGGTGTCAACAAATTGCGCACCGTCCCGCGGATCACCATGCTCACCGTATCTGCCGCGCCTGCCAAGGCCAGTGAAACGAGGGTCAACCAGAGCCAAGGTGACAGGCCAAAGATGACAATGCATAAGCCGAAGAAAGCCACGGCCCAGAGCAGTACGGCTCCCTGTTGGCGGATGCGCACCGAAGTCAGCACAGAAGCGGCAATCACCGCGCCAACCGAAGAGGCTGCATACATCCAGCCTAATTGAATCGTACCCACATGCAGCACTTGGTCGGCCAGCAGCGGCATCAAGGTATTGGCCGCCCCAAAGAACGTGGCAAAAAAGTCGAGCAACATCGTGCCCATGATCAACGGGGTGCTGAAGACAAATTGCAGCCCGGCGATGGCATCTTGCCAGGTGGGACGACTCTGGGCTTTGATCGGCGCGGTTTTCGCTTGCATCAGCAGCGCCGCAACCACGACCGCCAGAAAGGAGCCGGCGTCGATCCAATAAATCGAGTCGAGGCCACCCCAAGCAATGAGCAGACCGGCAATGGTCGGGCCTACCACGGTGGCGAGTTGCCAGGCGATGATGTTTAAGCTCAAGGCATTGGTCAGCACATTGGCGGGCACCAGGCTCGGGATAAGCGCCTGGCGGGCCGGCATCTCAAACGAACCAGCAATGGCGGCGATGATCACCATGCCGTAGATCAACCAGATGGTGGCAAAATTGAAATGGGTCGCCACCGCCAGTACAACCGACGCGGCCAGCGCAATGAATGAAGTGATGATCAACATGCGCCGCCGATCGGTGCGGTCGGCGATCAGCCCACTGAGGGGCGCCCCCGCCACCAACGCAATCACCCGCGCCAACCCAATCAGCCCAAGCGCCAGCGCCGGATCAATCTGACCGCTGCTTTTGGCTAGTTGGTAGATCTGCCAATTGACGGCCACGATGCGCATTTGTGACCCGGCAATCGAAACTAATTGGCCTAGCCAGAGCAGACGAAAGTCCCGATAGCGGAGGGCGGTCAGCGGGGCCAGCCGGCCAGTGAGCGGTTCCGACGCGGAAGTCTTTGAATCCATGATGATAAAGCTCCAATTCTACAAAGGTTTTGGCCTCAGGCGCTTGCAAAGTGCTTTGCAGGCGCTTCCCCAGTTGAGTGGAATGAGCCAAGTTTTTTGTCATTCAATTCTAAATCTATTTTCCTGAAATGGGAAAGCATTATTTTGGACAAGGGGTCTGTGCCGGGTAGGAAACCCCCACCCAGCCTCCCCCTGGTAAGGGGAGGAGCCGTTTGGTGCGCAGCCAAAGCGACTCATTTTGTCTCGTGACGGTTCCCTCCCTTACCAGGGGAGGGCTAGGGAGGGGTTGCTGTCCGGTGTCAACTGGTTGCCCTGTGGCTTGTCTTTATTGTACGTATCCCCTAGAATCAATAGGCTCTGATCGGCTCAACCGACCAGTCTCAGGTTTTTCATGTAGGACTTTTCGTTGTAAAAACAAAATTTGTTATGAAGGATTAAATTTATCATGTTTAACCGTAGACGCGCCCCGCTTCGTCGAGCGCAAGACGCCCCCGATACCCCGAACACGCCGGTCAATTGGCGCAGATTGCTTGGTTACCTGCGCCCATACAAAGGCCGGATGGCCCTCGCGATTGTTGCGCTGGCGGTGACCAGCGGCATGAGTCTGGCCTTCCCGCTTGTGATTGTGCGTCTGCTCGATTCTGTGCTCAAACAACATGATCTGACTCAACTTAATCTGCTGGCTGGGGTCTTGGTTGGCCTCTTTTTTCTGCAAGCTGCTTTCACTTTTTTCCAGAGTTATAGTTTGAACTACGTCGGCGAGTGGATCATTTTAGATTTGCGCACCGAGCTCTATAAACATTTGCAATTTCTCTCTTTGGACTTTTATGCCAACCGGCGCGTCGGCGAAATTGTTTCGCGCATTTCCAGCGATGTGACCCAAGTGCGCTCGGTGCTAACCAACAATATCACCCAGTTGCTCAGCAGCGTTGTCTTGTTGATCGGTTCATTGGTGATTGTCTTCTATCTAAACCCACGCCTGGTTGGCTTTGTGCTTGTGTTGGCTTTGGTGGTGGTGGGCGTCGCCGTCGTCTTTGGGCGTTCCTTCCAAGGGTTGAGCACGAAAGTGCAAGATGAATTGGCCAATGGCACCGTGGCGGTCGAAGAAGGTTTGCAGGGCATTCGCGTCGTTAAAAGTTTCGCCCGCGAAGGTTACGAAGTTGATCGGTACAACAACGCCATGCAGCGCACCTTGCGCGCCTCGTTGCGCCTGGCGGTCTTTCGCTCGGCCTTTGGCGCACTGATGGCGTTTCTGGGTTTCGGCGCAGTGGCGGCCATTTTGTGGTATAGCGGGCGCGAAGTGCTGGCGGGCCGGCTGGAATTTTCGACGATTAGCGGCTTTCTGATCTACGCGATCACGATCGCCGCGAACCTTGCTTCGCTTTCCAATCTGTATGGGCAATTCCGGGAAGCGATGGGCTCTGTGCGCCGGGTCTTTGAAATATTGGATACGCAGCCGAGTGTCGCTGATGCCCCCAATGCCACCGTGTTGCCGCCCATTCAGGGCACGATTAAATTTGATGCTGCCTCTTTTGGCTATGAATCCAAAATCCCTGTCCTCGAAAATGTCTCGCTAGAGATTCAGCCAGGCGAAATTATTGCCGTCGTGGGGCCAAGCGGTGCGGGTAAAACGACCCTCTTTAACTTGATCCCACGTTTCTATGATCCGACCCAGGGCGCGGTGCTCATTGATGGGATTGATCTGCGCACGGTGACTCAACATAGTTTGCGCGCCCAAATTGGTCTTGTCCCCCAAGAGACTGTCCTCTTTGGCGGCACGATTCGCGAAAACATCGCCTATGGGCGGCTCGAAGCCACGGAAGCCGAAATTATTGCGGCGGCCAAGGCGGCCAATGCCCACGAATTTATTCTTGAGGCGGCCCAAGGCTATGATACATTGGTGGGTGAGCGTGGGGTCAAACTGAGCGGTGGGCAACGCCAGCGGATTGCCATTGCGCGGGCCATTCTCAAAGACCCGCGCATTCTGCTCTTGGACGAAGCCACCAGCGCGCTCGATAGTGAATCGGAAGAGCTGGTGCAAGACGCGCTAGATCGTCTGATGCAAGGCCGCACGTCGGTGATCATCGCCCACCGCCTCAGCACGATCAAAATTGCGCATCGCATTATTGTGCTGGATCACGGGCAGATTGTGGAGCAAGGGACGCATGAAGTGTTGATGGCGCAAAATGGTTTGTACAGCCATCTCTACACCATGCAATTTCGTGAGAGCGATAGCGATTACAACCCGCTGCGCAGCCCCGACCATTAAAATGACCGGCTGACAGGGTTGATAGTCTTTAACCAAATAAAGCGGTCATTGGTGGCGTGCCGCAGCAGCGGTTGAAACCGCCGCCTGCTACGAGAAACCTTGCCCAGCGGGTGCCCAAAGCAGGTTGGATGACCCGTTACCGCTTTATTTGGTTAATGCCCATTAATGGCCGGCTGACAGGGCAGGAAGTGCCCTGTCAGCTGAGGGTTTCAACCCTCAGATAAAATGGTTCACAGCTCTACCCATTCTCTGCGCATGACCTTCGTCATGCCCTCCGCTATCGCTACATGCCTTTTCGCGTGACTTTTGCCACTGTTGCCCATCCCATTCTTTGGATAAACTACTGGTACGATTAACCGTTGATTGCCTTACAGGGAGTTCCCTATGTCTACAATGATCGAAGTGCGTAACCTAAGCAAACAATATGATCCCAAACATCCGCCGGCGGTGGACAACATTTCGTATGATGTGCAAGCGGGTGAACTATTTAGCCTCCTTGGCCCGAATGGCGCAGGGAAGAGCACCACCATCGGCATGCTCTGCGGTCTGCTTCGCCCCACCAGCGGCGACGCCAAAATCGGCCCCTACTCAATTCGCACGGCGACGTTAGCGGCCAAACGGTTGATTGGCATTGTCCCGCAAGAGATCGCCCTCTATCCCACGCTGAGCGCCCGCCAAAATCTGCATTTTTGGGGCCAGATGTATGACATGCAGGGCAAGGCGCTGAGCAATCGGGTGGAAGAGGTGCTCGACCAGATTGGCCTGCGCGAGCGCGCCAACGACCGCATCGATACCTATTCAGGCGGCATGAAACGCCGGGTGAATATTGGCGCGGGGTTGCTTCATCGCCCGCAAGTGCTCTTTATGGACGAGCCAACGGTGGGTATTGATCCGCAATCGCGGCGCGCCATTTTGGACATGACCAAGCAACTCAACGCCGAAGGCATGACTGTGCTCTATACGACGCATTACATGGAGGAAGCCCAGGAATTGAGCCACCGCATTGGCATTCAGGATCACGGCAAACTGATTGCACTGGGCACGTTAGCCGAGCTAACCCGTTTGGTCGGCGAGACTGATACCCTCAAACTGCAAGTTAGTGAATTAGCGGACAACACGGAAACGGCAAGACTCGACCTGCAACTAGGGGCACTGCCGGGTGTGCGCAACGTGACGCGCCAGGCCGATACCCTGACCCTATTGATCGACAACGCCAACACGCGCCTGGCCGAAGTGATCAACTGTTGCAGCGCAGTTGGCGTGCACATCACAGCGATTGAGGTCCACGAACCCAACTTGGAACAGGTCTTTCTCCATCTCACCGGCCGCGCCCTACGCGATTAAGCGTCTAGAACGATTCTGAGGAACCTTATGAAAAAAGCCTGGATAATTGCCCGCAAAGATCTGATGATTCGTTTTCGGGATGGCTGGGGGGTGCTCTTTCTGATTTTGACCCCGCTGGCGCTTACCACGATTATGGGCTTGGCCTTTGGGGGGATCACAGACAACCAAGCCGAGTTGCACATTCCTGTGGCCATTGTCAACCGGGACCGCGGTTTGCAGAGCGCCGATCTGGAGAATGGGACCGCGTTTAAGCTGCCAGCGGCATTGCTGGCAACTGGTCGCTTTACGGCAACCACCGAGGCCACGCAAACTGGCTTTCCCGCTGCGGGCTTGAACTTTGGCCAGGTGATGATCGAGCAAGTCTTTGCCTCGGCAGGGCTACAAACGCTCTTGCAAACCACCGTGGTGACAGATGAAAGCGCCGCCCGTCGAGCTGTGGCGGCTGGAACAACTTATTGTTGTGTGATCACCTTCCCACCTACGCTGACCCAAGCCTTGGTGATGGGGCAACCGCTGGTCATTCCGCTGTACAGTGACCCTGCCCGCGCCACGAGCGCCCAAATTGTCGAGAGCGTACTCAAGCAAGTGGTCGGTCAGCTTGGTGGCGGCAGCGCGCTTTTTCAGATCAGTCTCGCCCAATTGGCCAGCAGCGGGCGGCTGGATCAGATTCAATCAAGTGATCAGCTGACAGCGCTTTTTACGCAGATTGGCAATCAACTCGGCGTAACGAACACATCAACCACGACGCTTGGTGCGAACAATTCGGGAGAGACCGGCGCCTTTACCGGCAACAGTCTGCTCCAACTCGTCACCCGTGATGTGACTGGCACAGAAGTTGCTTTTAATATTCTCGCGTTCTTTGTCCCAGCGATGGCGCTGATCTTTCTCGGCTTTGGCGCGTCGCAAGGAGTGCGTTCCATTCTGGTAGAAGAAGAGATGGGCACCTTTGCGCGACTCAATGCTGGACCGCTCTCCAGTGGCGCGATTTTGTTGGGTAAGCTGATCGGCGTCTTTGTGATCTGCGCGTTGCAATTTGGCGTGTTGCTGCTGGCCGGCCGCTTTCTCTTCCAGGTTCAATGGGGTGATCCACTGGCGGTGGCGCTGTTGGCCATTGTAACGGTGTTAGCCTTCACTGGCTTGGGCTTGTTGATCGCCACAGTGGCCCGTGACCAATCGCAGGCCAATACGCTGGCCACGACCATTAATTTGATCTTTAGCCTGGTTGGCGGCAGTCTGATCCCCATGGACCGCTTCCCAGCCTGGCTGCAACGGATCGCCCAACTGACCCCGAACTATTGGGGCATGGCTGGCTTTACCAAACTGGCGATTGGCCAGGGCTTGCCAGCCTTGACCACCGAGATCAGCGCGTTGACCATCATTTCGGTCTTTCTATTTGGCGTCGGTCTACTGCTTTACCGGCGCCGGGTCTTGCGCTAGTTGAGTCTCTACCCCATATCATAAACTGACAGGAACTCTCAATGCGTAAAATTTTTGCTTTGGCCGGTAACTTTGTGCGACTTTCCCTGCGTAGCTGCGCGTTGGCCGCGGCCATCCTCAAGGCGATCGATGGCTCGTCCGTGATTCGCCGGTACCAGTCGACGGCAGACGAACCCTTGCCCACGGACAAAGCGGTTGCGCTGGCCAAGTTAGATGATTATAACCGCCTGTTGTTCTTGCCGGCGGGGCTCAGTGCCACGCTGCTGACGGGTCAGGCGGTCAACGGTGAATTTTATGTGACCGACCGGGACGAATCGACGCGCGCCGCGCAGGCTGAGATCAGCGCCATCTTTACCGAGGTAAGTGGCGCGATCCAGACGGCAAACCTGGCGACCAAACTGGCGGCATCGTTGCAGCCCTTTGCGAATGCGCGCGAGCAGACGGCTTATTTTGACCAGGCGTTGGCTAGCGCCCAACGCCAACAGACCGAACGCACGGTGACCATCCGTCGTGAAATTGCCGTTGCAGCGGGCGGCGCCGCTACCCAACTGGCAAACGGTACGAACCAATCTTCGCCTGGCAGCCTGGTCAACTTTGGCCTAATCAATCTGCTCTCTTGTGCGATTGTCTTTGTCAACGAGCGCGTCAACGGCACCTTGCGCCGACTGGTGACCAGCCCGATCAGCAAATTTACGCTCTTAACTGGCAAAATTGTCGGGCCTATCCTCATGGGGATCCTGCAAGCCCTCTTGCTGATCGGGGTTGGTCAGTGGGTCTTTGGCGTGGCGTGGGGGCGAAGTCCACTGGCGCTGGCGGTGGTTACCCTGACCTTTATCTTGGCTGGCGTCAGTATGGGCATCTTTATCTCCACCCTGGTGCGCACGGGCGATCAAGCCGTCAGCCTGATGATCGGCGCGTCGATGCTGATGGCGGCGCTAGGCGGTGCCTGGTGGCCGCTGGAGATTACACCGCGTTTTATGCAGCAGATTGGCCATCTCTTTCCCTCCGCCTGGGCAATGGACGGTTTTCAATCCGTGATCTTGCGCGGTGCCGGTGTGGCTGAGGTGACCCAACCTGTCTTGGTCTTGCTCGGCTTTGCAACCGTCTTTTTTGTGCTGGGCATCTGGCGCTTCCGCTACGAATAAGGTTGATGCGCTGCGGGATTTATCCCTGTGCAGCGCCCCAAAAACGGCGCTGCACCCGTCTTAAAAGAGCGCTTTACAAATCATGCGTGGTGCCTCTATAATAGGGCTGGTGCCAAATCATTCATAAATCCCCAAAATGACTCACGCAAATCAGTATTGCATATAGCAAGGAGGCTGTACGATGGCAGATAACCGAGGTGTAGTTTACATGAAACCTGGGGTGGTAGAAGTCCAGGACATCGACTATCCCAAATTAGCATTAGGGGCTCGTAAATGCGAGCACGGGGTGATCTTAAAGATTGTTGCGACCAATATTTGTGGCAGTGACCAACATATGGTCCGTGGCCGCACCACTGCCGAAGCAGGGTTGGTCCTCGGCCACGAAATTACGGGCGAGGTAATCGAGGCCGGCCGGGATGTTGAATTTATCAAGGTGGGCGATATTGTTTCGGTCCCCTTCAATATTGCCTGTGGTCGCTGTCGCAATTGCAAAGAAGGCAAAACCGGTATCTGTTTGAATGTGAATCCAGCGCGTCCAGGTGCAGCCTATGGCTACGTCGACATGGGTGGCTGGGTCGGTGGCCAGGCCCAATATGTGATGGTCCCCTATGCTGATTTCAATTTGTTAAAGTTCCCCGACCGCGATCAAGCGTTAGAGAAGATCAAAGACCTGACGCTCCTGTCCGACATTTTCCCCACCGGCTATCATGGCGCCGTAACTGCCGGTGTTGGACCCGGCTCGATTGTCTATGTGGCGGGCGCTGGCCCGGTCGGTTTGGCTTGTGCCGCCTCTTGCCATCTGTTGGGCGCCGCTGTCGTCATTGT
>JAPLGZ010000207.1 GCA_026389895.1 Chloroflexota bacterium | reverse complement strand
CTACCTGTCAACTGAAGAAAATGTCGCCGGGTTAGTCCTGTGTTAGCCATCTAGTTTCTCCTTTGGTTTGGTGGAAATTAAATAAGACCACAGATTGACAGAAATGAAAGCCGCTGGATGAGCGTTTTATTTGTCTAATCTGGAGTAATCGGCAGAGCATCAACACAAAGAGGACGACATTGGCTGGGGAGCTAATGTGTATTGACAGCATAGCAGATAATATGCCTGCCGTCAATCCGCAAAAGTTGTTGGCGCCCGTATTAAGCCAAACGTCGATCCATTAAATTCGCATTCTTCTTATATTATTGTTGCACTCTCAAAACAAATATGATATAAGCTACGATAGCTTCCTCGCTCCCTTCCTGTTCAAGGAAAAAACCCATGTCAATCATACGGACAGCACCGTTGGCTCGCCAGCGGTCACCAGGTTTCATTGGCACATTGGTCGGCGCTCGGTCTCCTTTAGAGAAACACCAAGCAATTTGGGGCTATATTTTTTTGCTGCCCTGGCTGCTGGGTTTGCTGATCTTTACGATTGGCCCGATCATCGCCTCGGCCTATTTTAGTCTGATGGAATATGACGTACTCTCACCGCCCAAGTTTATCGGTTTAGAGAACTATGTGCGTGCTTTCACGGCGGACAAACAATTTTGGCCGTCACTCTGGCGCACCTTAGATTATTCGCTGCAAGTGGTGCCGCTGGGTATTATTTCGTCGCTGTTGCTGGCGATGTTGTTGAACCAGGGTTACAAAGGCACCTCATTTTTCCGCACGATGTTTTTTCTGCCTTCGCTCACGCCGGCGGTAGCCTTGGCTCTGGTCTGGACGTGGTTGTTGCATCCCCAACTGGGACCGATCAACCTGGCCTTAGGCTGGGTTGGCATTCAAGGCCCTGGTTGGTTGGCAGATAAACTCTGGGCCTTGCGTTCTCTGGTTCTCATGGCGCTCTGGGCCGGGGTAGGTGGCAACCAAATGCTAATCTTCCTGGCCGGTTTGCAGGGCGTACCGCGCGAACTGATGGAAGCGGCGGAAATTGATGGCGCTGGCCCGTGGGCGCGCTTTCGTCACGTTACCATCCCCATGATTTCGCCAACGCTCCTCTTTAATTTGATCCTCGGCATTATTGGCGCACTGAAGGTCTTTACGCTGGCCTTTGTCGCCACCAACGGCGGCCCTTCGTTCTCCACCTGGTTCTACGCCTTGCATATCTATAATCAGGCTTTTAACTATTTCCGCATGGGTTATGCCTCGGCGTTGGCCTGGATCTTTGTCCTGATCCTAATGGTCTTTACCTATATTCAACTGGTCTTGTCGCGGCGCTGGGTTTATTACGGAGGGGACACAAACTAAATGGCAACCCAAAGCAATGTATTAACCGATGTTGGCCGCGTACAATTGAGTGCATCTACACGGCGCATTCGCCTCAGACCAAGCCGTGCGCTGCTCTTTGGTGTGATGTGCATCCTCGCCATTTTCTTCTTTTTTCCTTTCTTTTGGACGGTGATGAGTTCGCTCAAGCGGATTGATGAGTTGAACACTTTCCCGCCGACTTGGCTGCCCAAAGTGCCACAATGGATCAATTATGAGACGGTGTTGACCAGTGTGCCGTTTGCGCTGTGGACCTTCAATACGCTCTTTATTGTCGTGCTCAGTACACTTGGCACAGTGATTACTGCTTCGTTGGTGGCCTATTCGTTTGCGCGCTTTCGCTATCGCGGGCGCGATGTGATCTTCGCCATTACCTTGGGCACATTGATGCTCCCCGCCCAGGTGACATTAATTCCGCAATATATCCTTTTCCATCGGCTGAATATGTTGAACACGCTGTATCCGCTTTGGGTGCCAACCTGGTTTGGCGGCGGTGCATTCGCCATCTTTCTGCTGCGCCAATTTATTATGACCCTACCCAAAGACCTGGACGAGGCGGCCTTAATCGATGGGGCTAGTTATCCACGCATTTTCTGGCAGATTCTGATGCCGCTCTGTAAACCCGTGTTGGCGACAATCTGTGTAATCACCGTCAATGCGGTTTGGAACGATTTTGCCAACCAGGTAATCTATCTGCAAAAAGATACGATCATGACCCTGGCTGTGGGCATGAACTATTTTCACACGCTGCCCGAAGTGGGCGGTGAGCCGACGCAACATCTATTGTTGGCCGCTTCGGTGATGTCGATTTTGCCGATCATTCTGCTGTTTTTTGCCACCCAACGCTATTTTGTTCAGGGCATTGTGCTTTCGGGGATCAAAGGCTAGAACCGAGAATTTTTCTTGCTATCCGTGATTATTGCGAATGAACCATTGAATTCGGTGATTGGTGGGCGTGCCGCAGCGGTTGAAACCGCCGCCTGCTATGAGAAACCTGCTGAAGCAGGTTAGCTTCTCCGTTACCGAATTAAATAATAAATAACCATA
>JAPLGZ010000232.1 GCA_026389895.1 Chloroflexota bacterium | reverse complement strand
CCAGGTGTTCAAAGTTGTCAAGGAGTAGCAATAGTTGTTTGTTGCGCAACTGTGCGAAGAGCTGCGCGGTCAAAGACTCGATGTTCACAAATGTCAGGTTTAACGCTGCGCCCACTGCCACCGCCAACCGATCCGCCAAATTAGCACCTGGCGTAACGCCTGCCAGTGGGACAAACCAGACGCCATCTGAAAAATCTGCCTGGACAGCCGCCGCTACGGTAAGCGCTAGCCGTGTTTTACCTACACCACCTTCGCCTACGATCGTGAGCCAGGGATAGCGTTCATCTTGGAGCTTGTTGCGAATGGTTGTAATTTCCATCTGGCGACCGATGAAAGGTGTAAGCTGGCGCGGTAAATTGTGCATATGCGCAGGAACAGACGTGGCTGGTGCGCTGATCGAAGGCATGGGCGCCTCTGCTAATTTCCCCGCTTCGCGCTGTTTGCTCCGTAGTTGTAGGTAATGGAACTGCCGCGCCTGCCGCCAGGCTTCAAACGCAGGGCTATCAACCGCTCCCAAACCCGGGAGAAACTCCATATCGACCAACTTGGTCACTGTTTCCGCGGCTCGTGGATCGGTGGCGCCTGGTGGCCCGTCTAACAATGCATCCATAAGCAGGGCATCACACCAGAATTGAGGATGATCCGTTTGAAATTGTACGGTTTGGCGTGTGGCTTGGATTAAATCAAGCGGCATCAGCAACTGCCGTAAGTTTGTAAGCGCCACGCGTAGGCTGCCGCGCGCCGTTACGAGTTCATTACGGCCCCAAAATAATTCGATCAAGTGTGACCGATAGATGGGTGTTTTCCCTTCTACTACCAAATAGGCCAGCAGCGCGCGCACTTTATCCGAGCGAAAGTCATCGACGATCTGGCCAGCGCGCCTCACATAGAAGGTATTGAAGAGATGCAACTCCACCAACGTCTGCGTCTGAGCGGCCACCGTCGCTTCATCCCCATCAGCCGCAAAATTGACCGCGCGCACAGGCAAGCTTTCTTGGTTGCCGACAGGATTCGGCAAGATACCCGCACGAATCTGCTCATAAAGGGTCGTGGTCTCAATATCAGGTATCGCATCTAATTCGCTGGCTATCACCCGCTGGCAATATTCATATTGCGCCAACGCTGCGCTTCGTTGCCCGCTATAGGCCAACAAGCGCATCTGATAACGGTGGGCCACTTCTGCGATTGGCTCAAAGGCTAATAAGCGCCGGTTGGCATTTAATCCAGCCTCATAGTTGCCCTGGTCCATATATTGACTGACGAGGAATAGGCTGGCTTGCACGATTTGCGCATGGATCGCCTCGCGCTGTAAGAGCACCCACTCCTCAAAAAGTGGCGCATTGCGTACATAAAAGCCGTCTAGGAAATCTTCTGTATAGAGCGCTAGCGTGGCATCAAGGGCAGCCAAAGCTGGGGGCGACGGAGAGCGCAGGGTCAACCCAGCCCGCAACTCATCTATGTCTAATTTGTAGTCGCTGGACAGATCGAAGCCAACTGTTTGTGTGCCGATCAGCACATAATCGCCCAGGTATTTGCGTAAATGGGGCAGGACATCGCGCAGATTTTTGCGTGCTTGATTGTTCTGGACATCGGCCCAGAAGAGTGCTGCCAATTTGTCTCGACTGTGCGTTTGCCCGGTGAGTGCTAGGTAGAAAAGTAAGGCTTGCGCCTTGTTGTTTAACTGATTTGTGAGTGGTTGATTGCGTAAGATGATCTGCGGCGAACCCAGCAAATTTAATTGGAGCATCGTAAAGTAAACCTGTACTGCTTGTTAGGATTGCGCATCAGCGTTTTATCGGCGCTGTTCATAGATAATTGCTGCAGATATTCACTTATTATCGCTGTTTACGATTTTTATACAAATATAAAGCACGGGTTCAACCTTAATTGAGGTAGCTTTACACCTGAAATCCAGTGAAAATGGGCAATGTAGTAACCAGAATTTACTGGTGAGCTCGATGCGTTTTATAGATCGGGAGGATACAACTCTATGCACACAAATCAGCCAGAAATTAAAAATAAGCAACGAGAAGCTCAGCGGCTTCAGGCTTGGGAACTAAACGCAAAAGGTTGGTCGATAGATGATATTGCTGAGGCAATTGGCGTTACCCCACCCACTGTTAAACGATGGTTGCGCCGGGCGGCCATTGGTGGAACGGAAGCACTTCGTACGCGTAAAGGTCAAGGGAATAAATCTCGTTTAAATGCAGCACAACGTCAGCATTTACTAAAATTATTGATTCATGGTGCCAACCAGTACGGTTTTGTGAATGATATATGGACGAGCAAACGGGTTTGTTTGGTCATTCAACGCGAATTTGGTGTAGTCTACAAGCCTAACTATATTGGCGCTTTTCTCAATAAACTTGGTTGGCGCTTGCACAATTCCGGTTCAGAACCAGCACGCCGCAAAATGCGTGCGCTACAACGTTGGTATCCGAATATTTGGGACGAGCTAGATAAAACAATGGTCCCTACAACCGCACCTTCTGATGAGAACCTGCCATAGTTAGCTATTAACTGTTTAGTGCACTTGCCACAAGTCATATTTTAGTCCTAAAGTTTTTTTTGGGCAAATTTACCTTAATTAGACTTAATACGAAATCGAGAAAAAGTATTTCAGCATGCTTTATCTCTTTGTCAATTGCTTCTTCACTTCTCATTCTATTGCCTTTCATTCTATTGCCTTTCATTCTATTGCCTTTCATTCTATTGCCTATGTCAACCTTGCTTGCTTATCATTGTCAATGCTCATTATGTCAAAATCAACTCGACCACCCAGACCGCATGTGGCACCATCATCTCAACATCGTGATGAGCCAACTGAATGAACGACAAAGGCGTTGGCTTGCCGCGTTGGAGGCGGAACGTTGTGGGCGCGGTGGCGAAACCTATATCGCCGAGATCACAGGGCTGGATCGAAAGACGATCCGGCGCGGGCGACGCGAATTGTCGGAAAATCTGACCGGCGTCGTTTTGAATCGTGTGCGTCATGTTGGTGCAGGACGACCACGCGTGGCCAAGGGTGCGACAAAACTAAAAAATCAACAGGCAAACAATGGCAAATCAGTTGATAGCCTGGCTTCAGGCTAGAGAGATGTATCTTCAGATTTGTTCTGAATGCAGTTGCGGCATGGCTTATCATTCTGTGTGATAAGCCATTTGCTTGCCACCTCTTATCCACTAGATTTCTGCTAAATCCCCAGCCACTTGCCCGTTATGTAGAGCTAATGAACTGTCACTAACCGCCAGCGTAGTCTTATGGGCGGGATCTTATGGTGATTAACCATTTATTTCGGCCATTGGCGGGCGTGCCGCAGCGCGCCCAAGGGGCACCCGCCTTGGGCGCGAACCGCCGCCTTCTACGGGAAACCGTGCCCAGAGGCGGATGCCCCTTGGGCGCAAAGCCGGTTGACTGACCCATTACCGCTTTATTTGGTTAATCACCATAAGATCCTGTACCGTAGCGCCTTTAATCCTCGTTCAAGGTTGTTCCTTCGCTCATTTGTAAAATCAGGATTTAACTTTCAAAGATGACTTGTATAGATAGTTTATAGAGAAGTCTCTATTGAGCATTCGCGCCTGGTCGCGCTCAATCTCTTTTTAGAAGAGCGTGTCAAGCCTCTGCTTGAGAAGGCTACTCCTGTGTATTCGGCTGATAAATAATGCCCCACTGCATCAATTGACCTGGCCTTTCATCGATCCCCGAGCCAACTCAGCGCGACTTGTCACGTTGCACGCATGGTGCTTGGCTGACCTATGAACTACCGAAAAACTTGTTTTACGGTGACCCCGAGTAGGGTTTCTATAGATTTATAACTGCGTAACCCTCCGTAATGGGATGTTTGAATCGTAAGGAAATAGTAAGATTTTATTGCCTATTGTACCTAATACCCTCTGCCTAACCCGCGCTATAAACTAATCTACGCATGAATTTATTGTCGAAATTCCCCAATATGTGGCTGGAATACACTAGAGAAACACTATAAATAGGGGAAGTAATTTTTAAGCAGTGTATAACTGAAAAGATACAACATTTTTACGATGCGTAAGGTGCTCGTTTGCTG
>JAPLGZ010000370.1 GCA_026389895.1 Chloroflexota bacterium | reverse complement strand
CTGGCAACGTGTTCCCCGTATAGTGTTCATGACAAAAGAGATGGGCGTGCGCGTCAAAGATCTTCTCCGGTAAGAAGGGCTCTACTTCACGCGCAAAAAATTCACGATCAACGTCGGTAAATTGCCAGACACTCATATGTTACGATCCTTTTCGATGTGGCTACTTTTATCATTCTATTAGGGGTATGGACAGCAGAGCTTAACGCAGAGACGCAAAGGCGCAAAGAAAAATCAAGCAACGGGCACGGGAGCCATTGCTACTCCGCGAGAATCACTGTTCGACTGAGCCTGCCGAAGTCTCAGGCGAGTCAGGCACGGCGAAGTCTTTATCTCCACTAGCGTTTTTATTGGCAGTTCTTTGCGTCTCTGCGCCTCTGCGTCAAAATTTTTGCTTCACATACCATTGATACCGAATTTCTCTCTACGTGCGTTTTCTCATATCACTTATAGGTTGTCAAATGGATACAACTTGCGCCCCAGGTTATGATAGGTGAGCGTTCCTGTATCCGCGCTGTGGACACTGGGCTCCGAGACAACGTAGATTGCCCCGGCCCAGGCTTCGAAGCCGGCTCGAAAATGGGCCGCCGATTTGACACCGATGTAGCGCATCTGGCGCGGGTCCAGCCCCAACGAGCGCGCAAAGGCGGTGTCAAATGGCTGTTCGTGACCATTGGTCAAAATAACATGGATGCCCTCCTGGCGAATGTAGGCCGAAGGGCCCATGCTGGTTTCCAGCCCAGCGTACATTGGGCCATCATAGCGAAAACGGCCATCCGACAGCCCCAGCACTTCAACAGTCATCTGGACGGGTGTGCCCTGAAGTGGGGATGATTTACCGCCAATCGCCAGCGTCAAGGTCGCGCCGATGCCCGCCTGTTGACAACGTTCGATGGCTTCGGGATCAACGATATAGAGGACGCAGGCATCGGTTAATTTTTCATCTACAAATGTGCGCAACAAACCCGTGCTATCGCCAGGTGAACCGCCCCCTGTATTGTCATTACGGTCGGCAAAGACGACGGGATAACGGCCCTGTTGGCGAGCGTCACGCAGGGCTTCGGCCGTACTAGGCATACGTAACTGCCAACTTGCCCGCCGTTCAAAGATCCACGCGCCCAGTTCATCGGCATATTGCTGCGCCAACGCCTGGTTGTTATCCGTGACAATATAGACCGACGACCCCATATCGGGCACGTCGGAGAGCGGGAAACCGGTGGCAATCGAGCCGCAGATCACCCCTGGTTGCGCCTCGATCCGGTGCAATTCGGCAATCGCTTCGCGCATGGGCGAATGGGCCGTGACCTGATTCATGCCCCAGATCATCGGAATTTGGTGCAGCGCCATGGTCGGTCGCAAACCCTCTTTGAGCATGCGGATTAACACGTCGGCGCATTCTCGGCCACGCGCCGCCATATCAATTTCAGGGTAAGTTTCGCGACCGATCAGCACATCGGCCATCTCGATCATCTGCTTAGAGACACTCGAATGAATGTCCAACTGGGCGACAATGGGTATGTCTGGCCCGACCAGATCGCGGATCGCGGCCAGCACATACCCTTCGCCATCGTCGATGCCTTCGGCGACCATTGCGCCATGTAGTTCTAACAAGATGCCATCAATCTCGCCAGCATTTTTGATCCCGGTGAGCAGATCATTGAGCACTTGGTCAAAAATATCGCGCGGCGTTGGTCCGCTCGGGTGCGGCTCGGCAAAGATTGTGGGGATTAGTTCAAAACCGTGGGCGTCTGCGCCTTCGATAAAACCGCCAATCGGGGTATTGGCGCCGCGGAATTTGGCCAAAATTTCGGCACCCCGTAGATAACCAAAATGGTCATGGTAACTCGCCCAAGTCGTGGCGACGGGGGTAAATGTGCTCGTTTCATGGCTGATCGCGCCGGTGACAATACGCATAGTTCGCTCCGATCGTTCAGTAGTTATACAGTAGGCCCCACCCTAACCCTCCCCAAACAGGGAGGGAACCGATCAGGGATCGAGGAAGTAACTCGTTCTGTCCCTAATCAGTCCCCTTCCGGGGTTGGGATCTCTTCCAATGCCGCCCGCGCATAAAATTATAACCCCAGGAGCCGGCAAGCATTCGACCCTAAAATCTGGCGCTTGGCCTCGTCGGAGATCGTGGCAGTGATGATCTTGCCGATCTGCGAGCGGGGGTCCATCAGCGGCATGTCAGAACCGTAGAGCACACGGTCGGCCCCGGCTTCGTTGACCAGTTGCTCGATCACGCCAGGTGTGCGAAAGGTGGAGCAAGTTTCCAAATAGACATTCGGATTGGCCTGCGCCGCGGCAATGGCCTGCGTCCGTTCGTCGGGCGTATTGCCAGAATGCCCGATGACAAAGTTGGCCTGTGGATAGTGCGGCGCAATTTCGCCGACAAATTTGGGCAAGGATTGCGGCTCTGGGCCTGTGTGAAAGATAATCGTCTGACCCCGTTCATGGGCAAATTGATAGATTGGATGCCAGGGCGCTTGATTCAGCGGCCAGGGCGTGTAAGGGGGATAGAGTTTGATTGCCACAAATTTCAGCTCATCAATCGCCCGTGCTAATTCGGGGAGCATGCGCTCCGGCATCAAGGGCGATACGTAGGCAAAACCAACAAACCGGTCGGGATGTTGCGCGATAAAACGCGCCGCCAAATCGTTGGCGGTGGCGCCATCGGGGTGAAAAATATTAAACAGACAGGCCACGTCAATCCCCACAGCGTCCATCGCGTGGAGGAACAGCGCCGGGTCATCGATCATGCCATATTTATCCCAGCGCCCGACATGGCCGTGGAAGTCGATTACTTTGGTACCGTCGATCATGGAGCAGCTCCATAGGGTAAAAGTTTAGTCATGCTTTTTCGAGTGGATGATGGGTGATGCGTGATGAGTGAGATAGGCCAGAGTACTGGGTCAACCTTCACTTATCACGCATCATTTCTTCACCCATCCAGAATCCGTTCCAAATTGCCCGCGCAGACCAACGCCAATTCGTCTTCACTCAAATTGGTATGATGCAGATAAAACAACATCGTTCCCATGGCATAGCGTGGATACCAGGAGCCGTAGAGCAGGCGGCGCGCGCCAAATTCGTCGCGCAGGGCCTCCATTTCGCCAATCGGCTCATAACGGCTCAATTCCAGATAGGCGTTTGGCAAGGCCGCCAACAGGGGTCGCACCTGCAAATGATGCACATAATGCGCGCCAACTAGCACCGTAACCAATTCAGGATGACCCTGCAAGGTTGTGACAAGCTCATCAGCATCGGTGTTCGGCAACGGGATCCAGAGTGGAATCTGGTGTGTGCTAAGCCAAGTGAGGAGCTTGTCATAGGCCCAGGGCCGAAAGGGCAGGCCAGCCGAACGCGTATCATGCAGCCGCACCGACGAAACGCGATTTTGGCCATGCAGGCGCTCGATCTGCGCCAGCGAGGCAGCCGTGGGCAGCACAGACCATTGCGGCGTCAGGCGCGCGTCCCCAAGCCAGGTCTCGAGGAAATGATTGCCGTCGATGGGGCTGATCTCCTCGGTTTGGGCATGATAGATAACCGCCCGTGCGATCCCATGGCGATCCATTTCTGCCAACAGAGCGGCTTGATTGGGACAGGGTGAAGGCGCATCATAGCTGTCCCCGACGCGAATGTTAGCATCGAAGACAGGCACGCGCGGTTTAAAGTTCAAGGTAGTCATGGCAGCCAATCCGCATATTTTTCATGCAAGACGCGCTTGCAGGCCTGGTATTGTTCTTCGCTAAAACATTGATAGGGTGAGAGCAGGCGCAAGGGCATCTCATCCAAGCCGCCTAGCCGCACCAACATTTTGTCATAAGCGCCGTCGATGCGCCCTTCTGTGAGCACAGAGCCGAGCACATCGTATAACATATCGTGAAATTCTTTTTGTAGGCGGAATAACTGCTCGAAATTGCGGGCCAGACCAGCCTCAAAGAGCGCCCAAGTCTTGTGCGGGGACATAGGCCCAAAGGACGAAAGTATCGAGCATTCGCCATACAGACAGCCATGAGGGAAATTCTCTTCGCCAAAGAAGTGCTGAAGTTCGGGGGCTTGCTTCATCAAGCTGGCGGCGCGCGTGATGCCACCACCCGTATTTTTGGTGGCCACCAAATTGGGCACGGCGTCGATCAGGCGGCGGTAATCGGGCCCTTCGAGTACACGTTTGGTGCGTGGCAGGTTGTAGTGCAGGAATTTCGCCTCTGGGAAAGCGCCACAAACATCGGTAAAAAAGGTCATTACTTCCGTGTCGTTGAGTGCGCCCCAGGGCGGCATTGAAATCTGGAAGACCCGAAAACCGACAGCATAGGCGAACTGAAGCCGTTCGATAATGTTAGCCGTCGACAGCCCGATCACACCGACCATGGGGTACACATCCGCACCGCGGGTCTCTTCGTAGAAAATGCGCACAATCTGCTGGAAACGGGCCGTGTCGATGGCGTAGCCTTCACCCGCCGTACCAAAGATGTAGAGATGCTTAAAATGTTGGAGAACGCTGCGCACCTCGCGCCGAAAAATATCTTCTAACAACTGCTCATTTTCGTCCCATGGAATTTCACAGGAGACCAAAATCGCTTGTGGATAACGGGCCATGCACTCCTCCGTGTCAAAAATTAAGGCAAAATTCGCTCATCTGTGAAAAGTGTGAAAAGCGTTGTTTTAGCAAGAGGTAAAACAATGCATTTTCACACTTTCGGCTGATGAGTCACAAAATTATAGGGACGCAACAGGGCAAAAGTTCGCCGCGCCTGGTCCCAGATTAAAGATAAACACCCTATACCCTGCGTGCGCTGCTCCCCTACAGGCCAAGAACGGTCACGGGACAAAACGAATGGCATTGGCCGTCCCTCAATCACGCCCGCTCCTGTTGCGAGAGGTCAATTCTCACCTATGAACACGCTTCAAAGCATAATCTGATTTGTGGGCGAAAGTCAAATCGATAAAAAACGTAAGGTTGACGTGTAGGGGGCGTGCCCCATGTGGATCAAGTTCTGGTGAATGAATTCACCATCTGATACGGAAAACCGGTTAAAACCGGTTGGCCTGGCCTGTGATTGCGTGGCCGCCAGTGCGTTTTAACGCACTTTTTGTACTAGACGGTGAATTCATTCACCGGTGCCAACCGGATAAATTATCCATTATTCCCTTAGCTTGATCCACATGGTGGCCACGAGGGCACGTCCCTACGCCAATCCAGTGTCGGCTCTCTTTGATTCGAGGATAAGTTGATATTTTCTGCCCGTTTCTAATGCGCCGCACCGCTTTCGTTGGTTAGTGAAAAAAGTCACTTTGACAAGCTTTATCGGTTCAGGTATAGTAAATTCACATTTTTACAACCACTATTTCATATTATACGCTTGAGGATAGACGAACCATGGCCAGGGTATTTCCTCCTTCGTCTGATCGGCATTGTTGGCGTTGTCTGGTTGATTCGGCGATTCCGTTTTGCCTGATGCACGCCATCCCCGGCAGGCTTTGGGATGAGATGATGGTGACCGGCGCGTTATACACGATCGGCAGTGTTAGAGGTGATGCATAGCGATTATGTGCGCACCCATCTACATTACCAAAGATCGCGCAGCGCTTTCCTAGCTAGAACGTGAATGACGAGTGATAAGTGAGATCAAATGACCTTTATCACTCTTCATTCAAAACTCAGTCGCTCAATTTTCCGATTAATTTATCTATGAACATATCTGATATCCGCGCGCTCACCCCGATTGTCCAAGAGTATGCCTATTTTCAAACCAGCGGTTTTTCGCCGACGTTAGAGCCCGTCATTGATGAAGTCGAGCGGTGGGCGCGCTACCAGAACCGCGCGCCGGCCTTGCCAGAAGTTTATACGCAGATGATCAATTTATTTGAAGCAGCCCGCGGCAAGGTGGCCAACGCCTTGGGCGCCGATGCCGATGAGATTGTGCTGGGCGAAAACGCCACGATTGGCATTAACATTGTCGCCAATGGCATTGACTGGCAGCCGGGTGATAATCTCATTTTGAGCACCCACGAACATCCCGGCAACCGGATTCCCTGGTATAATTTTGTCCAACGATATGGTGTTCAATTGCGTTTTGTCAACGTGGTGCACGACGAAGAACAGATGTTGCATGAATTTGAGCAACTGATCGATGCGCGCACCCGTCTGGTCTCGATCAGTCACGTTTCACGGCGCACCGGCCAGCGTTTGCCCGTCAAAGCGCTGACCGAGATCGCCCATCAGCGTGAGGTGCCGGTGCTGCTCGATGGGGCGCAATCCTTTGGCGCAATTCCCGTGGATGTCCACGCCTTAGGGTGTGATTTCTACGCCTTTAGCGGTCACAAATATATGATGGCGTCGCAGGGCACAGGTGGTTTTTATGTGCGGCGTGACCGCATTGAATGGTTGAAGCCCAGTTGGATCGGTTCGCATTCGCAAAAAGAGATGGATCTGGATGGCCACATGACGCTGCTCGACGAGGCCAAGCGGTTTGAATTTGGCACGCGCAATTTGGCCGATCAGATCGGGTTTGGCAAGGCACTGGACATCTGGGCCGAGATCGGCTGGGCGAACGTCTTCGCCGCCATCGCCGCGTATACAGACCGGTTGAAGGCTGCGTTGCTAACTGTGCCCAATTTGATCGTAGAAACCCCGTTGCCCTATGAACAATCATCGGGGATTGTCACCTTCAACATTCCTGGCATTGGCGCGGCAGCGTTGTCGGCTCGTTTATTAGACCGTGACCATATTTTGACTTCGACCCTAGAAGCCAATTCGGATAGCCTGCGCATCTCTACCCATGTGTTTAACAACGACGAGGAAATCGCTCGTCTTGTTGCTGCTCTCCTACGCATTCAAGAAAGTGGTTATTGACATGTATCCCAATCCGCTCAAGCAAAAGCTCCAAAACGGTGCCTTAATTTTGGGCACCGCCATCCCAGCGCCATCTTCGTATATCACGACGGTGACGTGCCGGACCGACATTGATTTTATCTGGATCGACACCGAACATTCGCCGTATGGCACAGAATCATTAGACGCAGTGCCCGTGTTGGCGCGCCAACAGGGCGTCGCGCCGATGATCCGCGTGGCATGGAATGATCCGGCACTGATCAAGAAAGCATTTGACATTGGCGCGGTGGCCGTGATGGTGCCACAGATCAGCACCGCCGAGGAGGCCGCGCGCGCGGTCCAATATGCCCGCTATCCACCCGAAGGCCAACGCGGGGTGTCGCCCTTGTGGCCGCTGATTGCGGGCGAAGATTGGGGCCATGTGATCCGAACAGCCAACGCCGAAACGGTGTTGGTTCTCCAGATCGAAAGCCAACAGGCCTACGACAACATCGACGAGATTGCCAAAGTGCCAGGGATTGATGTACTCTTTGTGGGGCCGATGGATCTCTCGGCCTCGCTCGGCGTACTCACCCAGACCGGTGCGCCTGCCGTCCAAGAAATTATGCGCGACATCGGGCGACGTTTCCAAGACAGTAAGATTGCAATCGGCACGACGCTAGAAGATGTTAGCGAAATTCAAGAAAAAATCAGATGGGGTTATCGCTTTCTGAATGTAGGCAACCCATTTGGGTATGGGATTCAAGCGTTGCGCCAACATCTGACCACCCTGCGCACGAATCCGACTGGTCAACAGGCCGCTTAAAACAACGGTTACACAAAGAACGCAGAGAAGATAAAACTTGCGCTCGTAGAATGGGTCAGCCGCGCCACTGGGCATTTAACCGCCAATCCTGAAGGCAACTACCCCATCCTACCCTGAGCGTCCGGAACATAAGCATTGAATTTTGAGCAGACATTATCTTGTTTGAAAGGGGAAAATTATGTTAATGGAAAATGTGCGCCATTTGACGAAGGAAGAGTTGGAAGCTGGGTTAGACTATATCCGCCAATCGCCGACTGATGAAGGGGTGTTAGAACTGATTGTGCGCCGACCCCAGAGCAATGTGCGCGACGTGATCGAAGAAGGGGAGCTTGATTTAGTGGATGGGCTGGTGGGTGATACTTGGAAGATCCGTGGCAGTTCGCGGACGACTGACGGCTCGTCACACCCCGATATGCAACTCAATATTATGAACTCGCGTGTGATTGCCCTCGTGGCGCAGGACAAAGATCGTTGGGCATTGGCCGGCGACCAACTGTTTATTGACCTGGATTTGAGCGAGGAAAACTTGCCACCAGGCACGCAGTTGGCCCTTGGCTCGGCCGTGATCGAGGTAACCGACCAACCGCACACCGGCTGTGCGAAGTTTGTCGCGCGGTTTGGCCTGGATGCCATGAAGTTTGTCAACTCTGCCGAACAGAAGCAGTTGCACTTGCGCGGCATCAACGCCAAAGTTGTGCAACCGGGCACGATTCGAGTGGGGGATCGGGCCAAGAAGCTCTAAATCGGTTGCGTGAATCGTGCCGTAAAAAGGACTTTGCGATGCTATTCATGATCATTGAGCGCTTCAAAGACAATGACATGCTCCCGATCTATAAGCGTGTGCGCGACGAAGGTCGCCTGTTGCCGGATGGCCTCAAATACATCGATAGCTGGGTTGAACCGAATTTCAGCCGCTGTTTTCAGCTGATGGAATGTGACGATCTGCGCCTGTTTCAAGAATGGACGCTGATGTGGCGCGGGTCAGGGGCGACCCTTGAAATTAT
The DNA here is from genome assembly GCA_026389895.1 of Chloroflexota bacterium. Taxonomy (GTDB): domain Bacteria; phylum Chloroflexota; class Anaerolineae; order Caldilineales; family Caldilineaceae; genus JAPLGZ01. The sequence goes on along the minus strand of JAPLGZ010000370.1, from coordinate 223 downwards.
TCCGGTCGTAAGTAGCAAAGAGACGCGCGAAGTGGTTGCTCCCCATTTAGACAAGATCTAAACTGACATTTGTACGAAGAAATGGGCTGCTGTACGAATTTTTCAGCGGTGGAATTTTTGCCATCAGGATTTTTCGATGATATTCAAAAGCGCTTGGCCTGTTTTTCTCAATAGACTCATATGAACATAAAAAGGCGCGTGTTGGCGTCGTAGGGGCGGGGCC